>NZ_JBMPIX010000005.1:0-312287 GCF_049341065.1 Pacificoceanicola algae | reverse complement strand
ACCGCAGAGAGCTTCCTTGGTTTTGTAGACATCACGTCCATCCGCCTTTGGGTCAGCCTTTTGTCAACATGACCTAGACCGTACCGGTTTTCAAATTCTCTTTGCCCCAAGCTGTTTTCCAACTCTGCTATCACTTCTGGTAAATCAGATGGATTGATATCGCCAACGTTTGGTAGTTCGTTATCTTTGATTTTATTGTTATCGTCTATATCAAAGTAACCTGACCCGGATGAGTTCAAAACCTGTGATTCTTGTCCTGGCGTTTCTGAGATGCCTTCAAGTGCGAGATCGAGACCGGCTCCAACCAACGCCCCTGCTGGGTTGCCCAGTGGTGACGAGCCATCGACTTTCCCATCTGAAACGTCAATGGCATGATCGACCATAAGAGTGCCGATTAAAGCGCCAGCGGCAACTATTATTCCTTCGACGATGCAAGCATCCCAAACACAATTCCCCTCCGGGTCCCTCAAATTCACCGGATCGTTGAACGAATAGGCGTACCTGTTTGTGCCGACCCCAGCCTTGGTCACCTCGAACCAGTCCGGTTGGATGAACACGGCCAGTTCCGGGTCGTAGTAGCGGGCGTTCAGGTATTGCAGGCCCACGCCCGCGTCATAGCGCTCGCCGATCCAGCCTTTGTCCTCGCCGCTCATGACCAAATCTACACGATCTTCAAACCACGCCGCTATCGCCTCACCGCTAACTCCTATCGTCACTCCAGGGCAGATGCGTTCAGCCTTTGGGCCGACTATGCCCGCGAGATGACCGCCTGACGGACTTGGGTCAGGCTGCAGTGCGCTGGGTGAAAGTAACTTGGCAATGCCCATTGAGATCCTTCTCAAACAAGAACTCCTGCCGATACTCCTCACCGGTCGGATCAACCGCTTCTACCGTGATGCGCCAATGCATGTTTGCCTCCGCCTTGCGTCAAAAGTGGAAGCTTCACACGGCCGGTCAAAGATTGCACCCCAGATAATTGAACAGTCTCTTCGCTCAACGCCTTCAACCAAAACGTCGGTCCCGGGCGACCAGTGTTTCTTTGAAATCACGACTATCCCTCCTGAATGTTCCATTCTCAGGATAGTTGCGCCACACGGATTGGGGCAGAACCCTTATACACTTGTGAATACTCCTGCAGAGTCCAAGCCCAGCGATTTATGCAACGGTCCGTTCCAAACCGCTCGTGCCACTACAACAACGCCAATGTGAGTGCAGGGAACGCTACAAGTAATGCCAGCCTGATTAGATCGGCTCCCCAGAATGGCATCACGCCCCTGAAAATCGTTCCAAGAGGAACCTCTGGCGCGATGGACTTTATCGCGAAGACGTTGATGCCTAAGGGCGGTGTAATCATACCCGTTTCCACCACGATCACCAGGATGATGCCAAACCAGACCGGGTCGTACCCCAGCCCCGTGATGATTGGAAAGATCACGGGAACGGTCAGCAGCACCATGCCAATGCTGTCGAGGAAACACCCCAGGATCAGATATGTCAGCAGGATGAAGAGCAACACCAGCGCTGGCGACGTATTCAAAGACAGGATGTAATCGGCAATCGCGATGTTCGCGCGGGTAAGTACGAAGAAGTTGATCAGTAGGAAGGCTCCGAAAATGATCAGGGCGATCATCCCCGTTGTCCGGACGGTTGAATAGACCGCCTCGATCATCTGCGACACGGTGATCGATCGCCGCAATAGTCCGATGGCCAGAGCGAAGATCACCCCGAAGCCCGCCGCCTCGGTCGGTGTGAAGACCCCGAGGTAGAGCCCGCCGATGATCAGCGCGAAGAGAATGAACATGCTGGAGATCTGCGGCAGGGCCGCCAGCTTCTCGCGAAAGCTTGTGGGGTGGCTGCGGCCCGCCGAACTGGGCCAGATTTTCACGACGACGGCAATCGTCGCGGCATAGATCACGATCTGCATCAAACCGGGGATGACCGCGGCGACAAAGAGATCGGTGATCGAGGTTTCGGTAAGTACGCCGTAGATCACTAGAATGATCGACGGCGGGATCAGCACGCCAATGGTGCCCCCCGCGGCGACGCAGCCGGTGGCGAGCGAGTCACTATAATTGTTACGCTTCATTTCCGGCAGAGAGACCCGCCCCAGCGCCGTCGCCGTGGCGAGCGACGATCCGGATACAGCGGCAAAGCAGCCACAAGCCAGGATCGTGGCCATTGCCAGCGCACCTCGCACGCCGCCGAACAGGCGTGCGCAGCCCTGGTAAAGATCGGCCGACATTCCCGCCTTGGTCGCCAGGTTGCCCATCAAGATGAACAGCGGAATGATGCAGAGTTCATAGTTGAACCCCACCTCAATCGCGACCTCGCCGACCATGAAGAAGGCCGTACTTAATCCGTAGAGGATCATGATACCGGTGAAAGCCGAGAGCGCCATGGCCGCGCCGATTGGCACGCCGAGCACCATCATCGACAGCAGCAACCCGATGACCAAGGCCGTGACCTCATGTTCGCTCATGGATGGGTCTCCGCGTCTTGCCGATCCTTGCCTGCTCCCCCCACCAGGACCCGAACGGCAACCGCACAGGCCACCAACAGGGTCAGCAGCGCGAGCGCGGCCATCATGTAAAGGGGTAGATCAAGAATGGGTGTCAGATCGCCGGAGTCGTAGAGCGACAGCGTGCGTTCGAAAACGGCCCATGTCGCGCCCAGCACGAGCAGAAGCACTGCCAGATCACTCAACATCTCCAAGACCTGCTTCAGACGCCCGCGCGATCTTGCAAGCAGGAAATCAAGGCGAATATGCTCGCGGTGCCGGGTCACTTCGGCCAAGGCGCCGAACATGACGATGGCCATGAAACCCTCGATCAGTTCGACGGTCCCGGGCAGCGGCGCGGAAAAGACGTACCTGCCGGTCACATCGACGAAGACCAGACAGGCCAGCCCGGCCAAGACCACCGCCGCAAAAGCGACGGTGACCCTGCGGAACCGTTCAATGAGCTTGAACAGACCCCTCATTGCGAGTGGCCCGAGGCCGGGAACTCGCTCAGGATCGTTTCGGCATCGATGCCTTTGGCGGTGGCGATGTCCTTCCAAGCTTGGAAGACGTCAGCGGAACGCGCCTTAAGCTCTTCCATCATCGCCGCATCCGCCGTGGTGACCTCGTGCCCGGGGTCTCCCACCAGCGCCTTGCGGGTGACCGTGGCCGCTTCGTCCCAGTGCCGACCGATTTTGGCGGCAAGATCGGGGCCGGAGTTGGCGTCGATCACCGCTTTGAGATCATCAGGCAGCGAGTCATAGAAGCGCTTGTTCATCGCAAAGAAGAAAGTGATCGTGTAGAGACCATTCGGCACTTCGAGGTGATAGGGCAGGATCTCTTCCAGACGGTAAGACTGGATGGCGTCGAAGGGAAACAGGATCCCGTCGGCGACGCCCCGCGCCAGAGCCTCATGGGCCTTGCTGGCCGGCATGACCACGGCGGTCGCCCCCAGCGCCTCGGCCCATTCCACACCTGACCCAAGTGTGCGGATCTTCTGGCCTTTTAGGTCGGCGAGCGTGTCGATCTTGACCTTGGTGTGCAGCGCGCCTGGCGCATGAACATGCAGCGCCAGCAGCTTGGTATCGGTGAACTCCTGATCGGAGAAATGGTTCTGCCAGATTTCGGTGATCTTGCGGCTGCCCTCCTCGCCGTTGGGCGAGAGGAACGGCAACTCGACGACCTGGCTCAGCTCAAAGCGCCCCGGTGTCCAGGCCAACACGCCCCAACCTGCCTGCACGACGCCCTGGCGGATCAGGTCGTATTGACCCGCCGGCTTGCCGATGATCGCCTTGTCGATGGACACCTCGATCCTGCCGTCCGATTCAGCGACAATTGTCGCGGCCCATTCCTCCAAGGCTTTGACAACGGCATGGTTTGGGTTCGGGTTCCAGTTGCCGACCCGGATGGTGTATTCGGCCGCATGGCCCAGGCTTGCGGCCAGACTACAGACGGCAAATGCCGCCGCGCCTGCGAACGTACTCATTTTCATCGTTTCTCCTCCCTATGAACAATGATGGTATGGTTTGGTGTCGGGTCTCCGCGCGCCTAGAGCGTCTTCAGGAAGTCCTCCGAGGGGGTCACGGTGCCGAACAGCGGCAGGATCTTCTCGCATTCGATCCGGTGCAGCTCCATGTCCGGCGAGGCGCAGCAATCCTCCAGCACCGTCACGAAGAGACCGGAATCGTCGCCGTGGCGGGCAGTGCTGTCGACCACCATATGGGTGTAAACCCCGGCCAGAACGATGCGCTCGACCTTATTGACCGTCAGCCAGTTGAGCAGGTTGGAGTTATGAAACGGGTTGACCGCCCGCTTTGTCACCACCAGTTCGCCCTCCTGCGGCGCAAGCTCCTCGGGAAACTCGGTGCCGAACTCTCCGATCACCAAGGCGCCCGTCTCCTTCAGATGCGCCAGCCGAGATTGTTTGCTGATTGCATCGATATATCCCTTTTCGAACCCGACATTGACGAAGATCACAGGCAGGTTCCGGTCCCGAAACGCCTGGGCGACCCGGGCCGTTTTCTGAACCAGGTTCAGGTCTGCCGCGGTCTTGGCAAAGCCGTTTCGACCGACCTTTCCCTGCGGATGGATCAGCTCGTTCTGCATGTCCAAGATGAGAAGCGCAGACTTCATATTCCCCTCCCATATGCAACGGCTTATGGCCAACCGGCCGCCCGCCCCTGCTTTCGGTACCTAAATTTGCTCCGCATTGAAGCTATTTGTATGTGCTACGATCTCAGAATAGATGCAGACAATTTCGGCAGACAGAACCTATAAGTTAGGACTGGGATAACTGTTGGTCGGCCATGGCTGCCGGGGTTCTGCGGCGCGGGCACACAGCAGGAGCCGCTCCCGGTCGGCTCTGGCACAAGTTTTTGTTTCCGGAAGCGAACCACTGGTTAGTTAAACGCGCCCGGAGGATGCGCTAGATTTGAAGCCATCAAGTAGGGAGGGTTCCGCCTAGTGGACTTCAATCTGAACGAAGAGCAGCGGCAGTTCCGAGACATAGTCACCCGCTTTGCACAGGCCGAGCTGGCCCCCGGCGCGGCTGAACGCGCCGCGTCAGAGGACTATCCTTGGGATGTCGCCGCCAGGCTTGCCGAGGTGGGCCTGCTGGGTATCCTCTTCGACGAGGCGGACGGGGGCAGCGGCGGCACGCTGGTGGATGCGATCATTGCCATTCAGGCCGTGGCAGAGGTTTGCCCAAAGTCGGGCGACGTGATTCAGGCGGGCAATTTCGGCCCGGTCAGAACCTTTGTCGAATACGCAACGCCAGAGCAGAAGGCACGTTATCTGGCCGGAATCCTCGCGGGCAAGACGCTGATGTCTCTCGGGATGACCGAACCGGGCGCAGGCTCTGCCGTGACCGAGCTAACAACAACGGCGACCCCGGACGGCGATGATGTCATCATCAATGGCACTAAGGTTTTCGGCACGCATAGCAGCCTCGCCAATCTGTTCCTCGTCTATGTCCGCTTCGGCCCCGGCACCGGCGGGATCGGTTCGGTTCTGATCGAGCGTGGCACGCCCGGCTTCGAGATCGGCACGCCCTCCAGTTTCATGAATGGCGAGGACTGGTGCCAACTCTATTTTGACAATGTGCGCATCCCAAAGGGCAACGTCCTCCTGGGCGAAGGCGGCTTCAAGAAGCAGATCGCCGGGTTCAACGTCGAGCGTTTGGGCAATGCGGCACGGGCGGTGGCCGTCGGGCGGCACGCCTTCAATCTCGCGCGCGAGCACGCCCTGACGCGCACACAATTCGGACGGCCCTTGTGCGAATTTCAGGGCCTGCAATGGAAGTTCGCAGAGATGGAGCTGAAACTGGAAGCGGCGCACCTGTTGCTGATGCGGGCGGCGGTGAATGGCGCAGGCAGCTTGCCTTCGGCGCATGAGACCGCGCTGGCCAAGCTGGCTTGCAACGAGGCAGGCTTTTTCGCGGCCAACGAAGCGGTGCAGATCATGGGCGGTCTGGGCTTCTCCAGCGAAAGCACCGCGCAATACTGCCTGCGCCGGACGCGAGGGTGGATGATTGCAGGCGGGTCGATCGAGATCATGAAGAACCGTATCGCCGAAGGCATCTTTGACCGCCGTTTCGACCAGCGGGCGCCTCGGGCCGTGCCGTCGAACTAGCGACCGCACTCAGTCCTCCGCCGGGATCGGTTGTCCCGGCAGAGGGTCTGGGAAATCAAGGCGCGGGCGTCAGACCATGCTCTGCCAAAATTTGCTGACCGCGCGCCGAACGCATGTGTTCGAACAAGGCATTTTTTGCGGGACTTCGGCCACCTGCCCCCTGTGCAAGCGCAAGCCATGTGTCGTTGCGGGCCACATCGGCCAGATCGTCGATGACCGTGATCCCGTCCACCTCCAGAAGCTCGGCCTTCTGTTGGAAACCGAGCGCGACCAGCCCTTCGGCCACCGCCTGCCCGACCGAGCGATCGGTGATCGTTTGCAATTTCGCCGTCAGCGCATCGGCTTGGCCAGATACAGGCACCAACACATTGCGAAAAAAAGTGCCGCTGCCCGCTGCCGAGAGTCCAATCGATGGGGCATCGGACAGGGCTTTCCAAAGGCCCACCTCGGTCGACAGATCCGGGACCTCAGCCCCCGGCGCCACGCAGAACGCGACGGTCGAGGCAAAAACACGGACCGGCACGCCGACCAACCGACCGGCGGCGATCTCGGCCTCGGCCAGACCCATCGGCAAAATCGCAAGGTCGGACTGCTCACCCGCCTGCAATCGGCTGGTGATGCTGTTTGGTGCCGGGCCTGCGGCGGGGCCATACGCAAAAGAGAACAACCCTGGTTCGATATCCTGCTCAAGCGCGTTCAACGCCGACGCAAAGGCCGCCGGCGCAAATACGGTCAAGGCGGATTGGCTCACAGCATGTCCTCAAGCATAGCAACGACTGCATCCGGATCGTCGATCATCGGATCGTGGCCGCAGTTTTCCATGACGATGGTCTTCCAGCTGTCATCCGCTTGGCAGCGTTCCAGCGCCGCATCGAACCGCGGCTGCGGAAAGAGGGGCGCGCGGACGTAGAGCTTTTTCGCCACCCGATCCCGCGCACCGCTCAGGTTCAGCGCCTGAAGGGACACACCGATGGGCTGCTGAGTGATCTTGGAATCGACCCAGGCCGCGTCCTCGTCCGACTGGATACGCAATGCCTTGGAATTCGGACCCGGACGCGAGACTTCGCCCTTGGCCTGCGCTTCTTCAAAGGCGGCGGTCTGCTGCTCGTTCAGGAAATCCATGCCGCGCTGGCCGTCATCGGGCAGGAAGGCATCGAGGTAGACGATCCCCGACACCCGGTCCTCGAGATGCTCCATCGCGCCGGTGACGACCCAGCCCGCATAGGAATGGCCGACCAGAACGGCGTCGGTCAGGTCCTCCCATTTGAAGACGTTCACGACGTCGTCGATATGGGTCTGCAACGTGATGTCGCCGCTCATCAGATGCGAGCGTTCGCCAAGCCCGGTCAGCGTCGGGGTAAAGACGCGGTGCCCTTTGGCGTGCAGTTGGTCCCTGACCCTCTTCCACATCCAGCCCCCGTGTCCAGCGCCGTGGACAAGGACAAAGGCGCGGCCTTCTTTTGCGGATTGCATATCTGATCTCCCCGTACTGTTAAGCGTTTGCCACACCAAATGCCGTCAATCATCTGATTGTATGCGCCAATCCTGCGGCTGTTTCTATGGAGCCCATTATGGGATTCAGGTCGGTTCGTGGCAATAAAACGTGGCCAATACTGCCACAAGAATATGTGCAGCCAGCCCTAACCAAAGGTACACTTCAATACGAATGACTTTCAGATGACCCTTTGGTTGCATTCAATTTTAAAATGTATGCAACCATAACAGGGAGAAGAAAAATGAGAATTCAGTCTTTGCTGCGCGGCGTCTCCGTTGCCGCAAGCGTCATGGTCGCCACCACCGCTGCATGTGCTGACGAGGTCGCCAATTGGCCGAGCAAGACCATCGAAATCGTCATCCCGAACGGCCCCGGTGGCCCAACCGACATTCTGGCGCGCAACCTTGCGCGTGCTACCGAGCCGGTGTTCGGTCAGGAGGTGGTCGTGGTCAACAAACCCGGCGGCGGCGGCGCGACCCAGATGACCATCGTCAAGGCAGCCAAACCCGATGGCTACACGCTGGGGGTCAACACGCTGACGCAGTTCACCGCCATGAAAACCAGCCTCGAGGGCGTCTTTACCATCGATGATTTCGACTGGATCTCCATGTTGCAGCAGGACAGCTACATGCTGTTCGTATCGGCAGACAGCCCCTACCAGACGTTCGACGATTTCGTCGCGGCTGTGAAGACCAGCGGCGAGCTGCCGAACGTCGGGGGCTTTGGGTCAATCGGGTCAGTTTCGAACGTGGCGTCTGAACTGGCAACCAACGCCGCCGGGATCGACATCAACTGGGTTGGCTACAACAAGACCGCTGACACCATCGCCAATGTGCTGGGCGGTCATGTGGATGTCGGCTCGGCCAATGCGGGATCGCTGCGCGAGTTTGTCGAGGCGGGCCGCGTCCGGGTGATCGGCGTGCTGTCGGATCTGCGCAACCCCGCCCTGCCCGACGCGCCGACCTATACCGAGCTGGGCTATGACGTGGATACCGATTGGCAACAGATCCGGGGTCTGGTCGCCCCCGCTGGTGTCCCGGACGAGATCAAACAGAAACTGGCGGAGGGCCTGCGCGAGGCGGTGAATTCGCAGGAATTCAAGGAGTACGAGGCCCTGTCCGGGGTTGTACCGCGCTTCCTTGGCCCGGATGAATACACTGCCTTTGCGAAGAAGCTGGATACCCTTGCGGTCAAGGGACTTCAGGCGGCCGGGATCAGGTAACCGCGCCTTGAAACACTCCGGTTGGGTGCGGCCCTGCCACGCCCGACCCGCCCCCCCGGTGCCCCTCCCGCGCCGGGGGCCTTTGTGTTTGGTCTGCACTAACCTATGATCAGGTTCCGACCGCATGCGGCTCTGTTAGCATCGCCCCAAAGCACGCTATCAAAGATTGGAATTCCCGATGGTCACTCTCGTCACCATTCCCGGCATCATGTCGGACGCCCGCACCTGGTCCCCCGTCGCGGAGACGCTGCGGCTGCATGTGGACGCTGTCCATGTCGCGGACACCGCCAAAGACGCGACCCTGCAAGAGATGGCCAGCCGCGCGCTTGCCGCAACATCCGGCGACCTGATCATAATGGCGCATTCCATGGGTGGTCGCGTGGCGATGGAAATGGGCAGGCAGGCCCCGGATCGGATCAAGGCGATGATCCTGTCCAGCACCAGCGCCGAAGGCCCGGGCGCCGGCGAACAGGCGCATCGGCAGACGCGCATCGACGCGGCCAATGCCGACATGGTCAGCTATGCGCAGAACTGGGCACCCAAGGTGTTGTCCAAAGCAGGCGGCCAGAACGACGCCCTTGTGGCAAGCATCCGCCAGATGGTCATCGACTGTGGGCCAGAGGTCCACGAACGCCAGAACCTCGCCCTGCTGCATCGCCCGGATGCAACGACCTATATCGGCGATTTTCCCTTTCCCGTGCTTCTGATCACCGGAGACGAGGATCACCTTTCAACCAAGGACGTGCATGACGCCGATGCGGCTCAGATCCCCGATGCGAAGTCCGTGGTTCTTGCCGGGGCCGGGCACCTGCTGCCGTTTGAACAGCCCGAGGCCGTTGCGCAAACTGTGCGAAGCTGGTTGCAGGAGCGGTCGGTGATTTGACTAGGGCCCCCGCAACGACTTTGGCTTATGAGGCGGCGCCCGATACCGGGTTGCCGCCTTTGCTGATGGTGCATGGGCTGTTGGTCAGCCGCGATATCTGGGAACCCAACCTCGCCTTGTCAGAGCAGTTCCGCCTGATCCGCGTCGATCTGCCCGGTCACGGCCAAAGCCCCGCGCCGGAACATCCAGAACACGTGCGTCCTGACAGCATCATCGAGGCGCTCGATCAGATACGCAGATCGCTTGGCATCGCGCGATGGCACCTGTGCGGCCAGAGCTTTGGTGCCGGGATCGTGTTAGGCTATGCCCTGACTTTCCCAGAAGCCTGCACCGGGGTTGCCTTTACCAATGCGAATGCAGCCCTTCGTGGGACTGAGACAGAAGACGCACTTGAAGCGAGGCGGATGCTCGTCGCAAGGATCCGTACCGGCGGAACGGACGCGCTCCGGCGCGTGCCATATCACCCGGCGCACGCAAGGCGCTTTCCGCCCGACCTACGGCGGCGGCTTGCAGGGCAGGCCGACACGATTTCCCCTGAAACGATGGCGCTGTTGATGCAAGAGGGGCTGCCGCGATTGTCCGTGCGTAGCCGCTTGGGCGAATTGTCGGTTCCGACCTTGTTGGTCAACGGTCGCTACGAGCGGAAATTCCAGCCCCTACGCGACTGGCTGGCGCAATCGCATCCCGCGATTGACATCATGGATCTGCCCGGCGGTCATTCGGTCAATGTGGACTGCCCCGAAGACTTCAACGCGACCGTAGTCGAATTCCTGCGCGGGTGCGACTGAAGAACCGGCGCCGTGATCCGACGCCGGTCCCTGTTTGTTTGGTCAGATGCGCAGCTCTTCGACCTTGTCAAAGATAGAGGCCCGCGCCGGATCAAAGCCGATCCGGATTGCGTCGCCGGGTGTGACCTTCGTCTGGCCATCGACGCGGAACCGCAAAGCCGTGCCATCCAGAGACGACCAGACAAGGGTTTCCGCCCCCATCGGCTCGGCCAGTTCGGCCTTTACCTCGAATTGCGCGGGGGCCGCATCGGCCATCTCGCCGGTCAGGATATGCTCGGGCCGGATGCCGAACCAGACATCGCCGCTGAGGCCGGGCCGGGTACAGTCATACCCCGCCAAGGACACAGAGTTTCCCGCGATGGTCACCTGCGGCCCATCCGTCGTGGTTAGCACCGTGTCAAAGAAATTCATCGACGGCGAGCCGATGAAATCCGCGACATATTTGTTGGCGGGTCTGTTGTAGATCACGTCCGGCGTGTCCAGCTGCATGACCACGCCGCCTTTCATGATCGCGATCCGATCGGCCAGCGTCATCGCCTCGACCTGATCGTGGGTCACATAGATCATGGTATTCTCAAGCGTCTGGTGCAGGCGCTTGATCTCGACACGCAGATCGGCGCGCAGCTTGGCGTCGAGGTTCGACAAAGGTTCGTCGAACAGGAACACATCCACATCGCGCACCAGCGCCCGGCCAATGGCTACCCGCTGGCGTTGACCACCGGACAGGGCGGCGGGCTTGCGCTTGAGCAAGGGCTCGATCTGAAGCACCTCGGCGGCGCGGGCCACGCGCTTCTTGATCTCGTCCTTGGGCATCCGGGCGTTCTTCAGACCAAAGGTCAGATTACCCTCGACCGTCATCTGCGGATAGAGCGCGTAGGACTGAAACACCGTGCCAATGCCGCGATCCGAGGGTTCGGACCAGGTCACGTTGTTGCCGTTGATGTGGATCGACCCTTCGGTCGGCTCCAGCAGGCCGGCGATACAGTTGAGCAAGGTGGACTTGCCACAGCCCGAACTGCCGAGCAGCACGAGGAACTCGCCCTGACCGATATCGAGGTTGAGATCGCGCAGGACCGACACAGAGCCGAAGTCGAGCTTGAGGTTCTGAATGGAAACACTTGGCTGCATGACGTTATCCTTTCACTGCGCCGGCGGCGATGCCGCGCACGAAGAGCTTGCCAGAGAGAAAGTAGATGGTGAGCGGGACAACCCCGGACAGCAGTGTCGCTGCCATGTTGACGTTGTATTCCTTCACCCCGGTGACCGAGTTGACGATGTTGTTCAGCTGAACCGTCATCGGGTAGTTTTCGGGCCGCGTGTAGATCACCCCGAACAGGAAGTCGTTCCAGATCGCGGTGGTCTGCAGGATCACGGCAACAACAAAGATCGGCACGGCCATTGGCAGCATGATCTTGAAGTAGATCGTCCAGAACCGGGCGCCATCGACACGGGCGGCCTTGAACAGCTCTTCGGGCACCGAGGAGAAGTAGTTGCGGAACAACAGCGTCAGGATCGGCATCCCGAAGACCGTGTGCACCAGCACCAGACCGCCCAGATTGCCATAAAGGCCGATTTCGCGCAGCAGCACCACGATCGGGTAGATCATCACCTGATAGGGAATGAACGCCCCGATGATCAGGATGGTGAAAAAGACATTCGCCCCCTTGAAGCGCCACATCGACAGCGCGTAGCCGTTCACCGAGGCCACGGCGATGGAAAAGAAGACCGACGGCACGGTGATCTTGACCGAGTTCCAGAAGCCGCGCGACAGGCCGTCGCAGTTCAGGCCTGTGCAGACCGTGGCCCAGGCCTTGGCCCAGGGCTCAAAGGTGATCTCCATCGGCGGGGCAAAGATATTGCCGGTGCGGATTTCGGCCAGACCTTTGAGCGAGGTCATCAGCATCACGTAGAACGGCAGCAGGTAGTAGACCGCCAGCACGAACAGGATGCTGTAGATCATGATGTTCTTGCGGCTGAACGCCCGGCGGGGTTTCGGCCCGGAGGCATGCGCCGGGCTGGGGCGCTGCATGTTGGTGGTCACGTCAGCCATGTTTCTTGCCTCCGAATTCCAGGTAGGCCCAGGGAATGATGATGAAGATCACGGCCACCAGCATCATGGTCGACGCGGCAAAGCCCTGGGCGAGGTTTTGCGAGACGAACATCATGTCGAAAACGAACTTGGCAGGCACTTCAGAGGCCAGCCCCGGCCCACCGCCGGTCTGGGCGATGACCAGGTCATACAGCTTGATGATGCCCGAGGTGACCAGCACCAGCGTGGTGATGAAGACCGGGCGCATCATCGGGATGAACACGACGATATAGGTTTTCCAGGCCGGGATTCCGTCGATCTTGGTGGCTTTCCAGACGTCCTCGTCGATGCCGCGCAACCCGGCCAGCATCAGGCACATCACGAGGCCGCTGGTGTGCCACAGACCGGCGATCAGCACCCCGCACAGCACCGTGTCCGGGTTGTAGAGGGGATCGAAGCTGAAGGTTTCGAAGCCAAGATTGCGCACGGCATTCTGAATCCCGAATTCCGGGTTCAGCAGCCATTGCCAGACAAGGCCCGTGACGATGAAGCTCAGCGCATAGGGATAGAGGAAGATCGTGCGAAAGCCGTCCTCGAACCGGATTTTCTGATCGATCAGCGCCGCCAGAAGGAACCCGATGACCAGCGCCAGGATCAGCATGAGGATGCCATAGATCGCCAGATTCTCGATCGAGATAAGCCAGCGGCGGGTGCCCCAAAGGCGTTCGTATTGATCGAGGCCGACCCACTCGGTGCTGGGCAAAAGCCGCGATTTGGTGAAGGAATAGACGATTGTCCAGACTGAGCAGCCGACAAAGACCACAAGGGCCGTAAGCACCATCGGAATGGCGGCAATCTTGGCACTCAGGTTTTTGAACAGCGCTGTCGGTTTGCCGCTTTGCGACATTGCAACTCTCCGATGATGTTGAGAAGGGGAAAGGCTGGCGCGGACTTGAGGGAGGCGGCCCGCACCAGATTGATCAGTCTGCCGTTGCGATGATCTCGGCGAACTCTTCCTGTGCTTGCTCGGGCGTGAAGTCCGGGTCGGCAAAGAATTCGACGACAAGATCGGTCACACGGCCAACGGTGTCGGGTGACACCATGGTGTTGATGCTTTCCACGATGTGGCCTTCCTTGAGGATCTCCATGCCCTTTTCCATGCAAGGGGTCGGATCGCTCAGTTCGACGTCGCGGCGCACCGGCAGGGCACCCTTGGCGGCGGTGAAGGCGACCTGCGTCTTCGGCGCAACGATCACGCTGGCCAGTTCATCCTGCGCAGCTGTGATCTCGGGGTCGTCAACCTTGGGGAAGTAGAAGGCGTCACCCGCTGCAGTGATGTACTCATGCACACCCAGACCCGGCAGGCAGGAAAAGTCTTCGCCCGCCTTCAGCCCGGCCTGCATGAATTCGCCCTGTACCCAGTCGCCCATGATCTGACCGCCGGCGCGGCCATCAGTCACCAACAGGGCGGCTTCATTCCAGGCCTGAACGTTCGAGCCTTCCATCAGGTCGCGCGCTTCGGCGGCGGCCTTGAACACCTTGGCCACATCCGCGCCAGCGGCGTAGTCGGCATCCAGTTCGCCGTAGACCTTGCCGAACAGCTCTGGCCCGCCGATAGAGACCATCAGCACGTTGAACATCAGCTGTTTCTGCCAGGACTGTTGGCCCTGTGCCAATTGGATGATGCCCTTTTCGCGCAGCACCGGCCCCGCTGCGACGAACTCGTCCCAGTTTTGCGGCACGGCCAAGCCGTTGTCCTCAAACACGGCGTTGTTCAACCACAGCCATTGCTGCGAGTGGATGTTCGACGGCACGCAATAGAGTTTGCCCTCGAAGGTGCAACTGTCCAGCAACGATTGCGGGAAAATCTGCTCTTTCCAACCCTGCGCCTCGGCGATCTCGGTCACGTCACGCATGAAGCCCGCCTCGATCAGTTCGCGCATGGCCGAGCTGTGGGTGAACTGGGTGGCCCCCATCGGGTCGCCGCCGGTGATCCGGCTGGTGATCAGCGGACGGGCTACGCCCCCCGCGCCTGCGATGGCGCCGTCGATCCAGCCATTGCCGCTTTCCTTGAAGGCGTCGGCAATCACGCGGATGGCGGCCGCCTCGGCCCCAGAGGTCCACCAGTGGGTGACCTCCAGATCGGCGGCAAACATGGGCTGTGCGGCTGTGGTGGCCATCAGCGCACTCAATGCGGCTGCTCTGATATTCTTCATCGTCTTCTCCTCTGTCGATTCCGTATCCAGGCGAGCGCCGGGCCCTGTGGGGGTGCGATCCTATGCCTGCTCCCAAGGGTCATTTTACCGGCGGTCTTGTTAGTCCAAGTGTCTGTTTCCGGGGTGTTTCGGTCAACGCACCGGAGATTTGGCGCGCCAAAACATTCTGTATAGAACGCTGATTTAATTGAGCATTTCCGGACGCTGTTTGGCGTTTTCTGGCGATCAACAAGCGATGACCCCAGCATTCCGAAGCTGCGCGATCTCGTCTTCGCGATAACCAAGCTCTTTCAGCATCTGCTCTGTCTGCGCCCCAAGGCGCTGTGGCGGACGCTCCAGCGACGGTCCGTCTTCTTGCATACCGAATCCTGCCAGCGTGGTGGTCATGCCTTCGGCCGTTCCCGCCTCGCCGTCAAACCGGTGCAGCACCGGCCGCGCCTGCACCTGCGGGTCGGTCAGGGCTTCTCCAAGGGTGCGAATGCGGGCACAGGGGATGCCTTCGGCTTGCAGCAGTTCCTCCCATTCCGCCGCCGGTCGCGCCCGGAAGGCCGCGCTCAGCGCCGCGCTTTCCTCGGCGTGGGAGTCGAGCCGCTGATTGTTGTCATGCTTGACCATGTCCTCACGCCCCAACAGCCGCCAAAGCCTGGCCTGCTGTTTCAGGTTCGAGGCCGAGACCATCATTGGCACGTCGCTGGCGTGATACATGCCGATGGTCGCAAAGGGATAGGTGTTGCCCTTCGGCGCGGGCACCTTGCCGTTCCAGAAATAGGACGCCACATGCGAGGTCGCGAACATCATCGCCACATCCAGCATCGAGACGTCGACAAAGTTGCCGGTCCCGCCATTGCGTGCCCGCTGCAAAAGCGCCGCCGATATCGCGTAAGCCGTGGTCGTGCCTGCCGCGTAATCCATGATCGGGGCACCGCATTTGAACGGCTTGTCCGGGTCGTCCCCGGTCATCGCCATAAAGCCGGAAAACGCCTGGATGATGTTGTCATACCCGCGCAGTTCACGCCGTGGCCCGGTCGATCCAAAGGCCGAGAGCGAGCAATAGATCAGCCCCGGATTGCGCCGCCTCAGGTCTTCATAGCCCAGGCCCAAGGCCTCGAATGCGCCGGGGCGGTAGTTTTCGATGAACACATCCGCCGTGTCGATCAGTCGGAGCATCGCCTCCTTGCCTTCTGGCGTCTTGAGGTCAATTGCGACCGACGATTTGTTGCCCGCCTGGCCCAGAAAGGCTGTGCCCATGCCAATGCCATTCATGGCGCGATCTGGCCCTTGCGACCGGGCCTGATCGGGATCGTTCGGATCCTCGACCTTGATGACCTCGGCCCCCAACGTGGCCAGCTGGAACGCGGCAAACGGCCCGGCCAGCACATGCGTGGTGTCAATCACCCGGTAATTCTGAAACGCCTTCATCTGGGTCAACTCTGTCCTGGTCCGCTTGGGCCGACAGAGGGTGTCGGCAACCTTGAGCGGCGCAATGTGGGTCTGCCTCATATTGAAGAGACAGTGGCCTCGGCAGGCAACGGCGTTTGGTTTCCGAAATGTTGGGTCAGCCCTGACCTATGCGGCCCCCGCCAGAGGGCGCGATTGGCTAAGGTGGCCGCGACCGCAAACCACCTGAGACCGCCCAATGCCCACGTCCCCCCTTCCCCTTTCCGAGGCTCACCTGAGCGCCGCGCCTTTTCATCTCGACCGGGTGGGGCTGGATTGGGTCAGGACGAAGTTCGATGCGCTCGGGACAGACGCGAAGATCGCGCAACTCATCCTGCCGATGTGCCGCGACCTGTCGGACGACAATATCAAGGCGATGGTCGCGCTTGGTCTTGGCGGTGTGCATCGGTTTCCCAGCTATTCCGAAGACGACCTGCGGCGCTCGGCCAAGCTTTTGATGCAGCATAGTGCCATTCCGCCCTTACTGACGGCCGACATCGAAATGTCGGAAAAGGCCAGCGTCAAAGCCGGGACAGTCTTTCCCAACCAGATGGCGGTGGGTGCGACGGGCGATCCGGAAAACGCAAAGCGCATGGGGACAATCGCGGCCCGCGAGGCGGGCTATCTGGGCTTTGGCATCAGCTGGACGCCAGTGGCTGATCTCGCGCTGAATTTCCGCTCCAACGCCGTGAACACGCGCAGCTTTTCCGACAAGGTCGACCAGACGCTTTCGATGGTCTGCGCCTATCTCGACGGGATGAACGGCAATGGCCTCGTGGCCTGCGTCAAGCATTTCCCCGGTGAGGGAATGGACGAGCGCGATCAGCACTACGTTACCACCCACAACACCATGGCAATGGACGATTGGCGCGCCAGTTTTGGCAAGATCTATGCCGCAGCGATCGCCAAGGATGTCCGTCTTGTCATGGCCGGTCACGTCACCCTTCCTGCTTTTCGTCCGGCGGAAGGGGACGGGACATTGGGCGAGGCCATCCTCCCGGCCTCGCTCATTGCAAACCTGCTTGGCGGACTTCTGCGCGGCGAGCTGGGCTATAACGGCATCATCGTTTCGGACGCGTCCGGCATGGCGGGCTTCACCTCCTGCGGGGCGCGCAAGGATATCGTGCCGCTGTGTATCGAAAGCGGATGCGACATCTTGCTGTTCCCGCACGATATCAAAGAGGACATGCAGTTTCTGCGTGACGGTCTGGCCAGCGGAGCGCTGTCACAGCACCGTCTGGACGAAGCGGTGCTGCGCATTCTTGCGCTCAAGGCGTCCATGGGATTGCATCTCGACCGCCCCGCTGTCCCGCCCGAGAGCCAGCGCGCTGCGATGCTGGGCTCCGAGGAACATCGCGGCTGGGCCAAACGTGTCGCACAGGGCTGCGTGACCTTGGTCAAAGATACCCAAAGCCTGCTGCCAATTTCGCCCGAACGGCACCGACGTATTCTGCTGGCCGAAGCCCGCGGTCGCCGCAGCCCATCGGCCCTTTTGCCCGATCTGGAAATTCCTGCCATGCTGGAAGCGCTCGGGTTCGAGATCACCCGCGTTGTGCCGGGGGAGCCCATCGACGCAACAGGTCAGGATATCGGCCTCTACCTGATGGCCGAGGAAGGACTGTCAGGCAAAGAACATCTCGGGCCGCAATGGGAACGGCTTCATGGCGCTTTCCCGCTGACGATGCAGCGGATGTGGCAGCACCTGCCGACGCTCTATGTCTCGCTCGGCTCGCCCTTTTTGACCTTTCACATGCCCGATTGCCCCACCTTCGTGAACGCCTACAGCGCCGTTCTTCCGGTGCAGCAGGCGGTCGTCGATGCCCTGACCGGCGCCATTCCGTTTCAGGGGCAAACTCCCGTCGACCTGCCTTCTGGCGTACCCATCTGACCGCCCCTGGCCAAACGATTTCGAGCCCCAACCGCAAACCAAAGGTTGGTTTACCCGTCGCGTTGACCACGACTAACTACCCCCAGTTTGGCGCAAAAAGCGCCTGACGCGCTCTTGAGGAGGAGAGGACACCATGAAAATCCTATCAACCGGCTTTGCGTGCCTTGCGGCCGCAGCGACATTTGTCGCAACAACAATCACGCCCGTGGCCGCGGATGAGGCTTGGCCAAGTGGCCCGCTGTCGGTGATCATGCACACCAAACCGGGTGGGACGTCCGATATTTTCATCCGGACGCTGGCAAAATCGCTTGAGCCTGCGATCGACCAGGAGGTCATCGTCATCAACGCCCCGGGCGGTGGCGGCGCGAACCAGATGGGTCGCATCATCTCGGCCAAGCCCGATGGGTTGACGCTTGGCGTAAACACGCTGACCCATTTCACCGGTATGCAGACCAACCTCAAGGGCACCTTCTCGCCAGAGAGCTTTTCCTGGATCGCCTCTGTGCAGGAAGACCCCATCCTGTTCTTCGTCCGCGAAGACAGCCCCTATCAAAGCTTTGACGACGTGATCGCCGCCGCCAAAGAGAACCCGGAAAGCATCAGTATCGGCGGCTTCGGGCCTGTCGGCTCGATGCAGCACATCGGCATGTCGATGCTGGAGAACGCCACCGACACCAAGTTCAACTGGATCGGCTACCCCTCGACGCCCGATATTCTGGCCGCGCTGCTCGGCGGTCATGTCGATATCGGTGTCTCGAATCTCGGGCCAACTGCCGAGTATTTCGAATCCGGGCGTATCCGAGGGCTGGGCGTCTTGGCTGACGAACGGCTGGACGGCAAACCCGATCTGCCCACCTTTGTCGAACAAGGTGTGGATGTGGATTCCAGCTGGATTCAGGTGCGCGGCGTCTTTGGACCTGCAGACATGCCGATGGAACTTCAACAGAAGGTCGCTGATGCGTTCCACGAAGCCATGCGCGCCGAGTCATATCAGGAGTATGCCCGCAGCACCGGCGTGACAGACTCTTGGATGGGGCCAAAGGAGTATTCGGATTTCGTCGCCAACATCACCGATGTCGCGGTCGAGCAACTGACCGCCGCAGGCGTTCTGCAATAACGCTCCAGATATCGAAACGACAGGGCGCGCTACGGCGTGCCTTGTCTGCGTTCAGACTGCCGCCTGCTTGGTCCGGATCAGGGCAATCGGTGTGACGTCCTGTCTGGCCATGATTTGCATCGGGCCGTGGTCGAAAACGCGAACCGTATCACCGGGGTTGATGTTCCCGAGGAAGACGACCTCGCGCTGCCGAACTGGTTCAGACGGCCCAGCTGCGTGGGCAGCGGTTTCGGCGATGCGGGAGAAAGTCGGGAAGTATAGAAGCCCCACAGCGTTGAAGTCCAGCGACGGAACCGGGCATTCGGCGTGAATTTCGCGCGCGCCCGCGAGGTCGATCCTGCGCAAGCGCCGTGCGGTATCACGGGCCCGGTCGTCCAGCGCCGTCAGAGACGGGTCGGCCGGGGGCAGATGCATCTGGCCAAGCACCGAATTGCGATGGATGCGATTGTTGCAGCCGCTCGTATCGTGGCTGACAAAGGTCGAGATCATCGACAGCTCGGCGATCACCACGCCATCGACCACCAGCTTATGCCGTGATCCGGTGCGTGTTTCTGTCACGGCGAATACCGCTGACGACACCCGCACATTCCGGCCCAGCAACGCCCCCGACGGCTGCATTTGCAGCGATGTCGTGCAGAACGCCGCGTAGACGGGCCGCCCGTCTGGCGCGCGGAACACCGCATCGCGCTGGCCGAGCGCCTTGGCGATCAGTGTCCAATGCTGATCACCGCAAAACCGCAAAACCCACTGCTCTGACAAGCCCTGCGGCGACAGTTGCGCCATGCCAAGCGGCAAGCGCGCAACCGTCTCGACCGGCGCATGCCGCGCGGCAAAGGCAACGACGGCCATCAGGCGACCGCCTTTTTCCCGGCGCGGTTCAGTTGCGCAGCGATCTGATCGGCGAGGTAAGCGCTGTCTTCCTCGATCCCGAGGAACCGGCCCGACCCCCAGGTGTTCAGCCAGCCCAGCCCGATGAAGTGCATCCCCGGCACATCCGTCACCCCACGATGGAACTGCGGTTTGCCACGTTCGTCGAAAACATTAACCTCGATCCACGAGTAGTCGGGGCGGAAGCCGATCGCCCAGAGCACAGAGCCGATACCGGCCGCCTTGGCGTCCAGTTCAATGCGCTCTTGCTCTGGCTCCCAAACCTTGACGAAGGGCGGCTCGAGCGGCGCATCAATGCCGTTGCGGGCGATATAGGCGTCGATCTGATCGCGGATGCCGACATAGCTGCGGTCCGCATCGTCGAGGTTCTTTTTCAGATCCGGCAGGAATTCCAGCCTGCGCCCGTCCATGTTGGCCAGCGAGCCATAGAGTTCGACCCCGTAATCCACATGCCATTTGCGCAGGTCTATCTCCTTGCCGCCATCGCGGCCGGACATGTAGTGGTTGGTCTGCGTGATTGCCTTGACCGGATCGGGATGGGTGTCGATGGTGATCTCGTATTGCCCCGCATCGTGCAGCCAGTCGGTGGCGTCGCGGCCACGATACTTGCGCGGGCTGCGCGGCGCGGGACCAACAGCCAAATGCACGCCCCTGCCCGCCCGCACAAAATCCTCCATGATCTGCACGCCGGACTGGCCGGTGCCGACGATCAACACGTCGCCGTCGGGCAGTTGCGACGGATTGCGGTAATCGACCGAATGCATCTGCACAATCGTCGGGTCCAGCGCCGCGGCATAGGCGGGCTCGATCGGCTTGTCGTAGCCGCCAGTCGCGATCACGACCTGATCGCTGGTCCACGTGCCGATGGTCGTCTCGACCACGTAGCCACCCTGCGGATGGTGGGCGATGCGGGTCACGGTGACATGTTCGTGGATCACCGGCTCAAACCTCGCGGCAAAAGCGTCGAGATACTCGGTGATCTCATCGCGCAGCATGAAGCCATCGGGGTCGGTGCCGCCGAATTCCTTGTCATAGTGAAAACCCGGCAAGCGGCATTGCCAGTTCGGCGTGACAAGGCAAAAGCTGTCCCAGCGGTTCACGCGCCAGGAATGGAATTTTTCGTGGCGCTCGAAGACGGTACTTTCGATGCCTTTCTGCTGAAGCTGCCAGGCCACCGACAGGCCAGCCTGCCCGCCGCCGACAATCGCAACCGGGATATGGGGGATATGCGTATCTTTCATGGTCTCGGTCCTTTTCATGTGATCGACAGGCAGGTGACATGCGGGTCCTGCTGGCCCTCGAAATCGGCGACCCGCCGTTCAATCCGGTCGAGTTGATCCATCGCCGACGAACAGGCGAAGCCGTATTTGCGCTCGACCCGGTTCGAGGCGCGTTCCATCGCGATGCGGGCGCGGTGCAGGAAATCCGGCAGCGGATAGCTTTGTCCGGGGGTGAAAAGCTCGGTGATGACGCTGGAGGGCGAATAGCAGCGCTCTTCGCTGCCATCGGGCCAGCGCAGGGTCCAGTGCATCTCAGGCATGAACGGGCTCCTTTCGGGAAAGCGACAGGTAGGGGGTTTGGGCATGGTCCCAGAACGGCACAGTCTCGCCGTTTTGGTGCAGGGTGACTTGTGTGCCGTCCGTGATCGTGCCAATCGGATCGGCCCAGATCCCGCGCGCCCGGAACGCAAGGCAGACCTCGGCGGCATGGTCCGGCGCGATCGACAGCAGAAAGCCGAAACTGGGAAAGCTGTGCAGCCAGCGCAGACGCGGTACGTCCTTGGGCGGCTGGATGCGATCCAGATCCAGCACCGCGCCCACGCCCGAGCTTTCGGCCAGCATCAGCGCGGTGCCTGTGATCCCGCCTTGGCTGATGTCCTTGCCCGCGCGCAAAAGGCCGCGTTCGGCGAGGTCCGGTAGCAGCGCCAGATCGCCGCGCAGCCTGTCATGCGGGGCGTCGAGCGCGGCACAGAAATTGTCGAAGTTGACATAGCGGCCCCGGTGGTCGATGGCGGCCAGCAGCATGTCGCCGGGGCGCGCTTCGAAACTGGTCACAGGCGACGTCGCCTTGCCCAGAACCGAAACGGCGAGGTTGAGGTCTGAGGCGGCGAAATTCGTATGCCCACCCACCAGCGGAACGCCATAGGCCTCCGCCGCATCGCGCAGGCCCTTCATCAGCGGCGCGGCGGCCTCGGCATCGGGTGCCCAGACCTGATCGATCAGTGCCGTGGCACGGCCGCCCATGGCAGCAATGTCCGACAGGTTGACCATGACCCCGCACCAGCCGGCGAACCACGGATCACTCTGGACGAAGGCGGGGATGAAGCCCTCACCCGCCAGCAGGTCGAAACCTTCTGCGGTCTCGATCATCGCCGCATCATCGCCCGGCGCGCCGGGGGTATCGCCCGTCAGTCCCAGCATCCCCGCCGCCTGCGCGATCCCTAGCTTTGAGCGGATCGCGGGATGAGCGCACAGGGCCTCTGCCATGTCTGTCAGCGTGTCACTCATGCCCGACGTCCGGGCTTCATGAACCAACCCGCCGTCGGATCATCGCAGGGCGGATAATGCATCAGATCGGCAGACATCTTGGCGTGCGGGACGCCGTGCAGCGTGACCTCTTCCAACACGGTCCATTTCAACCGGCGGAACAGCGAGACATTCTGTTTCTGCACATGCGCCAGAAAAGTCTCGCAGCCGCGCGCATTGGCGGTGCAGACCGCCAGCCGGATCAGCTCGGTCCCGAGCCGCCCGACCTGCCGAAAGTCGCTGTCCACCGCCAGCCGCGAGCCCCACCAGAGGCCGGGCCTTTCCTCGTGGATGCGCACAGTGCCGACCACCTGATCGGCCTCATGGGCATAGGTCGAGAGCGCCACCAGATGCGTGGCGACAAGGTCGATTTCATCGCGGTCATGGGTTTTGAAAATTCCCTGCTCCTCGACAAAAACGCGGCGGCGCAAGGCCTCTGCCCCGCGCGCCTCAAAGGGTTTGGAGGCGGCGCGGATATAGTAACCGGGGCACTGAAACTGATGCGGTTCAAGCTCGATCATGCCGGCACCTTTAGCTTTTCATAGGTCGAGAGCGCCGAACAAGCGCCGCATTTGCCGCAGCCCGCCTTGATGTCCTCGGAGCGGATACCGGCGCGCACGATCATCTCGCCCAAGGGGCGCAGGATCGAGGCCATGAATTCCGGCTTCGGCGCCGGATGGCTTTCCAGCGGCGTGCCCGAAATCGGAACAAACGGCACGACAAAGGGATAAACGCCCATGTCACAAAGCTTTTGCCCCATCTCCAGGATCGCCTCGCGGCTGTCGCCCAGACCGGCGAGGATGTAGGTCGACACCTGAGCCCGGCCAAAGACCTTCACCGCCGCTTTGAAACTGGACATGTATTTTTCCAGCGGCACGGTGGCCTTGCCCGGCATGATGCGCTCGCGCACGTCCTGCGTGACCGCCTCAAGATGCATCCCAAGCGCGTCGATCCCAGCGTCTTTCATACGCTGATGCCAGATATCGTCATCGGGCGGCTCGCACTGGCCCTGAAGCGGCAGGTCAACCGCTGCCTTGATGGCCCGCGCGCTTTCGGCCATGACCGCCGCCCCACGATCCTTGCCCTTGGGCGTGCCGGTGGTCAGCACCATATGCTTGACGCCGTCCAGCTCCACCGCCGCCTTGGCAACCTCGGCCAACTGTTCCGGCGTCTTGTGCGCGATGGTGCGCCCTGCGGCGAGGCTCTGGCCGATGGCGCAGAACTGGCAAGTCTTCTTGCGGCTCTCGTAGCGGATGCAGGTTTGCAGGACGGTCGTGGCCAGAACGTCGCGCGAATGCAGCGTCGCGATATGGCTGTAGGGCACGCCATCGGCGGTTTTCAGGTCATAGAACTTCGGCCGCGAGGGAAAGCGCACCTTGGCGATTTCCGCGCCATCGCGGGTGACTCGGGATTGACCCTTGGCATCCGGCGGCGCGACCAGGAAAGGCGATTCAAACGCGGGCGCGGTGTGGACCGGCACCATCACGGTGGTCTCACCAATGGTGATCGCCTTGTGATCGGACGGCCCCGCCCCGCCACGCCGGGCCTGATGGCCCGCGCTTGGATCGACCAGCCGCATGCCGTGGGATTGAAGATCGTTGATCAGGTCGGCGTCAGACAGATCGGATTCAAACATGGCTCGGTTCCTTTTCCTCAGGATCGGGTTCGACAATCGGATGTACGGTTGGCTCGAAGGCGACGCGCGTCTCGGCAGGCCGCGCGTCATGCACCAAGTGAAGCAGTTCGGGCCGGGCGTAATGCCCGACGCTGTCCATCATCCGCTTGCGCTTGGTGATCAGCTTCATGTCCAGATCGGCGATCAGGATGCCTTCGCCCTCGGTCAGCGGCTCTGCCAAATGGCGGCCTTCGGGCGAGATGATGCAGGTCATACAGCCGTCACGCATGGCCTTCTGCAATTTCGGATCGGAGTGCAGCGACTGGATCTGCTCTTCGGTCAGCCAGCCGGTGGCGTTAACCACGAAACAGCCCGCCTCAAGTGCGTGATGACGCATCGTGACTTCGATCTGTTCGCCAAAGATCGGCCCGACGAGGCTGCCGGGGAAATGCGCCGCGTGGATTTCCTCGTGCTGGGTCATCAGCGCATACCGGGCCAGCGGGTTGTAATGCTCCCAGCAGGCCAGCGCCCCGACGCGGCCAACCTTGGTCTCGACGACCTTGAGGCCCGCGCCGTCGCCCTGCCCCCAGACCATGCGCTCATGGTAGGTGGGCGTTATCTTGCGACGCTTCAGTGCGAGACTGCCATCGGCATCAAAGATCAGCTGCGTGTTGTAGAGCGAGCCGTGGTCGCGCTCATTCACACCGAGCACCACGACAACCCCGCGCTTGCGCGCCGCCTCGGCCACCGCCTGCGTTTCCGGAGAGGGCACGACCACCGCCTGATCATACAGTTCGAGATGCGCCGCGCCCTGTTGCACGGGGGGCAGAACGAAGGAGAAATACGGGTAGTAGGGCACGAAGGTTTCGGGAAAGACGATGAACTCCGCGCCCTTCTCGGCGGCCTCCGCGATGGCGTTCAGCACGCGCTCGATGGTGCCTGCGCGGCCCGTCAGGTCCGGCGCGATCTGCACGGCGGCAGCGCGAATAGTGTCGGTTCTCATGATCTGGCTCCCTTGGTGCGTGGTGTCGGGGGCCGCGCCGATGGGCGACACGGCCCCGCCGGATCACAGCGTCCAGGTGTCGAGGATGAAGGCATTGTCCTTGCGGTGCAGCAGGATGCAGTCGAGCACGTCCTGCGGCGCGATCGGCACGATCCCCGGCAGCAGCGCTGCTTCACCATGGCCGTACAGCGCCTGAAGCCCAAAGCGGCAGCAATAGACCTTGCCGCCCTCGCCCATGAACTTCTTCAGGTTGGCGGCAAAGTTCTGATGACCGGGAAAGGCTTCGTCGCCCAGCGTCGGGAAACCGCGCTGAATGCCAAGGGTTACGCCGGGGCCATAGAGCAGGATCGACGTCTCGAACCCTTTGCGTTGCAGACGGATTGCCTGCAAAATGTTGACCAAACCGATGGACCCTTCAAACGCAACTGTATGGAAGGTCACAAGTGCCTTCTCGCCTTCGTCGGCCTTGACGTCCTCAAAGACCTTCTCTTCGTAATCGACGAAGTAATCACCGTCTTTATGGGCTTCTTTTGTAACTGCGGGCATCCTGAGTCTCCTGTTCGTTGGATGACTACAGACATGCTTTGCCGAATTGAGCCGATCAATAGATAGCTCAATCAAGGATCATTAATCCATACAATCATGAAAGTGGTTGATGGATTTTTAGGCGTCCGGCCCAACGACCGCCAATGTCTGAGGCTGATTTGAAACGGCACGGCGGCCTCAGATCTGCTCTCGCCCCGGCCGCGGCCTTTTATCCATACAATGCGCTTCAATTTCCGCGAATCATTGGATATCAAGGCCAGGCAACGGAGACCGACATGATTGACTGGACGCCACAGGCCGACCCAAACGGCAAGCCGCGCTACATCGCAATTGCCGACGCTATTGAGCAGGACATCCGCCAAGGCGTCCTATCACCGGGCACGCGTCTGCCGCCGCAGCGGCAACTCGCAAAACGCCTGGGCATCGACTTCACCACAGTGTCGCGCGGCTATAGCGAAGCGCAGGCGCGCGGGCTTGTCACCAGCCACGTGGGGCGGGGCACCTATATCTCGAAACCGGCAGAGTCCGCGTCGGGCCCCGACCCCCTGCGCCACGCTGAAGAAGACCTGTCGATGAACCTGCCGCCCGAGCCCACCGATCCAGGGCTGATCGCCAATATGCGCGGCGGGTTGGACTATGTATCGGCCAACCTGTTGCAATTGCTGCGCTACCAATCCTCGACCGGATCGGACAAGGATAAGGAAGCGGCCTCGACCTGGCTCAGCCTGCGCGGCATGGTGCCCACCTCTGCACGGCTGGTCGTCTCGCCCGGTGCGCACAGCACGATCTGCGCCATCCTGACCATCCTGACGGAACCGGGCGACACCGTTCTATGCGAACAGATCACCTATCCCGGTTTTCGCAACATCGCGTCTCGGCGCGGACTAAACCTGATTGGCGTCGAGATGGACGCGGATGGCATCCTGCCGGACGCCCTGGATGCGGCGATCACCCGGCATGGCCCGAAGGCCCTGTACCTGAACCCGACTTTGCAGAACCCGACCACGCTGACGATACCAACGGAACGGCGGCTGGACATTTCAGAGGTGCTTAGCAAGCACGGGCTGCCGCTGATCGAGGATGATGCCTATGGCTTCATTCCCGCCAAGGCGCCCGCGCCGATTGCCGTCTCGGCGCCGGACCTGACCTGGCATATCGGCGGGCTGGCGAAATGCATCGGCGCGGGACTGCGACTGGCCTACACCGTCGCGCCGACGGGGCGGCTGGCCTATTCGCTGGGTCAAACGCTGAAAGTGCAGGCGGTCATGGCCTCGCCAATCACCGCCGCGCTGGCAACGCAATGGATCGAGGACGGCACCGCCGACCAGATCCGGCGCTTCATCCGGTCAGAAACCTCGAAACGGCAAGCCATCGCCCGCGACGTTCTGGAAGGGTTTGACTTCCAAGGGGCCGAGAACGCCCTCAACGTCTGGCTGTCCTTGCCGGAGGGCATTGGTCGCGCAGACGTCGTCGCCCGAATGGCCGGACGTCCAGTCGGCATCATGCCGTCGGACGCCTTTACCGTCGGATGCCCACCGGGAGAGCACGTCCGGCTGTGCCTGGGTGGATCACTGTCCCGCGAAGCACTGCGGGCCAACCTCTACTTTCTGGTCAACAGCCTTCAGCACAGCGCGTTTCTGGGGTGACGGCCGGGCGCCCTGCGCGCCCAAAGCCATGCATCCCCTTGGCCCATTGAAACGCAACGAACATCGCCTTGACCGGCGGCAACATGATCAACGACAGAATGATCGCGGCAACAGACAGCAGACACGCCACTATCAGGGGATTGTCGCGCATCTGCTCGAAGACAACCGGCAACGTGAACCCGCAAAGATGCCCCACCACGAGGATGACGACATAGGCGGGGCCATCGTCGGCGCGCTGTGGCGTGAAATCGAGCCCGCAGACCGCGCACTCCGACCGAACCTTCAAATAGCCATCGAACACGGCGCCCTCGCCGCAGTTCGGACATTTACAGCGCAAGCCACGCTTCAAAGCAGCCCGGACATCATGGGGCGCTTCACTCTCGGCTTCAACGTTGGACATCACGATGTTTCCTTCTTCTGGACGCGAGGGCGCGCCATATGTTGGATATTGTTTGCACCAAAATGCATACAATCTATAAATTGCAAGTAATATGTGTCATTTCGCCTCTAGGCCGGCCAAGCTCGTGGCAACGGCTCGCCTCCAGTTTTGCCACATATCAGGGCGTCGAATACCTCAAGCATCATTGACCAATGTGGCATTCCCCGACATACTGACACCACGAACAAGCGCGTTGATTTCGTATGCTGATTGGATGCCTATTGATTCAAACAATTGATGTCCAGATCGCCGCGCAATGCACGGGATTCTGAAATGTCCTCAATTCCCAACCGCACTCTGCCTCCGCTCAACCCACTCAAGGCGTTCGAAGCGGCAGCGCGGCACAACAGCCTCACCCTTGCCGCGGAAGAACTCAACGTCAGCCAAGTCGCCGTCAGCCGACAAGTGCGCGTGCTTGAGGATTACATGGGCGTGACGCTGTTCCGCCGCCTCAATCGCGGGATAGAACTCACCCGTGAGGGCATCTTGTTGTTCAAGGGCGTCGGACAGGCGTTTCAGGACATCGAGGATGCGACAAAAACCGTTTCGCGCCGGGGCCAGCGTAATATTCTGGCCATCCAATCCTATGTCACCTTTTCGCGCGGCTGGCTGATGACAAGGCTGGGTGATTTCCACAAGGCGCATCCCCGCATTGAGGTGCGCCTGTCGTCATCGCCCGAAGCCGCAGACTTCGACACGGACAACCTCGATGCCGCGATCCGCGGCGGTGATGGCAACTGGCCGGGCCTACACGCCGAGAAACTTGCGGATATGGAGCTGATCCCGGTCTGTTCGCCCGGCTTTCTAGCCGAGAACCCTCTGGACAGGATCGAGGATCTAGCCAAGGTCAAGCTGCTGCATTCGATGGCGCGACCCAAGGACTGGTCGTCCTGGCTGGAGTCGGTCGACGCAAAATTTGCCCCGAAAAATCGCCTGTTGTTCGAGAACAGCGCGCTCGCCTACGAAGGGGCGTTGATGGATCTGGGTGTCGCGATTGCCAACCGTCATTTCGTTCAGACGCAGCTGCGTGCAGGAACACTGGTGGCGCCATTCGAACACGGGTGCCGGACAGGCGAAAGTTACTACCTGACCTGGCCGAACGACGAAGCGCCATCCTCGCCGCTGCTGAAATTTCTGGACTGGATTCGCATACATTTTGCCCCGGACGACACCGAGGACCCGGATCAGTCGCTTGAAACCGTCCCGTCTGAATCGCGTTCGGGATTGTCCACCTGAATGCGGTCCCGCATCCAGTCGAGGAATTTGATAAGCGTCCGTGATGGGGCGGTGTTTTTTGGCCAGGTCAGGAAATACCCTTCGCCACTGTAGCAAGTCAGATCACCGAACGGCGCGACCAGATTACCGTTCTGCAACTGGCGCTTGACGAAGATCTTGACGGCCACGGCGACCCCACCTTCCATCGCCGCCGCCTCATAGGCGAGGGCCGAGCTTTCGAACCGAATTCCGGGCTCAGGATCGACATCGGCACCAACCCGCTTGATCCAGGCCGCCCAATCTGTTGGCCGGGCCATGGAATGCAGCAGACGGACCCGGGACAGATCATTCGGGTCGAACAAGCCGTGCTGTTCCTGATAGTCCGGGGTACAGATCGGGATCAGTTCGATATCCACCAACTTCTCGCAATGCAGGTCTGGCCAATCGCCTTTTCCGGCCCGGATTGCCGCGTCGAGGTTTTGGCTTTCGAAGTCAACCGGCGCGGTCGAGGAGCTGAGACGCACCTCGATCCGGGGGTGCTTGTCGTGGAAATCCGTCAAACGGGGGATCAACCAGCGCTGCGAAAAGGTCGTGTAGGATTGAATGGCCAGAATGTCGCGCCGCCCGCGCCGCGAAACCCGCCGCGAGGCTGTGGCGATATCCTGAAAGGCATGCGCAATACCTTCGTAAAGTTGGCGCCCCTCGTCGGTCAGTTCCACGCCCCGGTGGAGACGCCGGAACAGGGTCACGCCAAGATAATCTTCCAGCGTCTTGACCTGCCGGCTAACGGCTACTTGGCTGACATTCAATTCCTCCGCAGCCAGAGTAAGACTGCAAAGCCGCGCCGCGACCTCGAATGTTCGCAAGGGATTGAGAGGGGGAATAGGGCTCGTCATGGTTCGTTTCGCCGATACTGGGGCCTCGCGCAGCGGTCTGACCGGATGCAAGGGAGCGGCCTGATACAGTGTTTCAACACCTGGTCGCCTGATCAAATGTCTACACCGTGCCGGGGCCAAAAAGCTATAGGCGTTCCAGCGCGATGGCGATCCCTTGGCCGACCCCGATGCACATGGTCGACAGAGACCGTTCGCCCGGTTGCAGGTCCAGCATCGCAGTCCCGGTGATCCGTGCGCCGGACATGCCCAGCGGGTGCCCCAGCGCAATCGCCCCGCCATTGCGGTTAACACGCGGGTCATCGTCATCGATGCCAAGGTCGCGCAAAGTCGCCAGCCCCTGCGCGGCAAAGGCCTCGTTCAGTTCGATCACGGCAAAGTCTTCTTGCCGAAGACCAAGGCGCGCCATCAGTTTCTTTGACGCGGGCGCGGGCCCGAACCCCATGATACGCGGCGCAACCCCAGCGGTGGCACCGCCCAGAACGCGGGCAATCGGTGTCAGGCCTTGGCGCTTTGCAGCCTCTTTCGTGGCAAGGATCAGCGCCGCCGCACCGTCATTGACACCCGAGGCATTGCCCGCCGTGACGCTGCCGTCGGCTTTGACAAAGGTCTTGAGCCGCTCAAGGTCCGCCAGCGTGGTTGCGGGCCTCGGGTGTTCGTCCCGCTCCACCACGATCGGGTCGCCCTTGCGCTGCGGAATGCTGACCGGGGTGATCTCCTGCGCCAAACGTCCGCTTTCCATGGCCGCACCCGCCTTGTTCTGGGACCGCAGCGCAAAGGCATCTTGATCGGCACGACTGATGTTGAAATCTTCGGCGACGTTTTCTGCCGTCTCGGGCATGCTATCGACGCCGTATTGCGCCTTCATCAATCTGTTCACAAAGCGCCAGCCGATCGTCGTGTCGTGAATCTCGTTCGCACGGCTGAACGCAGCGGTTGCCTTGGGCATGACAAACGGCGCGCGGGACATGGATTCAACCCCGCCCGCAATCACCAGATCGGCCTCGCCTGCCTTGATCGCCCGTGCGGCGGTAATGACCGCATCCATGCCCGACCCGCAGAGCCGGTTCATCGTCGTGCCCGGCACGCTTTCGGGAAAGCCCGCCAGCAGCAGTGACATCCGCGCAACGTTGCGGTTGTCTTCCCCGGCTTGGTTGGCGCAGCCAAAGATGACCTCGTCCACCGACGCCAGATCGAGCCCCGGATTGCGTTCCGCCAACGCGCGCAGCGGGATCGCGCCCAGATCGTCGGCACGGACCGAGGACAAGGCACCGCCATAGCGACCGATAGGGGTGCGGATGTAGTCGCAAATGTAAACGTCGGTCATGAGATATGTCCCTGCATAAGAATTGCCCCGGCGGCGGTAAAAATGCCGCCGGGTGCCATGCGTATCCTGGATCAGTCGAGGACGATCAGGCTGTCGCCCGCCCGTGTACCCTGCCCCTCAGGCAAGACGAAGACCGGGTTGATCTCGGCTTCGCTCAGTCGTCCATCAAGGGTTTCGGCCATGGACGAGAAGGCGATCATGGTGTCCACCAACGCTTCGATGTCGGCCTTGGGGCTGCCTCGGAAACCCTTCAGCAATGCCCCTGCCTTGATCTCGTCGATCATGTCGCGCGCGCTTGTCCGATCCAGCGGCAAGAGCCGGATTGCGGCGTCCTTGTAGAGTTCCGTCGTCACGCCGCCCGCACCAAGCAGCGCATAGGCCCCGAGTTGCGGATCGCGGTTGAAGCCGAGAATCATCTCAACCCCGCCCTTGACCATTTCCTGAACAAGGAAGCCGTCGATCTTGGCCGAGGTCGCGGCGCGCACGCGGGCCAGCATCGCCTCGCATTCAGCACCGACGTTTGCAGGGTCGATGTTCAGCGCAACGCCGCCCATCTCGGACTTGTGCAGGATCTCGTTCGACAGGATCTTGATGACCACAGGGCCGTCAAAGTCCTTTGCCTTCTGCGCCGCCTCTTCAGGGGTCTCGGCCGTGACTTCGCGGGTGACGGACACGCCAAAGCGGGCAAAGAGCTTCTTGGCCTCAGCCTCGTTCAGCGAACCGGGCGCGATATCGCTGCAATCGACGTCCTGCGCGTTCGACGCGCCGTCCTGCGATGCACCGGTTCTTGCGGCCAGCGATTGCAGCGCCGAGGCGCAGCTTTCAGGGGCGGCAAAGGCCGGGATGCCGCGACCGTTCAGTGTGCGAACGATGTTCGGCGCATCCGGGCTGAAATAGGCCAGGATCGGCTTTTCGGTCAGGGCCAGCGAGTCAAGCACCGGCTGCGCCACCAGATCAGGCTGGGCAATCGAGGACGAGCCAACCACCACGACAATCGCGTCGAAGCTGGGGCTTTCCACGAGGATCTTGAGGATCGAGCGAAACAGGTCCGGGCGCAGCCCGGCCAGCGTCACGTCGATTGGGTTGCGATCAAGCTCGGCCTCTTTGAGGTCCAGCGCCTGCAGCTTCTCGCCGGTCTCTTTTTCGGGCGCAGGCATGTCCAGCCCGGACAGTCCCACGTTGTCCGCCACCACGGTGGCAGCCCCGCCGGTCGAGGTGACGATGGCCACCCGATTGCCCTTCATCAAGCGGCCTTGCGCCAGCGCTGCCGGGATGTCCAGCAGGTCGGCAAAGGTCTGGGCGCGGATGATGCCAAGCTGTTTGAACAGCGCGTCATAGACCTCATCCGCACCGGCCAGCGCCCCGGTGTGCGACACGGCAGAGCGCGCGCCGGATTCAGAACGGCCTACCTTGTAGGCGACAATAGATTTGCCTGCGGCAATCACCTTGGCCGCCGCCGCGCGGAAGCGGGCCACGTTGCGGATGGTTTCGAGATATAGCGCCACGACCTGCGTCGCATCGTCATCGGCCAGCGCTTCAAGGAAATCCGAGACTTCCAGATCGGCCTCGTTGCCGGTGGCAACCAGCTTGGAGAAACCAATGCCCCGCGCCACGGCGCGCGACAACAGCGAACCGAGAATGCCGCCCGATTGCGACAGCAGGGCAATCCGGCCCTCCGGGAAGTCATCAACCTCCATCGCGCCCGACGCTGTCAGCGGGATGCAGTCGCTCAGGTTCACAAGGCCGATGGTGTTCGGCCCAAGGATTCGCATGTCGCCCGCCGCCTCGCGCAGCTGTTCCTGCCGCTTGCGGCCTTCTTCACCCGCCTCGCCAAATCCCGAGGCCAGCACAACCGCAGCCTTGGTGCCGCGCGCGGCCAGATCGCGCACCGCGTCGATCACCCGGTGCGCACCGACCAGCACGAGGCCCAGATCGGGCGCTTCGGGAAGGTCGGCGATATTGGCATAGCTTTTAAGCCCGGCAATCTCGTCATAGCGCGGATTGATGGGATAGATCGCCCCGGTGAACCCCTGCTTTTGCAGAAAAGCGATGGGACGCCCGGTCAGTTTGGCCGGATCGTTGGAGGCCCCGACAACGGCAACGCTGGTCGGGTTCAGGATGGCTTTCATGTTGGACATTTCGGCGGCCCTCACTTCGACAGCTTGTTGAGGAAATCTTCGACCGACTGGCGGTGTTCGGCAGTGGTGTAACACATGGCCTGCGCTTCCCGACCCAGCGCAAAGATCTCGTCGTCCGAGCTTTCAAACGTCTTATCCATGATTTCCTTGGTCAGCGCGATGGCGGTAGGCGCGCCGATGGTCAGTTCCTTGGCCCATGCCTGCGCCTCAGTCAGCAGGGCTTCGGGCGTTGCGACGCGGTCGATCATGCCGATGATCAGCGCCTCATCGGTTTCGACGACCCTGGCGGAAAAGATCAGCTCTTTGGCTTTGGAAAGACCCACACGGCGCGGCAGGAAATACATGCCGCCCCCGTCCGAGACCAGGCCGCGCTTGATAAAGCTCATCGACATCTTTGCGCCATCCGCCGCGATGATGAAATCGCAGGCCAGCGCCATATCAAGGCCAAGCCCGTAGGCCCCGCCATTCACCGCCGCGATGACCGGCTTGGTCACGCCATGAATGGCGGCCACGCCGCGATGGGTGTTCTTCTGCCGCTTCCAGCCATTGAAGGCCACTTCGCCGGTCGGCGCATCAAGCCGCGCCCGCATGCCCGCAATATCGCCGCCTGAGCAGAACCCTTTGCCCGCTCCGGTCAGGATGATGGCGCGGACGCTCTTGTCGGCATCCGCCTCGGCGAAGGCGGCGATCAGTTCGGCGCGCATCTGGTCGTTGATCGCGTTGCGTTTTTCGGGGCGGTTCAGCGTGATTGTCGCGATCCCGTCATTGTGGGAAACGGTGATGAACTCGGGCAGGGGCACTGCGGTGTCCATGGGTATTCCTTCTCGTCTCTGCGCAGCCGAGGCTGCCGTTTCGCGTGTTATTTGTTGGGTTTCTTGGTCACGGCATCGGGCAGGTCCGAGCCGTCAAAGATGGTTTTGCGCAGTCGTTCCAGCTCTGCCTGCGGCAGAACCGGGCCGACCAATTCTTCGTATTTGGCCTGCAAATCCGTGCGCGAGATTGGGTTGTCCGGATCGCCCCGGCGCGAGGGTTGGAAATGCATCCATGACCGCCCGTCCTTCAACGTCAGATGCAGGCGCGCCATGCGTTTACGTGGGTATTCGGCGGCCAGATCTTCGGCCCGTTCGACGGTGATGCGGGGCATCAGGGTGCGGATGTCCGGGTTGCTCAGCGCCTCGGGCGCAAAGGCCGCCAGCCGCACGCCGCCCAGAACCATCAGGGCCGAGAGGCAATATTGCGCACTGAACCGGGCCTCCTGCGCAACCTTGGGGTCGGGCCGGTCGCAGATGTCCTTGGTCGGCCCGTAACCTTCGATGCGGATCGCTTCGATATCATCGGGTCCAAAGCCGTGCTGGCTGCGCAGAGCCTCCAGCGCATCGAGCGCCGGGAAGATATGGCCGCAACAGCCGTGGATCTTCACCGTCATTCGGGTGATTGGAGTCCACTCCCCTGCCCCGTCGAACGCCGCGTCCCAGTTGCCGGTGCCCGCGCTGGTGGCGGCGGCATAGCCCTTGGGACCATCAAGGCTGTCCCACGCCCCCGTTGCGCCAGAGGCAGCGGCATATGCGGCAAGGACGCCCGCATCGGCGGCATGGCCGGGATGCATTGCCTTGACCATGCTTTCGCCTTGCAGGTTCTGCTGCACGCCGCCGGCAAAACTGGCCGCGATGGCGATTGCATTGGCGATCCCGTTCCGGTCGCAGCCGAGCAACATCGCGACCGCCGCCGCTGCGCCAAAAGTGCCAACCGTTCCGGTGATATGCCAGAATTCGTAGTGGCTCGGTTGCAGCGCCATGGCGATGCGGCAGCCGACTTCATATCCACCGATCACCGCGCGGTCGAAAGCCTCGCGTGACGCGCCGATATCCTGCGCCACGGCAAGCGCGGCAGCAAAAGTGGGCGATCCGGGATGATATCCGCCGTCGCGGAAGATGTCGTCGAATTCGACTGTATGGCTGGCCGCAGCGTTGATGAAGGCGGCGCTACGTGGGTCGACCCACCGCTCGCTGGTGTAACACCATGCCTTGCCGCCCCGCGCAAGCCCGCCTGCCGCGAGCAAAGTGGCCGGGGTCTGCAAGGTGCCCGGTAGTGTCGTGGCAAACCAGTCCAGCGTCGCGCAATGCACCGCATCGCGCAGCGTGTCACTAAGGGGCGCATCCAGCCAACCGGCGGCCAAATCTGCCAAGTTTTCAATCGCCGTTGTCATTGCGCTGCCGTTTCCCTGCATGTCGGCTGTGCCGCCTGAAGCGCCAGACCGGCGAGGCACAGCGCCTCGATCTCGTCATTTCCCAACCCGATCGACCGCAGGATGTCGGCGGTATGCGCGCCCACTTCTTGCGGCGGCAGGTTGACGCCCGTGTCGGAGGCTGACATGCGGAACGCCACCGACGGCACCCGCAGCCCCTCGAGCCGGCCGCTCGGGTCGGCCAGCTTCAGGAACTGGGCGCGGGCCTCGGCCTGCGGATCCTGCAGCGCCTCCTCGAGACGGCGGATGCGCGAGGCGGGCACGCGCCGCTCGTTGAAGAACTCTTCCCAATAGGCGGCGGGCATGGTTTCGATAATCGAGGCCAGCACTGCATGTTCGGTCTTGTAATCGTCGATCCGGGCGAGGTTGTCGGTCTTGACCAGATCCTCGCGGCCGAGCCCAACCCAGAGCCGCCGTTGTTGCCGCAGGTTCGACGCGGCGATCATCAATGGCTCGTCGGCGGCCTGATACATCCCCAACGTAGCGAAGGCATAAGAATTGCCCTTTGCCTTGGGGTGTTTACCAGTCCAGAGAAAGTCCGTCGCAGGCGTGGTCATCAGCGTCATCGCAACATCCAGCATCGACACCTCGATGTTCTGCCCCTTGCCGGTACGTTCACGCTGGAACAGCGCGGCGGAAATCGCAAAGGCGGCGGTCAGCCCAGTGGCATAGTCGACAACCGGCGCGCCGCATTTCAGCGGGCGGTCATCGCCATGGCCGGTCATGTCCATGATGCCGGAAAACGCCTGAATGATATTGTCATAGCCGGTCTGGTGCTGGCGCGGCCCGGTGGCACCAAAGGCCGAGACCGAACAATAGATCAGGCGCGGATTCACGGCGGCAAGGTCTTCATAGCTCAGGCCCAGATCCGTGAATGCACCCGGGCGGTAGTTTTCGACAAAGACATCCGCCGTTTCTGCCAGCTTGAGAAGGGCGTCGCGCCCCGCCTCGGATTTCAGGTCCAGCGCGAGCGTTTTCTTGCCCGCGCCTTGGGCAAGGAAAGCCGTCCCCATGGCGGCGCGGACCAGATCACGGTCGGTGCCGTTGAACCGCGCCTGATCGGGATCATTTGGGGCCTCAAGCTTGATCACCTCAGCGCCAAGCAACGCCAATTGGTAGCTTGCATAAGGCCCGGCCAGAACATGGGTCGTGTCGATGACCCGAAGGCCGCTGAATGCGCCGGTCATGATGGACACCTTTTTGGAAGCGGGAAACAGGATTGGGATGATCCCTCCACCGCAGGGCGGAGAGACCGGAGGAGCGGCATCAATTGATGATACCGGCGGCCTTGAGCTGTTCTTCGGCAACGGTGCTCATTTGCTTGATGAAGGCCGAATATTCCTTGGGACCGTAGTCGCTGTCCTGAACGCCAGCGGCGCGGGCGTAGGTCTGGTAGCTGTCGCTTGCCATGGCCTTGTGGATGGCGTCGGCGATCTGCTGTTGCAGCTCCATCGGCATGCCCTTGGGACCAAAGACACCGCGGATTTGCAGCCAACTTGTGTCGACGTCATACCCCTGCTCGCCAAATGTCTGCATGTCTGGCAGCGTCGACAGGCGGTTGTCACCCAGAACACCAAGCCCCTTCAGACGGCCCGCTTCGAAGAACTCAAGCGCCGGGCCGAGGTTGGCGACACCCACGTCCATATGCCCACCCAGCACAGCGGCGATGATATCGGGGGTCGACCGATGCGCGACCCAGTTGAATTTCACACCGGCCGCTTTTTCCAGCATCGACATGCCGATATTCTGCATCGAGCCGACGGGGCCGAACCCGGCAATATTGACTTCACCACCATTGGATTTTGCCAGTTCGACCATATCGGTGATCGAATTCAGCTCGGAGTCCTTGGATACGAAGAACAGGATCGGGTCGATCTGCGACAGGGCCACCCACTCGAAATCATCCGGAGAAAAGGTGCCACGCAGATTGGTCTGCATACCGGTCAGGTGGGTTACGGTATTGACGCCCAGGGTCAGCCCGTCGGGCTTGGCCGCGCGGATCTTTGCCATCTGGGTCGCCCCGCCACCACCCGGCGCGTTCACGACCACGATGGTCTGGCCGATGATCGGCTCAAGTTCCTTGACCAGCGTGCGGCTGTAGACATCCACGCCGCCGCCGGGCTTGGTGTGCAGGATCATGTTCACCGGTCCCTCAGGGGCCCAGCCGTCAGCCATAGCACCCTGTGCGATACCCAGTGTCAGAGCCGCCGCGCCCGCGACACCCAGCGCCAGTTTCTTGAGATGAGTGATTGCCATTCGTTTTCCTCCCATAGCAGTCGTGTACCTTTTGGCGTTGCCGCCTTTTGACAGTTTCGATCTTCCCGCCCCTCGCGTGAACTGAGCGTTTGTCAGGCAACGGGGACTGAAATCTTGGTCAAAGCGCCTGCGCTTTGGCGCGACGGGCGCGGAGTTGCGACACGCCGGACAGGACAAAGGCGAGAACGGCGATCGTGATCAGGATCATGGTCATCGGCGAGGTGTAGAAAATGTCCCATTCGCCCTTGTTCGAGATCAGTGCGCGGCGGAAGTTGGTTTCCATCATCTCGCCCAGCACCAGCGCGAGGATGATCGGAGCCAGCGGGATTTCCAGCTTGCGCAGGATGTAGCCCAGCACGCCGAAGACCGTCATCACATGCACCGGGAACATCGTGGTGTGCGACGCATAGGCACCGACATAACAGATGCCGGCAACAATCGCGGCAATCGCCGGGCGCGGGATATTCGCGACCTTGGCCCAGATCCGTGCCCCGGCCAGGCCGATCAGCACCATCACCGGCACACCGACCCAAAGCGAGGCAAAAACGGTGTAGGGAATCTCGGGCGATTTGGTGAAAAGAAGCGGTCCCGGCTGGATGCCCTGCACCATCAGCGCCCCGATCATGATCGCCGTGGTTGGCGAACCGGGAATGCCAAGCGCCAGCAGCGGGGCCAGAGCGCCGGCCACGGCCGAGTTGTTGGCTGCCTCGGACGAGGCCACCCCTTCCAACGCCCCTTTGCCGAATTTCTCGGGCGTCTTCGACATGCGCTTGGACACGGCATAAGACACAAAGGACGCAATGGAGGCCCCCGCGCCGGGGATCACGCCGATGGCATAGCCCAGAACCGAACTGCGCAGGATTGCGGTTTTCAACCCGAGGATGGACTTGACCGGCAGCGCCAGAAGGCCACCGATGGGCGTGCTTTTCAGCTTTTCCGACGGGCCGTCCTCGATCATGAAAAGAACTTCGGACAGGGCGTAAAGGCCCAGCAGAACGGGCACCAACGGCAGACCTTCGAAGAACTCGGGGTTGCCCATGGTAAAGCGCGGCGTACCGGTCTGCACGTCCAGCCCGATGGTGGCCAGCGCAAGGCCGATCCCCATGGCCACAGTGCCTTTCAGCGGGGATCCTTCCGACAAACCCGCCACAAGGCTCAGCCCGACAAGCGCCAAGGCGAAATATTCACCGGGTCCAAAGCGCAGCGCGAATTCTGACAGCGGAACTGCTGTGATGATCAGCAAAAGCGTCGCTATGAAGATGCCCGCACCCGACGACAGGATCGAGACGGTCAGCGCCTCGCCGGTGCGGCCCTGTTGGGTCAGCGGGTAGCCGTCCCAGGAGGTGGCCACCGCTGCCGCCGTGCCGGGCGAGTTGATCAGGATCGCGGTGATCGCGCCGCCATATTCCGCCGCCGCATAGAGCGCGACCAGACCCACGATGGAAACCACCGGGTCCACGCCATAGGTGAAGGGGATCAGCAGCGCGACGCCGAGGCTGGGGCCAAGGCCTGGAATGGCCCCGATCAGGTAGCCAGCCAACGCGCCGAACACGAGGGCGAACCAGACCATGGGGTCGCCGAACGCGGAAAAACCGATTGCTAAGCTCTCAAGCATGTTTGTTCCTCACGGCAGGTTGACGTCGAGCGCCAGGTTGAAAACGACGAAGATGAACGCTCCAAGGGCGAGCGGCACACCGATCAGGTGCAGCGGGCGGCGTTCACCGCAGGCCAGCATCGTCAGGATGGAAAAGATCAACACGCTCGGTAGGGTGCCCAGAGTCTCGAAATAGATCGACTGGAGGATCAGCAGCCCAATCGTCGCCAACACGAACAGCGGCCGCCGGATCGAAACCCAGGCCACCGGCACCGGATCGAGAAGGCGTATGACGGCAGCAGCGGCCACGGCACCAATGCCGATCAGCGTTGCCATAGCCAGCAGGGTAGGAAAGCCGCCCGCGCCGATATCGACTTTGTTGAACGGCGGCGGCAGGGCGGATGCCTGCGTGTAATATTGCCAAAACACGGCCAGCAGCGCCGCACAACCCACGAGATCCAGCACCGGCAGCGATCCTCGCACGACGTACCAGCGCAATCGCCAGCCAAGTGCTTTCTTGTAGTCTTCCATGTTTGCCTCCCTCGCCGACGCCCGCTTCGAGCATTGGCACATCTCCTGAGTGTCAGTGTCCCAAATCTGGGGCCGTCCCGTGAACTGAGTATTTGTTTGCCTTGTCGGCACTTGGGATTGGTCACGGACGAGCAACGCGCACCGGAAGCGTCCGAAATCCGGGAGCGGCAAGGGTCAGTCGGCGGTCCGCGCCATGTACATCGGACCACCCTTGTGGCGCGGGAACCCGTAGCCCGTGATCATCACGACATCGATGTCATCCGGCCCCTCGGCGATCCCTTCATCAAGCACGGCTTGCCCTTCACGCTGCATGGTGGTCAGGATGCGCGTGATGATCTCCGCCTCGGTGAACGCCTTGCGGGTACGGCCCGCTCTTGCGCATTCCTCTTCGATGATCCGTGTGACCTCCGGGTCGGTCTCGGCCTTGCCTGACGCATAGTCGTACCAGCCTTTGCCAGTCTTGCGCCCCAACCGCCCGGCCTCGCACAGACGGTCCGCGATGTGGGCATAGCGTTTGGACGGATCGCGATGCGACGCCCGCGCTTTGCGCTGCGCCCATGCGATATCGAGGCCGCTCATGTCCTGAACGGCATAGATCCCCATGGCAAAGCCAAAGGCCTGCATCGCCGCGTCGATCTGATGCGGCAGAGCGCCCTCTTCGAGCATGAATTCGCAATCGAGCCGGTAGGCGGCCATGATTCGGTTGCCGATAAAGCCGTCGCAGACCCCGGCCACGACCGGAATTTTGCGCAAGAGCTTGGACAGTGCCCCGCCCGTCGCAAGCGCCCGCGCGCCGGTAGCCTCGCCCCGAACCACCTCAAGCAACTTCATCACATGAGCAGGTGAAAAGAAATGCAGGCCCAGAATGCGCGCGGGGTCGTTCGTCGCCGCCGCCAGCACGTTCACGTCGAGGTAAGAGGTGTTGGTGGCCAGGATCGCCTCCGCGGGCATCACCGCGTCCAGCATGTCAAAGACCTCGCGTTTGACGCCCATGTCCTCGAAGACGGCCTCGATCACCAGCGGGCAGTCTCGCAATGCCGCATAATCAGTATCAGTGCTCAGGCGGGCCAGCGCGGCCTCGCCCTTGCTGGCAGAGACAGCACCACGTTTGACGCTGGCGGCGATGGTGTCGGCCACGCGGGTCCTGGCGGTCTCAGCCGCCGTATCATCGCGTTCGATCAGACACACCTTTGAGCCAGCAAGCAGCAAGGCCGTGGCGATCCCCGCCCCCATCGTGCCGCCGCCGATCACGCCCACGCGCGACAGGTCGGCCGGGTCTGCATCTGCCTGATTCAGAGCCTGACCCGCGCTGCGTTCCGCAAAGAACACATGCCGCAGCGCCGCCGCCTCGTCCGAGGCCGCGAGCCGCAGGAACCGCTCCCGTTCACCCGTCAGCGCCACTTCGACAGGCTCGTTTGCCGCGCATTTCAGCGACGCCAGCGCCTCGAGCGGCGCCGCGGCGCCCCGGCTGCGTTTGCGCAGCAGCACCTCTTGTGCATCCCAGTCGATGGCATCGCCCGCAACCAAGTCACGGTCCAACGCAGGCTTGGGACGACCCGCCGCCGCCAAATCCTGCGCCATTGCAGCTGCCTCGGCCTGCAAGTCACCCTGTGCCAGACGATCAACCAACCCCGCCTCCAGCGCCTCTCGCGCGCCGATGGGCTTGCCGCCGGTCACCAGCTTGATCGCTGTGGCCATGGGCACCAGACGTGGCAGGCGAACCGTGCCGCCAGAACCGGGAATGATCCCGATATTGACCTCTGGCAGGCCCAGCTTGCCCGAAGCCGCAGCGATTCTGGCATGACAGGCCATAGCCACTTCAAGCCCACCGCCAAGCGCCAGCCCATTGATCGCCGCGATCCACGGCACCGGTGCCTCTGCAATCGCGGCCAGAACGTCAGGCAGATAGGGCGCGACAGGGGTCTGCCCCAGTTCGCGAATATCTGCCCCGGCGACAAAGGCACGACCGGCCCCGGTCAGCACCACCGCATGCACATCCGCGTCGCGCAGCCTGGCCACCGCGTCCAGAAGCCCCTGCCGCACAGCGCGCCCGATGGCGTTCACTGGCGGGTTTTCGATGGTGACCCAGCCAAGCCCATCCCTAATCTCGACAATTACATCAGCCATGCGTGTCCCTTCCGTCGCAATTGCCAGAAACTTGGCGTTTGCGTGTGTATACTGAGCAGCGGGTATGCCGTGACCAAACCATTGGTTGGGTTCAGACCAGCCGAGGATCAAGTATGATGTCTGCATGCAGTCCCGTCAGGAGCGTCCTCCCGGCGGGTCCAGACCCCGAACAAGGACAATGCACCATGGCTGGCACAGACCAACCGCCGAGCGGCAACCCAACCATTCGCACCATTGCCATGCCCGCCGATACGAACCCCGCAGGCGACATCTTTGGCGGTTGGCTGATGAGTCAGATGGACCTCGCCGCCGGAACGGTCGCGACCTATACATCCGGCGCGCGTAGCGCCACGATCGCAGTGGACGGCATGATCTTTCACCGCCCAGTCAAGGTTGGCGACGAGGTGTCGCTGTATGCAGCGCTGACCAAGGTCGGCAAGACCTCGATGACAATTCACGTCGATGCATGGCGCCGCCCGCGCGAGGCGCGCTTCAGCGAAAAAGTGACCGAGGCGAATTTCGTCTTTGTCGCCCTCGACCCGGACGGCAAACCCATTCCCGTGCAAAACCTGCGCCCCAAAGAATAGCGCACTGCCCGTCGGCCCACCGACATGGACATGGGCCGGACGTCTCTGCACTGCCGAACACCCATCCAGCGAAACATCAGGACATGCCCGTGCCCTTGCGCATCAAGACTTTGCTTTCCCTGTCTATTCTTTACCTTGCGGCGACCTGCGCTGGTTGGGTTTTCGCCCGCATAGGCATTCCGCTGCCATGGATGATCGGACCATTGGTCTTGTCGGCGGCGCTTTCGATCTCGGGGGTGCTCAAGGTCACGGTGCCGGTCAAGACGCGCCCCTTTGGCCAGATGACCATCGCCGCACAGGTCGGACTTGCCTTCACACCCGCCGCATTGGCAGCACTGCTAAGCCTCGCCCCGGTGATGATCGGAACCGCGCTCGCCTCGGCGGCCTGCGCCGGGATGATCGCCATAATCGTTGCACGCACCACAGGGATCCGCCTGTCGCAGGCCTTCCTGTCGACTTTCCCGACAAGCCCCGTCGAAGCGGCCATCATGGCGGAACGGCACGGCTGCGACCCGGCGCCGATCATCCTGGCACAGACAACCCGCATCGCGGCGGTGGTGATCCTTGTGCCGATTGCGGTTTTCGCACTGGACGGCTGGCCCGACCGCTCGGGCATGATACGCGGCGGCGGGTTCGATCCCATCGGCAACGGCTTCCTCGCGCTGCTGGCCATTACCGGCGCGCTGCTGTTCAAACGCCTGCGCCTGTCCAACCCGTATTTCCTGGGGCCGCTGACCTTTTCCGCAGCCGCCAGCGCCATTGGCCTTCACCTGACGGCCTTCCCGGTCGAAATCCTGTCGCTGGCCCAGATCGTACTGGGCACATGGCTGGGCAGCACTTTCCGGCACGACCTCTTTGCCAATCAAAAACGCCAGTTGATCGCGATCATGACCAGCACGCTGATGTTGCTGGGCCTCATCTCTGGTATCGCGGTGGCCATTGCAGCACTGGCAGGCCAGCCCTGGGAGGTGCTGGTTCTGGGCGCGGCCCCTGGCGGCGTCACGGAAATGGCGCTGACCGCCAAATACCTTGGCATCGACCTCGCCCTTGTCACGGCTTTTCAACTCACCCGTATCTTTATTTTCATGCCAAACATCCCATGGTTCATCCGAATGATTGACGCCTATGAACAACGCAAGAACAGCCCGCAATAGCGCGAAGACTTCAAATGGTGTTGTCACATTAACGGGCCTGAGGTTGCTGATTCATTGATCTCGTCTTAGGCGATGCCGACGCAGACAGAGATAATCAGCTACAAACGCCATCGGTTTCCGCCCCAGATCATTGCTCATGTTGTCTGGCTCTACGTCCGGTTCAACTTGAGCCTGCGCGAGGTCGAGGAGATGATGCTGGCACGTGGCGTGGACGTTTCGTACGAGACGATCCGGCGCTGGACCGGCAAGTTCGGCCCGCGATCTTACTGGCTGTGGCGTGCCGTCGACCAACACGGCGTTGTTCTTGAGGAAATCCTGCAATCGAGACGAGACAAGCGCGCGGCGAAGCGGCTTTTGGTCAAGCTGATGAAACGCTGGGGCGTCGTTCCCAAAAGGATAATTACGGACAAACTGCGATCCTACGGCGCCGCCAAGCGCGAGGTCGCGCCTGGTCTTGATCATTGGTCACACAAGGGGCTCAACAACCGAGCGGAGAACAGCCACCTGCCCTTCAGGAAACGAGAGCGAGTAATGCAAGGCTTCCGATCGCCTGGTGGATTGCAACGCTTCGTCTCCATGCAGTCCGCAACCCGAAATACCTTCTCCGCCCCAGCCCGCCGTCGTTCCGCTTTTACCATACGCTACCATCGGCTCGAAGCTTTCGAGGCGTGGGAAACCGCGGCAAACGTCGCTTGATGCCCCATCAGTATCCTAACCTGCAGACTGGGCGAGTTAATGTGACAACACCCCTGGAATGCAGCACATTCCATTGCGGCGCTTTGATCCCCAAATTTTACCCTAAACCGCCGTTACTTGCGCGATTTCACAATGTCCAATAAGTTTGCCTTATCGGACACATAAAGATATGCTCGGCCACATGTTCATATCGTATTAGTTTCATGGTCGAATTCGCCCAATATCCGTCCCGTTGCCCCCGAAACGCCCAGTCCATCGTTGGTCTGGTCTCTTGATCAATCTTTGGCTTCATCCTGTTACAGAATTGATTGGGATCTTTTCCTTACTGACCAACTGCGCACGCCTGATGGATCCCAAGGGGATCAGCGCTGAACGCTTGAACATCCGAGCGGCCGCCTCAGGCATTATCCCTACTGGAACCTGGGCTGCGCCAAAGGGATCGCTCAGGATAACCAGAATCAAGTCACACCATCGTACGAAAAGTCTTGGAGCGGGGCCCTTAGCGTTTGTATTGCCCATTCCACGAGAGTCACGTGCCCCTCGTCATCATAGACGATGCGCTCGACCCAACGCTGAAGCATCTGCGTGCTCTTTGTAAATTTCGTGTCCGCTCGGTTCACTCGCGCGCCCTCCCCTCCCCTGCTCTACGAGATATGAAACGAGCTTGACACCTCCAAACCAAAGCGCGTTGCAGCCCGTCCCATCCAAGAGGAGAGTAATTCGTCACTGAATGGACGAGCGACCTCCGGACGCCGAAACTCGCCCGTGACGCGGACACTCGAGGCTGGAAACTTACTTCCGGGCGGGCGCGATCCGTATTCATCGACACTATCGGAAGGATCAGATCGGACCCGAAAATCTCAGCATCTAGCCTTTCTCCGGCCGGAACGAACGGCCTCCTTTGCCGAACTCTCTCAAAGAAGGAAAATATGCGCGACGCGTCCCCCCTAAGCTCCGCGTATGAGCGCGGTCCCTCTTCGCTGCACTCTTCGGATCGGAGGCCGCGGAAGGCGGCATAATACGCCGGAGGCTTTTCTGTAGCTCGGCAAAGATCACATCTGACTTCCGAGGCAAGAGGTAACGCCCCGAACCACATTCCCAAGCGGCCATCCGTTAGCAGTGCTTGGAGAGTGAGGTCCGTTCCTGCGCATTCCGGATGAATCCTCAGATCTTTGGCCAGAAGCCGTATGGCGTTGAGAAATATCCGCTGCGGGAAGGTATATTCACCTCATCGAGAGTGATCGTTTCTGCCCCAACCGTGCACAATAGGGAGTGACAAACGTCTTTGCCGTCGACCAATGCTTGCGCGCCAACGCTGTTGTTTGTTCGCGGCAAAGATTCCGCTTGATTGGCTTGGACGGCGCCCGCGCAACCACAACCAGGCGGCGATTAGTGCCGGTGACCTGATAAAACTTTGGCCTGGCTGGGAACAATCAACGGTTCGGATCGAGAAGCGCCCCCTGCCCCACTCATAAACATTGCTCCATATTCGAATGTGAACGCATCCTAGATTTCATATGGTTCCGCACTTTGTTTGGCCGCTCGCGTTTTATCTGCAGTTGCAACAACCATGGGTCGTTGCCCCTTGATGACCGTCAAATTGAGATTGTCATCCTGAAATGGCCCGGCATATTCCCATGGCGCGTGGTCCGTGCAGCTAATGATTGCAGATCGACGACAGCTCAATCCCTGAATGGGATCTAATGTCCGATAATGAACGGTGCCCTTGAATTTAGTGTGCTCTCTCCCGGACCACAAACAACAAAATAACCTGCGAATTTTCCGGTAGTCAGTGAACTGGTCCCACCTTTTCGGACAGATTTGCAGCTTCGCTAAGGTGTATCTTGTTTAGGTCTCATGCTGCCTTTTGCTCTGCCAAGGCAGTCCAATATGCGTCGTCCATCGAGATTTGCAAACCCGCTTCGGTCAATGTCGTGATCCTCGCCGATCCCGTGAACTGGCTTGCCCTGATCCGCATTCATGATCCCAGGCGGGCCGTGTTTGGCGATGGCCTTGTTCAGGGCGTCCATGCAGAAGTCCGCGTGCATGGTGGTGCTGAGCCGCCAGCTCAGCACCTTGCGTGTGGCCCATTCCATGATGGCGACCAGGTAAATGAACCCGTTCCGCACTGGCACGAAGGTGATGTCGCCACGCAGCACTTCCAACGAAACCTTGGTCTCAAACTGATCTGTAAAGTTCCGGGGCTTCGCCATTCTCGTATCCATTCAAAGGTCTGGGATACACCCTAGCCGACTGTCCAGTTTCTGGGGCCACTCTCACAGAGCTTCTAAATCGGTAAAGGCTACTTGAATGGAGCCTCGTGCTCCCCGAAAGGCCGGTTGAAAGGTGTCCGTGGTCATTCGATATGTGGCCTTGCACGCCGAAATTCGCCTGTAATTCGCACAATTGGAAACTCTTCTAGGAACGGCCCCTGCCCCATTAGTCATTGCTAGATCGTCGACGTATAGCAAGCTGATTCATTTAGGAGACATTCATCGACGTGGCTAAATTGCCTGCTACTGACGAAAGATGAGTTGTGAGCATACCCAACGTTCTGGGTCCTAGTATCTCTTGTTTCGACTTGCCTGTGTTATGACCGCGGTCATAAAGCGCTCGAATGCAAAATATGACCGCGGTCATAAAGATGCTTTTATCAAGCTGTCTGCGACTGTCTTTCCATGGAGGCCTCTTGAAGCAGAGCCTGTACGTAGCGCTCTGGGTGTTTGATATCTAGAATGCGTTCGGCCAAGTAGTTCAGCACTTTCATGGCTCTCATTGAGCCCAGAGCCGAGACCATGTTCACTCGGGTTGAGTGCGACAACCCGAGGTATCCGGCAAAACGGTACAGCCGATCCCAAAGATCCTTCTCTGACTTTGGAACATCTTCATGGAAGCTCGCTAGGTGGTGGCATTTCTCCCAGGCGTCTAGAATGTTCAGGGTCTCTTTCTTTTTATATTCTTTTCTTTGGGACTCTGAGTGCCGGACAATTTGTCCGGGATCGGCGGCAAGATTGTCCGCGACGGTCTCGTCCGCAATTTCGTTTTGCTGGGTCGAAATCTGTGAATCCAAGGCTTCGTTGATCTGTCGCTCCAAGGCCGTGGCTTCGGTTTGCGTCAGCGTGGCGCGCCGCAGGATGTTGCGCGCGCTTGCGGTGAGGTCTTCAAGCCAATCTGGAATGTTACCGCAGCACGCACCGATGGTGCGCCGTGCCTCGGAAAGGCGCGCGCTGATGCGGCTGCGCATAGCATTCAGAAAAGCGGCTTCAGCTTCCAGATGAGATTGCAGTTTCGCCAGTTCCGGCAGCTTTTCAAAAAGCGGGCGAAGGTCGATTCCATAGGCGTCGACAACCTTTCCCTCGCCATTTCGTACCGGAAAGCGGCGACTGTTGGCCGAGAACTTTCGGCGGATCAATCCCGCATCTTCCAGCCGCTTTTCGCCTCGACGGAAGCGGCGCTCGTCCATGCAGTTCGCGCGTTCCAGCAGGGTAGGCAGGCCAGCATAGGAAACCAGAACCTGGTCGGACCGTACGGGACCTTTCGCAAGGACAGACAGGTGAGCCGACAGTACGGTGATTTCTCGTTCGCCAAGGTCAAGCGCGCGGGCGACGGCTTTGACCGTGGACAAGACCTGCCAGCGGTCGTGAATAAACGGAATTCGGGGTGTGGACGGCGTAGAAATACCCGTCCCGCAGGCGTGAGCCTCGGGTTGCAACTGGTTCATAGCATTTCAGACGGCAAAAAATACCCAATCACCGAAGATCGGTGTTGAAAGCGAATCGTGTGCGGGGTATCAAGTAATTGCTACAGAACTTGAGAACCCTTCTTGGCTCCGGCTTGGGAGGGTTTTCTTTTGCCTTCGTCTGCTCCTCTCTTTTTTGGTTTCTGCTCTAGTGTCCGACCGGGTTGTCCCGGTTCAGGATTGCTTGCGATAGGCGTCCAATAACTGCGGGATTTGTTCCAGCAGATGGTCGAGGAAGCCCTCAGGTGCGTCTTGTGTGACTTTGACGGTCAGTTGCCGGCCGCGCCGCGTTGCCAATACCGGAGCGACCTGCGTGGTATTATCTCTGGCCGGGGCAGGGGGCTTGGCTGGTTTGCCCGCCGCCGCTTCGAGAGACGCGAGAAAAGCGTCAAAGCGTTCTGCGCTGTCAGGGATATCATTAGGCACCGGGCAGGGCAGGGGGCCTGCCTTGATCAGTTTGGCCAACCGTTCCCACTTGCGTCGACCGACGCCGCGCGCCGGTCCTATCTGTTGCACGATGTCCTCGCCAACGGTCGTGAACACCGACTTCATTCGGCTGATCATCGACTGATCGACACCAACGAATTTCTCGACCTGTTGCTGGGTGAAACCGGCTTCCAAGGCAGACAAGATCGTGCGTGCGCGCTCGATGAACGACGTCTCAAGGCGTTCGTTGTTCTCGACGCCTTGGGCGATAAAGGCCTCTTCGTCGGTCAGTTTGCGGACAAAGGCCTGAATGGTCTCGTGGCCAAGCTCTGTCATGGCCCGCAGACGGCGGCGCCCGGTGACGATCTCAAAGCGATCCGTGCCCGGTTTTGGGCGGACAAGAATAGGGATCTGCTGGCCTTCGTCCGCAAGGCTTCGCTTCAGGCTGTCGAGGCCTTCGGTCAAGTCTATCCTGTCCGCGATAGGGGACGGGTCAATCAACTCTAGCGCGAGGTGACGAAACATGCGCTCCTCGGCGGCGGCGGATTTTGCCGCGTTCTCGAGGCTTGCGGCGCCCTTGGCGAACATTGGTGCGCGTCGGGGTGATTTCGACGTGATGGGAGCATCGCCGCCCGCAACAGGGACGGGGAAAACGGGACGGCTCTTACGTGCCATTAGCTATCCTCCCTTTCGAAGGGCGTCCGACCCCAGGCCTTGATGATTTCGGCGTCGACCTCGTCGGCAATCCCACTGAGGGATTCGAAAATGCGATCGTAAGTCTTGCGATTGAAGCTGCTGGGCTCAAGCTCCAGCAGGGGGTTCATGGTGTTGCCCGCATCCGCGATGGCGGTGGAGCTGACCATGTCATGCTGAAGCATCGCACCGCGCAAATGAGAGCGTAGGAAAGACGAGAGTTGCAACTGTGCCGGATCCGAAGCCGAATATCGCGTCAGGACGAAGCGTATGAAATCATAGCGCTTTACCTGATGTTGCTCGACGACCTGCATCGTGCCGGAGGCGAGTTCGAGGAACTTTGCCAATGACACGACGTCCAGCATGCCAGCGGACAGAGGGATCAACATCCCGGTTGCAGCAAAGACCGCCGAGATCACCGCAAAGGACATGTGCGGAGGTGTATCGAAGAGAACGAGATCGTAAGCGTCGTCCACAACTTCAAGCGCATCCGAGATGCGGCGGTGGAACGGGGTGCCATCAGAGGCCCGGAATGAGGCAGAGGTTTCATACTCGAATTCCGTCATCGACATCGATCCGGGGACGATGTCGATGTTGGGAACATAGGTGGCCTGAATCGCCTCGGTGATCGGGATGGGGCCTTCGCCTGTCTCGGGGTCGGCATAGCGCAGCACGTCATAGACCGAAGGCAAATCGTCGAGGTCCGCCTGTATGTCGAACATATCCGAGAAACTGGCCTGCGGGTCGAGGTCGATGCAGAGAATCCGATAGCCGCGTAATGCCAGAAACTGTGCGAGGTTGACCGAGAGCGACGTCTTGGACACCCCGCCCTTGAGGTTATAGACCACCAAACGGGACTGGTGATCGCCCGGCAAACGGCGGGGATAACGGTCATCGCCGATCTTGCCTTCACGGCGCAACACCTCGAGTATCTGATTGATCTCTTCGGCCGAGAAATATTTCCGGTTCCCAGCTTCAAGCGTGCCTTCTGGCATGCCGGGCAAGGAATTCAGGTATTGCCGCAGACTATTGTATTTGACCCGCAAAGCGTGGGAAACTTCACGCACGGAAAAGGCGCGCAGCGGCTTGTCCGACTTGCGGGTGTCCGGTGCATGAAGAAGCTCGCGCTGTTGCGTCAGCGCGTTGTCGATGATTTCGCTGAAATTCATCAGCTGCTCGGAGGCTAGAAGATCCGCCATCGTGCCCGCCCTCGTATATTTTTTTATTATCTTATCTCATATCAGATTTGATGGGGATTTCCAGTCAATCCTGACATGGGTCGCAAATTTGATATATGCGCCTGCCGGTGATGTGAATAACTTGTTGATAACTCATGGATAACTCGGTCAAAGTCAGCGATCGTAGATTGTCTCAACCGACAATGTCACCTGTAAGACAAGGGGTTGGGAAACCTTTTTCACCCAAAATTCGAATCTCTGCGAGACGTGTAGGCGTCGGATTTCCGTGGGCAACTGGCTCATCGCTGACCAAAGCCGGTGCCAAGCAGCCCGGTCTCAAAGACCGAGACGCGAATTTTGGCCAAAGGTTGTCTCGATTTGCGCAAAAATACCCAGAAATCGGCCCGATTGAGAACACAAATGGATTTTATTGCTGCGACAAAGAGCATTGGAGTTCCCATATGTACCTGTCCGTTGTGGTCCCCTGCATGAACGAAGAGGCTGCCATAGAAGAGTTGGTGGTCCGGTTGATGACGGTAATTTCGCCTTACAGTGAACGTGCCGAGATTATCTTGGTGGATGACGGCTCGACAGATGGCACTTGGGCCGAGATTGAACGGATGCGGGCCATCACACCCCAGCTTCGCGGTCTGCGCATGTCGTCAAACAGAGGGCACCAGATCGCGCTGACTGCGGGACTGCAAGCGGCAAAAGGCAGTCGCATCTTCATGCTGGATGCTGATTTGCAAGACCCGCCGGAACTGCTGGCAGATATGATGGCAATGATGGATCGCGGCTATGACGTCGTTTATGGCCGCCGCGCAGAGCGGCAGGGCGAGACCTTGTTCAAACGCGCCTCGGCGCATCTGTTCTATAGACTATTGAACGTGATGTCGGATGTGGCGATCCCGAAGGACACCGGCGATTTCCGTCTGGTAAGCCGCCGCGCGCTGGATGCGGTGTTGGCAATGCCTGAAAAGGCCCGGTTTATCCGCGGTATGTTCGCCTGGGTCGGTTATGAACAGTTCGGCATTGAATACAGCCGCGCACCCCGCCTCACCGGCGAGACCAAGTACCCGCTGCGCAAGATGCTTCGGCTGGCGATGGACGCCATGACCGCGTTTTCCACGAAACCGCTTCGGCTGGCGACCCGGCTGTCCTTTGTCAGCCTCGGCGTGGCCGGCTTGATGATGATCTACGTGCTCTATTCGTTGGTCCTGTACCAGACCGCGCCGGGATGGGCCTCGGTCGTGGTTGCAATCAGCGCGTTTTCCGGTGTGCAGCTTCTGACGCTTGGAATCTTGGGAGAGTATGTCGGACGGCTCTATGTCGAGGCAAAGAACCGCCCGCTCTATTTTATCTCGGAAGACACCGTTGTGGCCGATCCTGTCGCCCTGAAAACCAGGGCCTAAGTCATGACGTCGGGGCACAGACTCTTTCGCTTTGCACTGGTCGGGACTGCGGTCGCGGTGCTTTATATCCTGCTTTATGCAGGGTTTATGGCGCTTGGAATGCCGCAGGCGATCGCCAATGCGCTGGCATTTCTGATGGCCGTCGCGGTGCAGTATCTTGGGCAGGCGGGGCTTACCTTTGACGCGCCATGGCGCGACCGTACCCAAGCCCTGCGTTTTGCCGCCATGATCGGTCTGGGGCTTTTGACGTCGGCCTTGATCACTGGCGCGCTTGGCCCCGCCTTTGGCTGGCATGCGCTGGTTTCAGCCGCAGTCGTTACCCTCGTACTGCCCATACAGAACTTTGTAATCATGTCGCGCTGGGTTTTTTCCCGCCGCCGCGACCAGATGGAGACCGTCCGATGACCCATGTCTACAGCGACACGTTTTTCAACTATATCGATCAGGGTGCACGATCATCCGCCCAAGCCCTGATTGGCCTGCTGAACCAGTGGATCGCGCCGCAGTCGGTCCTGGATCTGGGCTGTGGCCGGGGTGTCTGGCTTGATGAATGGAACGCGGCGGGCGCGATAAGGGTACTGGGTGTCGATGGAGATTATGTCAATCGTGATGCCTTGGCGATCGGCAGGGAGAGCTTTCACGCTGCCGACTTGACGCAACCGCTTGCTCTTGGCCAGCGGTTCGATCTGGCACAAAGTCTCGAGGTCGGAGAACATCTGCCGACATCCGCTTCGGATACGCTGGTGGACAGTCTCTGCGCCGGGGCGGATCGGGTGTTGTTTTCCGCAGCGGTGGTAGGGCAGGGGGGCGAATTTCACGTCAATGAACAGCCGCTGGCCTTCTGGCAGGAAAAATTCGCCGCGCGCGGGTATCGCGCCTACGACTGCTTGCGCCCGCATCTGAAGGCCAACACGAATGTGGAGCCTTGGTATCGCTATAACGCGGTGTTCTATGCGAACGAAGCCGGTGCCAAAGACCTGCCTTCCGAGATCACTGAACATGCGCTTGCCCCGGGTGAAACGGTCAGGGACATGGGCAGTCTGACATGGGCCTTGCGCAAGGCAGTTGTCGCGCGGTTGCCGCAGCATCGGGTGACACAAATCGCGCAATTGCGGGCCAGCCGTCTTTCCGCAAAAGCCGCCCGCGCTCAGAGCCTCGCCGGATGACCCATCTGGCTGATGGGGCCGTGTTGCGCCCAAGCATTGCGCAGGGGATCTTGCGCCATCCGATGATGGCGCCGGTCCTGCTGAGCATGCTGGCAATTTTGGCCATTTCTGCGCCTAATCTGCTCGACCCAATGATCCGGTTCGACGATTATCCGGCGCTTTTCGCCGATGCCGGCGCCTATTGGCACAAGACCAAGGACGAAGGCCGCTGGCTGAATTACCTGTGGCATCTGCGCGGGATCACCACGCCAGCTTGGCTGAACTTTTTGCTGTATCAGCTTCTCTGGTCGCTTTTTGCCGCCTTTCTGGCCATTGCTGCGTTGCGCGATGTCGCTAATCGGGCTTGGTTCGCCACGGTTTTGGCGCTGCTTGTTCTTGTGGCGCCCTCGGCAACCATGATTTCGCTGTGGTTCAACACGCTTCTGCCCGGGCTGGCACTGATCGCTTTATATGCCGGATTGGGCCTTGTCGTTTCGCGCCGCACCCATCTGGCCCTGATGGTGCCGATGACCGTGCTGACCTTTATGGCCTACACGACCTATCCATTGCTGCTTCTTGCGACGGCAATTACTTGCAGCAAAGAGCGCAGCCTGCGCGACCTGATCACGCTTCTTTCGGTCTTTTGCTTTAGTTTCGTGCTGGCGGTTCTCTGTGTCTACAGTCTGAACTTGTCGATCCACGGCGTCTTTGGCGTGCAAGTGGCCGACTGGCGCAACGCCACACCCGGGACGGACTGGACGAGCCTTTTGGGCAATTTGCCTCTGCTGTCCGAATCCCTGCGCGATTTTCTCAGCCGATCCAGCTTTGATTTTTCTCCGATGATCTGGTTCCACCTGACGTTGCTGACCCTTGCCACGGGCGTATTGTTGCGCCGTGTTCCGATGGAGGCGCTCTATCTGCATGCCGGGTTGGCTATGGGGCTTGCTCTGATCGTTGTGCAGGTGCTCAAGGTCGGCGTCATAGCCCCGCCGCGCGCGTTCATTTTTGCTTGGGTGTTCTATGCTCTACTTGTTGTCCGCGCGGCACAACTTCTGACCGACAAAGGTGGATTGGCCGGACGTTTTGTGCGTAACGCTGTGTTGTTGATCGCCGGGAGCTACTTGCTGCAGACATTTATGCAGTACACGACCTATCGCGATTGGCAGTCGGAGACCCGCGCACTTGCCGAGACGGTGCAAGCCACCGAAGCGCCCATGGCAATTGCCGATGACATCCTCGATCTGCCAAGTGCCCGGTCGGCCTTTGTTCAGAACAACTTGGCATTGAGCTTTCGCTTACAGCAATTGACCGGGAAGATCATACCCGTCTGTGTCGGAGCGAGTGGTCCCTGTTGTCCGGAAATCGCCGCCACCGGGGGCAGGTGTCCGACCTTGCTGCGCGTCCGGACGCATGATGGTGTTCCGCATATTGTCCTTGAATAGAGGTTCTAACCGTTCCTACTGCCTCTTGTGCATCATCCGCGACTGACGTCGCTTGACACAGTCTCGGACTGTGCCTAAAGCCGCGCCTTTCCGGTCGAACAGGGGTATTCCGGTATGGTGCAGAACAGCCAGACATTGGGCATAGATTTTGGCACCTCCAATTCGGCCGCCGGGTTCATGCAGGACGGTGCCCCGCGGCTGATAAAGATGGCGCCAGGTCAGACAACGCTGCCGACCACTTTCTTTTTCGACTATCATTCGCGCCAGACCCTGATCGGAGAGCCTGCCAATCAAGCGCTTCTGGAGGGGGTCGAAGGGCGGTTCATGCGCGCGCTCAAACGGGTGCTTGGCACCGGCTTGATGCATGAAAAGCACCAGATCCTGAACGAGAGGGTGACATTCGTCGAGATCATCGCGCGCTTTCTGCGCGAGGTGAAGGCCCGGGCCGAGGCTGACACCGGCCTGACATTCGAGCGCGCCCTGTCCGGTCGCCCTGTGGTGTTTCACGGCACGAATGATCCGCGCGAAGCAGCAGCCGAGGCGGACCTGCGTGCCTGTTACCTTGCAGCGGGGTTTCAGGAAGTCGCTTTCATGCTGGAACCCGAGGCGGCGGCCATCGCCAGCGGCGCGCTCGAGCAGACGGGCGAGACAGGCATGATTGTCGACATTGGCGGCGGGACCTCGGATTTCTCGGCCTTTCGGTCGCGGTGCGACGGTGTCGAAATCCTCGCCAGCCACGGCATTCGCATCGGCGGCACCGATTTCGACAAGGCGATCAGTTTCCATCAGGTGATGCCGCTGCTGGGCAAGGGCTCCCAATTGCGCAACGCGATGGGCCCGGGGTCATTGCCCGCGCCCAATGCGATTTTCAACGACCTGGCGACCTGGGAAAAGATCCCGTTTCTATATACGGCGCAGAACCGGCGCATGGTGGCCGACATGGCCCGCGTCGCCGAAGAGCCGGAAAAGCTCGCCCGCTTGTCCAGCGTGCTTCAGGATGAATTGGGACACGAGATTGCCTTTGGCGTCGAGCGCGGCAAGATCAGCGCGAACAAGGGCGACATCGACGCCGCTATCATTCTTGACGAAATCGAGCGTGGGTTGCGCGCGCCACTGCCCAAGGATGTGCTGTCCAGCACCTTGGCGCCGCATTCTGAAGCTTTGCGTCAGAGCTTGGATGATACCTTGCAACTGGCGGGGTTGGAGGCAACACAGATCGACCGGGTGATCTATGTCGGTGGTTCCAGCCTGATGTCTGTGGTGTCTGAAACGGTTCGGGACTGTTTGCCAAATGCGCGCCACAGCTATTCCGAAGTTTTTACGGCGGTGACTGAGGGACTCGCCCGCGCGACGGTGCGAGTCTGAGCAGGTCCGGTTTGGCGTGCGCGTTGGTCGCGATCAAATCATTTCGAAGATTGCCTTTGGATTCGGGCTGGCGAAGACGCGGCGTGCCAGATGGATATGCATTGTTGAAGGGCGTCCCGAGACGCCCCGACCGGCGAAAATTCTGACGCCGGAAAATCTGCCTGGAAAGACTCTTCGAGGTGTAAATTGTCGGTTTAACTCGCACTGACTGTTGGGATAAGGTCCGCTCGATCCAGATATCCGGGAAAGCAAATGCCTTATTACCGTTCCAGAACCAGCACTCATGGCCGCAACATGGCCGGCGCCCGTGGCCTTTGGCGCGCCACCGGCATGAAAGATGGCGATTTCGGCAAGCCGATCATTGCCATCGTCAACAGCTTTACCCAATTCGTGCCCGGCCACGTGCACCTGAAGGATCTGGGTCAGCTGGTCGCCGCCGAAGTCGAAAAGGCGGGCGGTGTTGCCAAGGAATTCAACACCATCGCCGTGGATGACGGGATCGCGATGGGCCACGACGGCATGCTGTATTCGCTGCCCTCGCGCGAGATCATCGCCGACAGCGTGGAATACATGGTCAACGCCCATTGCGCCGATGCGATGGTCTGCATCTCGAACTGCGATAAGATCACTCCGGGGATGCTGATGGCGGCGATGCGCCTGAACATTCCGGTGATCTTCGTGTCTGGCGGACCGATGGAAGCGGGCAAGATCGACATCAAGGATCTTGACGTGAAGAAGATCGACCTTGTCGACGCCATGGTGGCCGCCGCGAGCGAGACATACACCGACGCGCAGGTCCAGCACATCGAAGAGAACGCTTGCCCGACCTGCGGGTCCTGCTCGGGGATGTTCACTGCGAACTCGATGAACTGTCTGGCCGAAGCATTGGGTCTGGCGCTGCCGGGCAACGGCTCGACCCTGGCCACCCACGCCGACCGCAAGACCCTGTTCCTTGAGGCCGGGCGCCGTATCGTCGAGATCACCAAGCGCCATTATGAGAACGAAGAAAAGGGCCTTCTGCCGCGCGAGATCGCGACATTCGAAGCCTTCGAGAACGCCATGAGCCTCGACATCGCTATGGGCGGGTCCACCAACACGGTTCTGCACCTTTTGGCCATCGCCAGCGAGGGTGAGGTCGACTTTACCATGGACGACATCGACCGCCTGTCGCGCAAGGTGCCCTGTCTCTGCAAGGTCGCGCCGAACATCGTCAACGTTCACATGGAAGACGTGCACCGCGCGGGCGGAATTTTCTCAATCCTTGGTGAGTTGTCGCGCGCCGGTCTGCTCAACAACGATTGCGCCACAGTGCATTCCAGCAGCATCGGCGAAGCGATTGCCCATTGGGACATCAAGGTGGCCAACAACCCCGAGGCTGAGGCTTTGTTCAAAGCGGCCCCCGGCGGAGTGCGCACAACGCAGGCCTTCAGCACCGAAAACCGCTATAAGGAACTGGACACTGACCGTGAAAATGGTGTGATCCGCTCGAAGGAACACGCCTTCAGCCAAGATGGCGGGCTGGCTGTTCTGTTCGGTAACATCGCCGAGGAAGGTTGTATCGTCAAAACCGCCGGTGTGGATGCCTCGATCCTGAAGTTCACCGGCAAAGCCCATGTCTGCGAAAGTCAGGACGCCGCCGTGAACGACATCCTGACCGGCAAGGTGCAGGCTGGCGATGTGGTGGTGATCAGATACGAAGGCCCGCGCGGCGGCCCCGGTATGCAGGAGATGCTCTATCCAACCTCCTACCTGAAATCCAAAGGTCTGGGCAAAGACTGTGCGCTGCTGACCGATGGCCGTTTCTCGGGTGGCACTTCGGGGCTTTCGATCGGTCACGTCTCGCCCGAAGCGGCAGAGGGTGGCACGATCGGCTTGGTGAAAAATGGCGATGTGATCGAGATCGACATTCCCAACCGCAGCATTCACCTGGCCGTTGACGATGCAGAATTGGCCGAGCGTCGCAAGGCACAGGAGGCCGCTGGCTGGCAGCCTGCCGAGCAACGCAAGCGCAAAGTCTCTACGGCATTGAAAGCCTATGCCGCGTTGACCACCAGCGCCGCCAAAGGCGCCGTGCGCGATGTCCGTGGTGTGACAAGAGTTTGAATATCAACGCCGCCGGTGGAACACGATTTCCGGCGGCGTTGTTCCAACCCGTTTGCGCCGATGCAGGTCGCTTGGGTTCATTTGATCTTTACTATCGGCTCATATGATCCTATATCTGTAGGTCAGGAGCCAAAAATGCACGTTTCAGTAAAATCCCGCGAACCGGCCGAACTCAACGCTGTTGCGCTGAAGGCCTATGCGCGCGTCGCCGACGCCTGGTCGCTCAGCGTCAAGGACGCCGCTGCCCTTGCGGACATGTCCGAAAGCACTTGGAAACGCGCAAAGAAACCCGGGTTCTCGGGCGAACTGACGAAAGACCAGTTGCTGCGGCTGAGTGCCATCGTCGGCATCTACAAATCGCTGGAGCTGTATTTTTCGCAACCGCTCGCGCGAACCTGGTTTACTCGGCCGAACACAGGGCCTTTGTTCGGCGGCGCCCGGCCAATCGACACCGCCATCGAAGGTGGTTTGCCCCAGATCCTTGCGGTCCGTACGTATCTGGATGCCCTGCGGGGGGGCGGATGAAACGTACCGAGATTTCGGATCGCGGTCTTGTCCGGCTTCTGCCAGCCACCTACCACAAACCGCCCTCTTTGCGCGGTCTCGTTGACTCAGACGACGAACTCGAAATTCTCGCCGAGATCGAAGGCCTGACAAGCGCGCGGCTGCTTGCCGAGCGGGGCCGAAACCCGCATCTCGACCCGCGCGAATTGGCCTGGCGGCGGCGGAGCCGGGATTTGCGCATATACGGCGATACCCACGTCAACGCGGCCTTTTCCTATACCCGCGCTGGTGGAAACCGCTTCAATTCGGATGAGCGGGGGGCTTGGTATTGTGCTTGGGACACGATGGTCTCGATCTCTGAGGTTGCGTGGCACCGGACGCGAGAGCTGGGCTACACCGACTTCTTCGAGGACAATGCGCGTTATGTCGAACTGCTTGCGGATTTCATTGGCCTTTTTGATGACATCACGGATGAGCCGGATCATCCCGCTCTCAACCCCGATCCGGAGGTTGGCTATCCTGAAGGGCAAAGTCTGGCGCAAAGCCTCCGGCGCGAAGGTTCGCGCGGGCTGATTTACCCATCTGTCCGGGCGCCAGTGCCGGGCAGCAATTGTCTAGTGTGCTTTGAGCCGCGTTCAATCCAGAATGTGCGCCCCGGCGCGTCGTGGGATTTGGTGTGGGAGGGGTCGCCAAGTTATTCGGTCTCTGCGGTGGGCTGACTCTTGGAGTTCAGCCTTTGTTGGTACTTCAGACGACAGCGCCCCAGATCAGTTTCAGCGAGATGGCGAACAGCAGCAATAGCGTCACCCGGTCAAAAGCTTGCGCAGGCAGCCGTGCGGCGAGCCATTGGCCAATCGCGATGCCACCAAAGATCGGAACCAGCGTCAGAAACCCGATCAACGTGCGTTCGCCGGTCAGCACGCCCAGCGACCATAGCGCCGGGATCTGCACAACAGACATCATGAAGAAAAACAGGGAAATGGTGACGATGAATTGCGGGCGCGGCAGGCGCATGGCGTTCAGAAAAGTGACCGAGACAGGGGCAGACACTCCCCCCGCGCCCTGAAGGATGCCACCCAGAAACCCCACAGGCCCCACCAACCTGTTGGCGGCGTTCTGCGCCAGCTGCCAGCCCGGTCGCACAATGCGAAATCCGATATAGGCCAGCACGATCACAGCTACCATCAGCATCAGCATTTCTGCTGGCAAGAACGCCAGCATGAGCGAGCCAACCCCGGCCCCCACCGCACCGGCGCCGGCAAAGATCAGAGTAAAACGCGGGCTGGCCAGATGGGCGCGGAACTGCCAGCCTTGCCAGATGTTCGATACGAGATTGGAAACCACAAAAACGGACACGGCAAATGGCACGCCAAAGAACAGCGAAAGGATCGGCACGCCAACAACCGGCGCCCCGGCCCCGGTCGCGCCCTTGAGCACGCCACCAAGAAGGACCGCGGAGAACGAGATCGCGATGGTCTGAAGATCGGGCATTTGCATCAGTGTGTGTCCGACACTTCCGTCACAAGTTCAAGCAACGCCGGGCGGCCTTCGGCGATCATCGCCAGGGCGCGGTTCAAGGCCTGTGGCAAGTCGGCCCCGTCCTGGATCCGCTCGGCATAACCGCGCGAGGCGCGCGCGACGGCGGTAAAGTCGGGCAGGGGGGTCAACCCGGTCAGCGGCACGGCATTGGCGCGGGCGGCCGCGCCCCCCGGATAACCGTCAATAACCGAGCGGCGCACGGCGTTCCAAAGCCCGTTGTTCTTGACGATGGTCAGCACTGGCAGGCCAACCGCCTCGGCGATCTGGTGGCAGGCGACAGGGTTAGAGAACATGTAAGAGCCATCCCCCATGCAAGCGATGGTCAGTTTGCCGGGCCGCGCAAGTTGGGCGCCAAGCGCCGCAGGCAGTGCCCAGCCCAGCCCACCGGCGTGGACATTGTTGAAGTGGCGGTTTGGCCCTTGCAGGTTCAAAAAGCCGGGCAAAAGGCCCAGTTCGGAAAAGGCCACTGCGTCGGGGTCCATGATCTGGCCAACACAGTGGCTGATCCATTCAGCGGACATCGGGCTGGTCGCGCCTTGGGTTGCCTTCTCTTGCCGGGTGGCCTGCGCCTTGGCATGGGCCGTGCGCAGGCGGTTCAGCCGATCGGGCGCACCGGAGTTCGCCTTTGATGCGCCGATCAGAGCCTGTATCGTTGCCACGGGATCCCCGGCGATGGCCAGATCGCTGCGATAACTGCGGACCGGCATCCGGTTAAAGTGGGGATCCGGGCCGATGTGGATGACACGGGCATCGGGGGCAGGGGTCTCGAGCGCTTCGATCCAGGGCACGCCGCTGTCCAGCACAATCACCAGATCGGCGTCCTTGGTGCCGCCGGGACCATAGCCCTGAAGGCAGGGGACCGAGGCGGGCAGAAGATTGCGGATGGTAAAGGGTTCGTGGACGGCGATGCCGTGTTTCTGCGCAAGTTCGGATACGACGCCCGAAAGATGCCCCGCCACATCACCGCGTTGACACAGTAAAACCGGGCGCTGCGCGGCGCCCAGCCACTCGGCGGCCTGCACAACCGCCCCGGGGTCGGGCATAGCCGGTGTTGTCGGCGGGGTGGGGGGATATCCGGGATCGCTGCCATGCGGCAGAACATCAGAGAGGGGTTCCTTTGGCAGCGACAGGTAAACCGGGCCGCAAGGCTCGGATCGGGCCAGCGACAGCGCCCGATCGACCAGCATTCCGCCCTGTTCCGGATAGCGCAATTCATAGTTGTATTTCACCATGTCGCGCACCAGTGAGGTTTGGTCGAACATCTCTTGCCCGTATTGGATCGGAGACATGCGGCATCCGGCGCGGGCGCGTTCGGTCAGCGGCGTGCGCCCCGACATCACCAGCATCGGCACATTGTCCGAGGCTGCGTTGATCACCCCCATGACCGCGTTCGCCAGACCGACGTTCACATGCACCATCACTGCCTGAGGTCGTCCGGTCACAAGGTAGACACCATGTGCCATGGCCACCGCCGCGCTTTCATGCGGAATGGTCACGGGGATCGGCATCGACGCAGGATCGCCGCCCGCCAGCGCCTCGATCACCGGGGGAAAATCGGTGCCTGCATTGGCAAACAGCCATTCAACTCCAGCGCGTTTAAGCCCGGTCAAAAGCGCCTCGGCGCCGGTTTGACGATGATCTTCAGACATGGTGGCTCCCCCTCGTGCGGTCCGGCCGCCACGTAAGAGTGCCAAAAATCATGAAGATTTTGCAACAAATATGTGCTCAATTCTCATATAATAAGAATCATGGCCAAAAACGGAACTGAACCGAAGGCCAACGGGAGGAAGTAAAACATGAAACACATGATCTTTGGCGCGGCGCTGGGGCTGGCAAGTGTGATCGCGGGGGCTGGGGCGGCGCAAAACGTCGGCATCGCAACGTCGAACCCCGGCTCACTGTTCCACAACATCGGCACAGCCGTGGCCAACGCCGCGAATGCGGGCGGGCTGAACACCACGATCCAGCCTGCGACCAGCCCAAACCAGTTCATTCCCTTCGTCAACTCCGGCGGAATCGAGTTCGGCGTCGCCAACCTGCAAGAGGTCAACTACGCCATTACCGGCGAGGCGTGGTGGAACGGCATGAAGAACGAAAACCTGCGGGTGGTGGCTCATCTTCAGCCATTGGTCGAGGCGATCTTTGTGCGCAAGGACAGCGACATCATGAGCGTCGCGGACCTCAAGGGCCAGCCAATGACCGATGGCTATACCGCGCAGAACACCATCCTGCCGCAGCTGTCGGCGTTCTATTCCACGGCGGGGCTGACGCGCGATGACGTTCAGCAGGTCTCGGTCGCCTCGGTTGTGGCGGGGGCCAATGCCTTTATGGCGGGCGATACCGTGGGCTTCATCTTTGCCCATGGCGCTGGCAAGGTCCGTGAAGCAGATGCCGCGGTCGGGGGCCTGCGCGCGCTTGGCGTTGGCGATGCCAGCGATGCCGCGCTTGCCGCGGCGCGCGAACACTGGCCCACGGCTTTTTTCATGGAGCTGAAAGCCGGCGCGATGCCCGGCGTGTTAGAGGATACGACCTATATCGCTTTCCCGCAGGTGGTCTTTACCCATGCAGACGCGTCCGACGAGGCGGTATACCAGATGGCCAAAGCGATGTACGAACACGCAGCGGTCATGGGCGAAACCTTTCCACCGATGCGGGCCTTCAAGCCCGAGAACATGAAGGGTGATCCGGGCATTGCAGAGTTTCATCCCGGTGCGCTTAAGTTCTTTGAAGAAGTCGGTCTGAACTGAGGCTCTGATGCGGGGTGCCATGGATAACGGGAAGGCCAGTGGCCTTCCCGAGGGCGCAGCGCGCGTGCTTTCGGATGTGTTGGCGGCGCTGATCGTGCTGTTGGCCATGGGTTGGGCGCTGTCCTTCCAGCGCACGTTGGGGCTGTCGCTTTATCCGCAACAATTGTTTGCCGCGATGCTCGCTCTGACCGTGGCACTGGCCTTTCTGACGCTTCCGGGGCGGCGATTGGCGGTGCGGCGCTGTGTGCCTTGGTATGATGTGGCGCTGGCCGTGTTGGGGCTGGTGACGCTAGGTTATCTGGCGGTCCGTTATCCCGATCTGGTGTTGATGATCTTTGCCCGCCCGCCCGAATTGTGGCTGCCGGGCGCGATCACCATCGTGCTGGTGCTAGAGGCCTTGCGGCGGGCGACCGGCTGGGCTTTGGTAGTGATCATTCTGGCGTTTCTACTTTACGCCCTTTTCGGTGACGTCTTTCCGGGGCGGCTTCAGGGGCGTGCGCAGAACTGGCAGATGCTGTCGGGCTACATGGCAGTGGATTCAAACGGCATTCTGGGACTGCCCATGTCGGTGGCGGCAACAGTGGTGGTGGCCTTTATCCTGTTTGGCGTGCTGCTGGAAATTACCGGGGGCACCTTGTTCTTTACCGATGCGGCGATGCTGGGCATGGGGCGGTTCCGCGGCGGCTCGATGAAGATCGCGGTGCTGGCGTCGGGGCTGTTCGGGTCAATCTCGGGGTCCGCCGTGGCGAATGTCGTGGGCACCGGGGTGGTCACCATCCCGATGATCAAGAAAGACGGCTATCCCGCGCACAAGGCGGCGGCGATCGAGGCAGTGGCCAGCACAGGCGGGCAATTGATGCCGCCGGTGATGGGGGCCTCGGCATTCTTGATGGCCGAGTTTCTGGCCTTGCCGTATTCGCAGGTGGTGCTTGCCGCGCTGGTGCCTGCGGTGCTGTATTACGTCGCGCTCTTCATTCAGGCTGATCTTGAGGCCGCCCGACTGGGCATCCGCGCCATCCCGGCCGAAGACATGCCCAAAGCCCGGCAGGTCGCCCGGGGCGCGCATTTCGCTTTGGCCTTTGGCGTGCTGATCTACCTCCTGTTCTGGCAACGGTACCAACCCGAGCGCGCGGCGCTTTGGGCGGCGCTGGTTTTGGCGGGCACATCGCTGGTGCTGGGCTATGGCGGCACCAGGCCGGGGCTGCGCGCCCTGTTTGGTGCATTTTCCCGCACCGGGCGCGCGGTGGTGGATATCCTGCTGATCTCGGCGGCCAGCGGTTTTGTCATTGGGGTGCTGAACATCACCGGCCTCAGTTTCAACCTGACCTACCTGTTGGTTCAGGTGGGCGGCGGATCGCTGATCGGGCTTCTGCTCCTGTCGGCTTTGGTCTGCATCGTGCTGGGCATGGGTCTGCCAACTTTGGGAGTCTACGTACTGCTGGCGGCGCTTGTCGCCCCGGCGCTGATCCAACTGGGGGTCGAGCCGATCGCCGCACATCTGTACGTACTGTATTTTGGCATGATGTCGATGATTACGCCGCCCATTGCGCTGGCGGCCTTTGCGGCGGCCACGATTGCCCGCGCGCCCGCCATGGCAACCGGACTTGCGGCGATGCGTTTTGGCTGGGCGGCCTATGTGATCCCGGTGCTGTTTGTCTTTTCGCCGACGCTGATCCTGAAAGGCGCGCCTTTCGACATCGCCTTGGCGCTGGTCACGGCGACCATGGGCGTCTGGCTGGTCTCTGCGGCGCTGGCGGGGTTCTTTCGCGGACCGCTTAGCCCAGGGTTGCGGGCTGGCTTTGCACTTGCAGGGCTGTTGGCGCTGGTTCCGGCAGAGGCCTTTGCGGGCGGTATCTGGTCCGATCTGGTGGGAACCGCTCTTGGCGCTGGCCTCATGCTACGCGAAACTCTGCGCGTCCCTGATCCGGGGGCGCAGACATGAACGCTGCGGACCGATTGTTGACCATTCTGGGTCTGTTCTCCGAGGACCGTCCACGCTGGTCCGCCGAGGACATGATGGCCGCCACCGGGTTCACGCGCCCTACGCTGTATCGCTATCTCAAGAACCTGCGCGACGCTGGACTGCTGATGTCTTCGGGGGCCAGCTTCATGCTAGGGCCGAAGGTGACCGAGATGGATTACCTCATGCAGCGCGCCGATCCGGTGATCGCGGCAGGGCAGGGCGCTTTGAGACTGTTGGCTCAGACCCATCCCGGGTCGGCCTTTCTGGCGCGCTGGTACGGCCGGCGCATCCTGTGCGTTGCCTCGGAAAGCTCAGCGCCGGGGCTGCGTTCCAGCTATCCGCGGGGTCGGCCGATGCCATTGGCGCGGGGGGCCATTTCGCGAGTCATTCTGGCGCATCTGCCGAAACGCGAACAAGAGGCCATCGGTGGCGAGAACCTGGGCGAATTCGCGCGCACAGGTACGGGCGAGACGGTGCAGGAAATCCGTGCAACGCTGCGCCGGGTCCGGCGCGAAGGCGTTGCTGTGGCGCATGGCGAGGTGACGCCGGGCGTGGTTGGCATCGCCGCTCCATTGCTGGAACCCGGCGGCACGCCCGTGGCGGCGCTGTGTTTCACCGTCGATGAGGCGGGGTTGAACGCCAGCCAGTTGGCGCATTTGCGTGCAACTGTTCGGGCGCAGGCTCAGGACGTCTCGGCACGGCTGGCGGAATTGGAGGAAGTTGGACATGGCTGATTATGATGTGGTGATCAACGGCGGTGGTCCTGTCGGAACCGGGCTGGCGATCGAGTTGGGGCAACGGGGCCTTCGGGTCGCTTTGGTCGAACGCAACCGCGATATCCCGCGCATCCCCAAGGGTCAGAACCTGACCCAGCGCACCGGCGAACATTTTGCGGCCTGGCATTGTGCAGAGCAGATGAGGGCGGCTTTTCCGATCCCCGAAGGCAGCGGCATCGGCGGGATGACCTGTTATGGCACTTTGCTGACCGACTATCATTATGACTGGCTGAACCGCGCCCATGTTCGAGATTTCTACGCTGCCCCCAACGCCCGTCTGCCACAATACGTGACCGAAGAAGTGCTGCGCGACAGGCTGGCCGAACTCGAAGCCGTCACGGTGTTTTATGGGTGGCAGGGCACTGCGCTGGATCAAGGGCCGAAGGGGGCGATGCTGACCATCGCGGAAACCGAGGGGCCGGGACTGCGGGTCTTGCGCGGCGCTTATGTTGTGGGTTGCGATGGTAGCCGGTCGTTCCTGCGCAGTGCGGCGGGTATCGACGAAGAACAGAACGATCACGGCCGGTTGATGGCGCTGCTGGTCTTTCGCTCGACCCAGTTGCACGAACTGCTAAAGCGCTATCCCGGCAAGGCATTCTATTGCGTTCTCCACCCTGATTTCGACGGCTACTGGCAGTTTTTCGGGCGGGTCGATCACGGCACCAGCTGGTTTTTTCATGCGCCCGTGCCACGCGACATTGACCGTGACAGCTTTGATTTCGGGGCGATGTTGGAACGTGCGGTTGGGCAGGCCTTTGACTTTGATCTCGACTATGTAGGGTTTTGGGATCTCCGGGTGGCCGTGGCGCGCAATTACAAAGCCGGGCGCGCCTTAGTTGCCGGGGACGCGGCGCATTCGCATCCGCCATACGGCGGTTATGGAATCAACACCGGCTTTGAAGACGCGCGCAACCTTGGTTGGAAACTGGCTGCCACGATTCAGGGCTGGGGCGGGCCGGACCTGCTGGACAGCTATAGCGCCGAACGCCAGCCTGTTTTCGCCTCTACCGGGCGGGATTTCATCGAACGCTATATCACCGATGACCGCGCCTTTCTGCGGCGTCACAAGCCCGCCGACCCGGATTTTCCAGACCATTGGTACGGACGCAACTTGAACAACGCAGAAGTGGATGCCTTTGAGCCGAATTACGAAGGCTCGCCGGTCATTGGCGGACCGGGCGCACCCTCGGCGCGTGGTGAACACCAGATGAAGGCACGGGCCGGCCACCATCTGGCACCGCAAACCCTTGCTGACGGGCACGGCGTGTTCGAAGCACTGGGACCGGGGTTTACCTTGCTATCCGCCGATGGCACCGACTCAGGGTTCGTGGCAGCTGCGCAGGCCCGCGAGATTCCGCTTCAGGTGCTGAAAATGAGCGATGCAGCCCAGAAAGCATGGGACGCACCACTTGTTCTGGTTCGGCCTGATCATTTTGTCGCTTGGGCCGGAGAAGCTCCGGATGCCAGTCAGGTCATGGACCGCGCTGCTGGCTGGCCTGATTGATAAGACAATGTGTTATCAGTCAATAATTAACATAATGCATATTATGAGACTATCGAATGTACGCGCAAAGTTAAACTGTCCCATATGGGGTCAGTTGCGGATAGGGGCGGAATCCTGCGCCAAGAGGTTTTGAAGATGCGTCCATTTTTTCGCGATCATAGTCGAGCAACCAATCAGCGAATTCTTCGTACAGCGGCAGCAAAGCAGCTTTCTTCGTGCTGATGACATCCAGGCCCCGGTCATCATATGCGTGAAGGATGACTTCACGCTCGAAATCAACCAACCATATGCTGTAGCCATGCGAGGCAGGTTCGACGGGCATTTCGTTTGCGATATCTAACCAGAGTAATTCAGTTTTCTGCAGGCCGTCAGTTATCGGGGCCACGTGCCAGAACTCACGCTCAACTTCATCGACACCCCTCCGCTTGAACTCTTTGAAATCACCGCGTCCTACCTTTGGCAGTACCTAGTTTAGACGGCTGCAATCAGGTGCAGGCCCTTTGCTATTTCCCCAACAATTTATGAAGGCTTGTACGTTTGTAACATTGCCGAACACAGCATCGGCGATGGAGATCGCTCGCTGATGCGCTTGCAGGAAGCGTCTTATTGGTTGGTTCATTCCGAATTGCTCCCCACCGAGTTCAAAGCGCAGGGCAAATTCAAACTCGTAGAATTGAGCTACTCCCCGATCCTTGGACAGTTTCCGGGATGATTTAAGCTACTGTCCGCTCCTGCTGACCGGTTTCAATGCTGTTGAAGTAGACCACGGCGGGCGGTTGACCGCCATGGGCGGCATGGGGCCGCTGGTGGTTGTAAAAGGTGATCCAGCGGCCGACGCCTGCCTTGGCTTGGGACCCGGTTTCCCAGGCGTGCAGGTAGACGCATTCATATTTCAGAGACCGCCAGAGACGTTCGATGAAGATGTTGTCGAGGTATCGGGCTTTGCCATCCATCGATATCTTGGTCTTTGCCCGCTTCAGCCGGTCGGTCCAGTCGAAGGATGTGAACTGCGACCCCTGGTCGGTGTTCATGATTTCGGGCGGGCCGAACTTGTGGATGGCCTCGTTCAGCGCCTCGAGGCAGAACTCGGCCTCCAGCGTGTTGGAGATGCGCCAGGCCAGTACCTTGCGGGTGAACCAGTCCATGATGGCGACCAGATAGAGAAAGCCTTTGCGCATGGGCAAATAGGTGATGTCGGCGCACCAGATCTGATTTGGTCTGTCGATCCGCATTCCTCCGAGCAGATAGGGGTAGGTCTTGTGCCCCTTCGCAGGCTTGCTGGTCTTGGGTTTCTGGTAGATTGGCATCAATCGCATGAGGCGCATCAGCCGCCTGATGCGCTTTTCGTTCACGGCATGCCCCTCGTTCTGCAGGTGCCACGTCATCTGCCGGACGCCGTAAAACGGCGTGTCCAGGAACTGCTTGTCGACCAGCAACATGAGGTCAAGGTTCAGCGCCGTCTCGCCCTGCGGCGCGTAGTAAAACGGCGACCGCGAGATCGACAGCAACTGGCACTGTGCCCCGACCGACAGCTTGGGATGGGTTCGTTCGATCATGCCCCGCCTCACTTCCCGATCCAGGTCTTGAGCTTTCGTGACAAAAAATCGTTGGCCACAGCCAGCTCTCCGATCTTGACGTGCAGGTCACGGATCGTTTCTTCGGCAACCTCGGCCGCCACCGCAGCCTTGCCGCCGCGCTCGAAAATGCCTGCGGCACCTTCCAGCAGCGCCTTTTTCCACTGATGTATCATCGTCGGATGGACCTCGTAAGCGGTCGCCAGTTCCGACACCGTGCGCTCGCCCTTCAGCGCCTCCAACGGCACCCGCGCCTTGAACGCCGCGTCATGGTTCCTGCGTTTCGACATGTTCTGATCTCCTCGTTTTGGGGATCAGCAGACCTCAGATCGTAGCTTCCGTCACTGTCCGAATTTTGGGGGGTAGCTCAAATAGCCCATGGAGGCATGTCTTTAGGCCGAAGGTTCTTTGGAGCTTATCTGGCCAGTTTGACTAGGGTTCTGGGTCTGTTTCGGGGTGATGTCTTCACGCTTGGCAATCGCCAGGACGGTGTTTTTGCTGATGCCGAGGTCGCGTCAGGCAAAAATGCTGTCCGCGTATTCGGAAAGATAAATAGCCAGCCAAGGGGTATATCGGCTTGGGGTTCGCTGCACCCGGTCGAAAAGCTCGGCCATGTCTACCCAATCCGTTTGCATGACTTCAGCGGGATCCGGCTCGGTTGCGATGCGGCGGGTTCCACGCGACAGAAACACATCCACGCGCTCATGTTCGACCAAGCCATTGCCGACCGGTGCGCGATAGGTCAGGCGGTCCTTGTGCTCAAGGCTCAGGCCTGTGATCCCCAGTTCCTCACGCAACCGCCGGTTGGCGCAGTCCTTGGGATCCTCGTCCCATTCGGGGTGTGTGCAACAGGTGTTCGCCCAAAGTCCGGGCGTGTGGTATTTTCCCATGGCACGCCGCTGGATAAGCACGTCATTGCCGCACAGCACAAAGACGGAGACCGCTTTGTGCAACAGCCCGCGCCTGTGTACCTCTAGCTTTTCGACGGCGACAAGGTCTCCATCGACCCAAGCGGGGATCATCGCATTCATGTTCGCGCCGCAGGCACGAGACCGGTCAGATGGGCCAGGTTCTTGAGACCGATCTTCAGGTGGGCCATCGGACGGGCATGCACTAGCTTTTTGTTCATATAGGCTTCGAATGTTAGACGCTGAACATCCACGTCATGACACAACGAGACGAACCTCTCGCGCCGCTCATCCGAGCGGTAATAGGCCTTTTGCATGGAAGCGAGCACCCGAAAGACGGTTTTGTGCTCACGCATGAAAAGCTGCCGCGCCAGCCGCAAATCGCGTACCCGGCCCGAAGCAAGGCAGGCCGCCGCGGCAGTGGCGGCGACGCGGCCACCGACCATGGCGTAGTAAATGCCCTCGCCCGAACTTGGCGCGACCACGCCTGCGGAATCGCCAGCCAATACCACGTCACGACCATTGTCCCAGCGATCCAGGGGCTTTAGCGGGATCGGCGCGCCCTCGCGGCGCAGGGTTTCACAATCCGTCAGACCGGAAGCGGCGCGCAAGTCGGCGGTCGCTTGTTTGACATCAACCTCTCGCACCATGGAACCCATCCCGACGCTGGCGGAATTTCCGTGCGGGAATATCCAGCCATAAAAATCCGGTGAAATGCGCCCGTCGTAGATCACGTCACAGCGCAAGGGATCGTAATCGCCCTGCCCTGTCGGCGCTTCGATTATTTCATGGTATGCGATGACATAGGGGATTTCAGCGCCGCCCGGAACCTCGTCGCGGGCCACGTTTGAACGCGCGCCGTCGGCGCCAATGATCAGCTTGGCGCTCACACTTTTTTCGGTCCCGTCTGCCTTGTCGCGATAAATCACCCGGGGGCCATTTTCATCGCGTTCTATGCGGCGATAGGTGCCTGTGAGGCGCCTTGCCCCAGCCGAGGCCGCGCGCGCGCGCAGGAATTCGTCGAAAAAGGCGCGATCTACCATGCCGACAAAGCCGTCCTCGATCGGGATATCTACCTTGCGTCCAGTGGGTGATATCATGCGCGCCGTGGTCACTTTGGCGACAAGCTGAGACTCGGGGATGTTGAAGTCCGTGATCAAGCGCGGCGGGATAGCGCCGCCGCAGGGTTTGATGCGCCCGGCACGATCCAAAAGCGCAACGGTGTGACCCGAACGGGCAAGATCTTCAGCGGCAGTGGCGCCGGCCGGGCCTCCGCCCACGACGATGACATCATACATGTTCATTCTCCGGGTACCATGGGAGCGCCTGCGGGGGTGCGGCGGTCAGCGATGACTTTCTGGGCCAGCAGCGCAGCGGCAAGAAACAGGCCGGCCTCAAACAGAAAGACCGAGCCAAAGGCGATGGAATCGTCCGTCAGGGCGATGCGCATCACATCTACGGCGGCAGCGCCGATCAGGCCACCAAAGCCTGCCGCGATGGCCTGCGCCGCGCCCCAAAGGCCCATGCGGGTCCCCTCGCGCGCCTCGCGGCCTTCGCTGGCCAAGGCCATCATCGATCCGATCGCCGCAACTGCGAACATCCCGTTGAACACTCCAAGCGCGACCACTGCTGGCAGCAAGGCTGGTGCCAGGGCAAAAGCCCCTGCCAGCGAGATGGCCACCAGACTGGCCGCCGAGCCGAGACACCCGGCCACAACCCACGCCCGCAGGCTGCCGATCCGCAGGCCCGTGGCGGCAACGCCGACCGTCAGCATGCCAAGGAAGACGCCGCCATTCTGCGCGCCGCTCAACTGCGTCGATTGTCCGGGGGTGAAGCCAAAGATCAACCCGGCGTAGGGTTCGAGGATCAGCTCTTGCATGAAGTATGCGGTCATCGAGAGGAAGACGAAGACCGTGAAATTTCGGGCGGCAGGCTCGGCCCAGACTTCGCGCAAACCATCGATGAAGCGCGGGGCCTCCGACGCCGGGGCGCTGGGTTTGACGCGCCGCTCAATGCCCCAGACCGAAAGTACGGTCAGGCCAAGGGCACCCACTGTGACAATGGCAACGATACGCAGCAAAAGTGCGGGCGAGTACGGATCGAGGAAGGCCCCGACGGTGCCAGCGGTTACGGCAATGCCAAAGATCATCATCAGCCAGGTGATGGTGGCGGCAGCGGCGCGGCGGCGGGGCTCCGTCGCCGTGGCAAGCAAGGCCAGAAGCGATGTGCCAGAGGCCCCGACGCCCAGCCCGATAAGCGCATAACTCAGGATCGACAGGGCAAGGCCCGTGGCAAAGCTGGTGGCGAAAAGCACAACGCCGACGGCAGCGCCAAAGGCGCCCAGCCCAAGACAAGCCATGCCGCCAATGATCCAGCGTGTCCGGTGGCCACCAGTGTCGGACAGGAACCCCCAGTTGGGGCGGGTGATTTGAATGCCGTAATGCAGGGCAACAAGCAGTCCGGGCAACACTGCGGGCAACGCCATTTCGACCACCATCAAACGGTTAAGGGTCGAGGTGGTCAGAACAACGATGGCACCAAGCGCCATTTGCACCAAGCCCAGCCGGATGATCGAAAACCAACCCAGTGTCATAGGACATCTCCTATCATGCGCAGGGCAAAGGCGGCGGTCATCATCCCGCTGACGTACATCAGAACGCCCGTGCCGTTGTACCAAGGCGCGCGCGCCTTGGGATCTGACAGCAAAACGCGCATGGCCCAGATCTGCCCCAGCAACAGAGCCGTGATGGCCAGCGCAAACAGCGGCGCGCCCCAGTAGATGAGAAGAGCAATCACCACCACCTGCGGCAGCGCCATTACCCAACAGGCAACCTTGGCTGCGCGCTCGGGGCCGAGCGTCACTGGCAGGGAGTTCACGCCCATTTGGCGATCCCCTTCCAATGCCTTGAAATCATTCAATGTCATGATGCCATGCGCACCAAGGGCATAGAGCCCGGCGAGGATGACGATCTGGAGCGAAGGCGCCCCGGCGGACAGAACCGCCGCCCCCGTGAACCACGGCAGCCCTTCGTAACACAGGCCAACCAGTCCGGGGCCCCAGACGCCGGACCGCTTCAGCCGGATCGGTTCCGCAGAATAGGCCCATGCGGCCAGCACGCCAAAGACGGTCGCGCCAAAGCCCCAAACGCCAAGGTACGATCCGATCCAAAGCGAAAGCGCCGTCATCATCAGGGCGATCCACAACCCCCAACGGCCCGGAATGCGGCCTGAGGGGATCGGGCGATCGGGTTCGTTGATGGCGTCCACGTGCCTGTCACACCAGTCGTTCGCCGCTTGGCTCATCCCGCAGACGACGGGACCGGCGAGCAACATGCCAAGCACGACCTGAAACGGCGCAGATGAAAAAGCCACCCCAGACGAGACTGCGCCGCAGAGATATGCCCAAATTGGCGGGAACCACGTTATGGGTTTGATCAGCGTCAGAACGGCGCGGGGACTTGGGGCGCGTCGCACCGCGTGTAAATCATAGATTACACTCATAGTGTAAACTAAACTATACAAAGAGAGTCGAGGAAAGGGTTTTCTGACGTTTGGCGAAAAAAGCCTGTCAGGTTACTCCTGCGCCTCGCTGTTGAGCATGTCGTATTTCCGCAGCTTCACGTACAGACTCTGCCGCGACAGGCCCAGCATTTCGGCTGCGGCGACGCGGTTGTTCTTGGTCATTTGCAAAGCGGTGGAAATGCAAATCCGTTCGATGACATCCGAGGTTGCAGTAACCAGCTCTTTCAATGAGGCGGTGCCAACCAGATCCATGACGTTTTGCAGCGCGTATTCGCTGACCATCGCCTGCGGAAGTTCATCGACGGGGCGGGCATTCTGACCAACATCGCGAATGATCATGCCAAAGCCAGCGTCGCTGCCCGACCCAAGCAAGGTCATCGACAATTCGACCGAGGCGCGCGTTCCCACAGAACTTTTGAACTGTGTCGAATAGTTGCGAATTCGCCCCTCACGCAGGGCACCTTCAAGCAAAAGTTGCGCGTCAACTTCGCCGCGCACCAAGAACTTGGCAAAGTGCTTGCCCTTCACATCCCGCAGTTGGGCTGCATCGGCGAGCACTAGAAAGGATTCGTTGGCCTCGCGGATAATGCCCTTGGTATCGACAATCACGATTGCGTCGGGCGACGACGTGAACAGCGCCGTCAGGAACCGGGCGATCTCTGTACCGCCGGTGTCATCCTGACCAACCTGTGCGAGATGGCACAACATGCACAATTCGCCAGCTGCGCGGAAATACTCAGGGAAGATCTCAACCTGAAGGCCGCTGCGGCGTGCAACAGCCTTTATGCTCCGGCTTTCCTCAGAAGAGCCGACATTTTGCAGCGTCTCCATCAACTCGCCTCGGCGCAAACCCTGAAACGCCTGGTTGAACGTATTGCCAGGCAATGTGTCAGGCTTGGCGCCCAAAAGCGTGGCGGCGGCGCTGTTGATGTCACGGATCCGACCAGTTTCGGGCTCGACCACGACCAATGGAGTTGCAGAGGCCTCCAGCACCACTCGGTAAAACGTCTCGGCGCCGCGAATTTTTTGCAGGTCCCGTTCATGGGCCAATTGTTCATTGACCAACCGTTGCTGAACTTCGGCGATGGGCTGCAAGTCGCGCCCCAGCATCAGGATGGAGTTGCTGTCCTTGATGCGCAAAGGCGAGTATCGAATGGGAAATTCCCAAGCCGCATTGTCGCAGTGGTTCAGTTCGATGGTACCGGGCGTTTCGGTCAACCCGCCATTGATTTCCGTAACGCGGTCAGCGAACTTTTTCTTGCTTTCCGTATTGAGGAAACTGCTGAAGGGCCGTCCGACCCAGTGATCGAGGCACCCAAGCGAAGGACATTCCGGGCTTACGAATATCCCCGAAACGATTCCGGCCTGATCGATGTAAACAGCGATATCCGAAGCGGATTGGATCAAAAGATCTATCTCTGCGCTCTCAGGCAACATTCCAGCATAGCTGAATTCAAGAGACGGATCTTGTTTCGTCACACTTCCACCTCGGGCGGTTTCAAAGCTCCTGTCAGGCCATTGAGTCAATTGAGAGCGGCTCGCTGACGCTTGCCAGCCCACATCGCTCTATGGCTTCACGCACTGACCGAACTGCAAAGTCCGCACCGGTACGTTCTTCGACGTCGTCTTCATCCAAAATATAGCGTCCACCAATAACGATTGGTGGGCAATGGTCCATAGCTGAGCGCAAGAATTTTATCAACTCCTCAACGCCTGCGACAGATTTATGGCTGGCAAGCGACATGCCCAGCATAGAGAAGCAGCCTTCCTCAACAACACGAACAAGTTCATGTGGTTTGAGGCGAATAGACATGCGCACCCAGATCCCGTGACGCCGGAATTGATCGGCGGCAACAAAAGCGCCAAGCGTATGATCTTCGGTTTCGGGCAGGATCATTAGCATCGACTGACCAAGCGGAACGGTCCGATCCAGCCATTTCCCGAGGGATGGTCTTTTCTCATTCTGAAAGAGCGCCTGAAGACGGCTGGCGCCGACAGTGACCTGAACGAATGTCGCCTTGTCCTGGATCCAGAGCTCACCAAGACGCCGCGCAACAGCGGGCACATAGGTCTGCAAAACATCCTCAGTAGACACGCCAGTGGCGAGTAAGGCGGATATGACATTTCGGTGGCTGGTCTCTGAGTCCGACATGATCTCGGCGCAAAGGCGCTGCACCCATTCTTCGCGGGAGCGAGGAGCAGATGATTGCTTGGTCGTGGCGACGGATTGCAATGCCGCCTCCACTAGAAACCGAATAGCCGTGTCACGCTTGTCTTGCAGTTCGAGCCTCCCTGAAACGCAATTCATTTACGTCTCCTCCCGACGCTGGTGATAAAGATACGCGTTTCAAGTGAGTCTCGCGACATTTTTTATTCTTTCAATCTGCGCGTGTGGCGATAATCTGTCAACTTTTATTGACATTTTGCACGGGACATCCACACAAAGACGCGCGCATCCTGATGGAAACGTTCAATTAAATTATTGGAAAATTGTGGCCCTTGGGTCAGGGCAGTTGTCCCGGGGTGTTAATAACGGATTACATGTCGACGGCGGTAAGGGTGTAAGTTTTAATTGACACTTTGCCGAGTCGCCACGTAGCATCGGTGGTGTAATTACCCTGAAGGTAGGGGACGATGCTGTCACAGACACACCAAAAATCCGGCCCGACTTTACTCTACACCAAGGAGCAACGCGCCCGCCGGGATGCCAGCATCTGGACGCTGGTGCAGGGCCTTCTTGCCCCGCTGCAATTCCTTGTCTTTCTGGTCTCGCTGGCGCTGGTATTGCGCTTCTTGCTGACCGGACTCGGATACGAAGCAGCGACCCTCTCTATTCTGGTCAAGACAGGGTGTCTCTACCTTATCATGATCACCGGTGCGATCTGGGAGAAAGTTGTTTTCGGCCAATACCTTTTCGCCGCCGCGTTCTTTTGGGAAGACGTCTTTAGTTTTGTCGTGATCGCCTTGCACACGGCATATGTCTGGGCGCTGGTTACCAATAGCCTGCCGCCCGATGCATTGATGGTTTTGGCGCTGGCCGCTTATGCTGCTTATGTCATCAACGCAGGCCAATTTCTGCTGAAGCTGCGCGCCGCGCGGTTGCAGGCGGGAGGTCTCGCATGACGCACCTTGATCGCCCGCCGCAAACTGCAGGATGTCGGGATGTTCCCGTGCTCAAACAGCGCGGCCAACACGAAGTTTTTTGCGGGCTGACAGGAATCATTTGGCTGCACAGAAAAATTCAGGATGCTTTTTTTCTGGTTGTGGGCAGCCGGACCTGTGCGCATCTCCTCCAAAGCGCCGCGGGTGTCATGATTTTCGCCGAACCGCGATTCGGCACGGCAATTCTCGAAGAAACCGATCTGGCGGGCCTCGCCGACGCTCAGGCCGAGCTGGAGCGCGAGGTTGACCGCCTGCTGTCGCGCCGCAGTGACATCCGCCAGTTGTTCCTAGTGGGCAGCTGCCCGTCCGAAGTGATCAAGCTGGATCTGGCTCGCGCAGCCGAGCGTCTCTCGGCCAAACACGCGCCCAAGGTTCGGGTGTTGAACTATTCCGGCTCGGGGATCGAAACCACATTTACCGAAGGCGAAGACGCCTGCCTTGCCGCCATGGTCCCGGCCCTGCCGGAAACCGACAAGCGGCAGCTCGTCCTGGTTGGCGCTCTGCCCGACGTGGTCGAGGACCAGGCGCTGGACCTTCTTGAGAAGCTGGGGATCGAAGACATCGCCGTTTTGCCCGCCCGCCATGCCGACAGCGGCCTTGGCATCGGGCCGAACACGGTCTTTGCCCTCACACAGCCGTTCCTGGGGGGCACCCATGCCGCCCTAGAACGGCGCGGGGCGCGGCACATTCCCGCGCCATTCCCGTTTGGCGAAGAGGGCACCACCGCGTGGCTTTTAGCTGTGGCGCGGGAGTTCGGCGTTGATCAGGCGCGTTTCGACGCCGTGACCACCGCGCCCCGCGCCCGCGCCAAAAAGGCCGTGGCACAGGCGGCCGAAAGGCTGTCGGGCAAGTCGATCTTCTTCTTCCCCGACAGCCAGCTTGAGATTCCGTTGGCGCGGTTTCTGACCCGGGAATGCGGGATGCAGGCCATCGAGGTTGGCGCGCCCTACATTCACAAGGCCCTTGTCGGTCCTGATATGGACCTGCTGGGCCAAGGCCCGACCATTGCCGAAGGGCAGGACGTTGAACTGCAACTGGATCGTTGCCGCGCCGCCCGGCCCGATCTGACGGTTTGCGGGCTTGGCCTTGCCAATCCTCTCGAAGCCGAGGGCCTGACCACCAAGTGGGCCATTGAGCTGGTCTTTACCCCGGTGCATTTCTACGAACAGGCGGGCGATCTGGCCGGGCTGTTCTCGCGCCCGCTGCACCGCCGCGCGGCGCTTCGGGTGGAGGCTGCGGAATGAAGCTGTCGGTCTGGACATACGAAGGCCCGCCGCATGTCGGTGCCCTGCGCGTCGCCACCGCGATGAAGGGGCTGCACTATGTCTTGCACGCGCCGCAGGGCGACACCTATGCCGACCTGCTGTTCACAATGATCGAGCGGCGCAATCATCGCCCGCCCGTCACTTACACAACCTTTCAGGCGCGCGATCTTGGCTCTGACACCGCCATGCTGTTCAAGACCGCCTGCCAGGCCGCCTATGACCGGTTTCAGCCGCAAGCGATGATCGTCGGCGCCTCTTGCACCGCCGAGTTGATTCAGGACGATCCCGGCGGCATGGCCGAAACCATGGGCCTGCCCTGCCCCGTCATAGCGCTGGACCTGCCCAGCTATCAGCGCAAGGAAAACTTCGGCGCGGATGAGACTCTGTTTCAGATTGTACGCACCCTGGCCAAGCCGATGGACCGCACCGCGCAGATCACCTGCAATCTGATCGGGGCAACCGCGCTGGGATTCCGGCATCGCGACGATATCACTGAACTGACGGCGTTGCTCGGCGATATGGGGATCAGCGTGAACGTCTGCGCCCCCTTTGGGGCCACGCCCGAAGATATCACCCGGCTGGGCGCTGCGCATTTCAACGTTCTGATGTACCCCGAAACCGGAGAGGCTGCCTGCCGCTGGATGGAGCGGGAACTGAACCTGCCCTACACCAAGGTCGTGCCCATCGGCGTCGGCGCAACCCGCGACTTCATCGCCGAAGTCGCCGCGTTGACCGGCTGCGCGCCGCATCTGGACACCGACCGCCTGCGCCTGCCGTGGTATTCGGCCAGCGTCGACAGCACCTATCTGACCGGAAAGCGCGTCTTTATCTTTGGCGATGGCACGCATGTGGCAACAGCCGCCCGCATTGCCCGCGATGAGATGGGTTTCGAGGTTGCCGGCCTTGGCTGTTACAACCGCGAACAGGCCCGCATGATCCGCACCCTTGCCAAGGAATACGGCGTCGAGGCGCTGATCTCCGACGATTATCTCGATGTCGAGGCCCGCATCGAAGAGCTGGCTCCCGAGATGATCCTCGGCACTCAGATGGAGCGCCATATCGGCAAACGTCTTGGCATTCCCTGCGCGGTGATCTCCGCTCCGGTGCATGTTCAGGACTTCCCGGCGCGCTATTCCCCGCAGATGGGCATCGAAGGCGCGAACGTGATCTTCGACGCCTGGGTGCATCCGCTGGTCATGGGTCTCGAAGAGCATCTTCTGACCATGTTCCGCGACGATTTCGAGTTTCACGATGCCGCCGGGGCAAGCCATCACGGCGGCAAGGCCGCCCCTGCCCCGACCGAAGCCCCGGCGCCGGCCCAGCCGCAAAGCGCCGAGATCATCTGGCTCGACGATGCCGAGCGCGAATTGAAGAAAGTCCCCTTCTTCGTGCGCGGCAAGGCGCGGCGCAACACCGAAACCTTCGCGGCCCAGAAGGGGCTGAACCAGATCGGGATCGAAACCCTCTACGAGGCAAAGGCCCATTATGCGCGATGACGCTTTCATAGCGGCTGCAAGCCCAAGCTATCGCGTGGTGATCCTGACGCTGGATTCCCACGCCGCTGGCCCCTGCATGCGCGCCGCCGAGCGTCTTTTGCCCGACTTTCCCGGCCTGAGCATCCGCGTCCACGCCGCCGCCGAATGGGGCGAGAGCCCTGAGGCGTTGGCCCGGGCCAAGGCGGATATCGCAACTGGCGACATCATTCTAACGACGCTCCTGTTTCTCGAAGAGCATATCAACGCCATCCTTCCCGATCTAAAAGCCCGCCGCGAAAGCTGTGATGCCATGGCCGGGATCATTGCCGATACGCAGATCGTCAAGCTGACGCGCATGGGTACGCTGGACATGCTCGCGCCCGACTCCCGTCTGTCAAAGCTGATGAAGAAACTGCGCGGCGGTGGCGGAACCGGCAAGACCGGCGCACAGGACGGCGCCAAGAAAATGCGGATGCTGCGGCGTCTGCCCCGCATCCTTCGGCTGATCCCCGGCAAGGCGCAGGACCTGCGTGCGTGGTTCCTGACGATGCAATACTGGCTCGGCGCTTCGGACGATAATATCGAGGCTTTGGTTCGTTTCTTAATCTCGCGCTATTGCCGCCATGAAGCATGGCGCGGCGCCACGGCCCCCGCGCCTTTGGAATACCCGGATACCGGGCTGTATCACCCAGACTTGCCGTCCCGCATCACCACCAACGTCGCTGATCTGCCCAAGCCCGTTGGGGCCAAGGCCACCGTTGGTCTCCTGATGATGCGAAGCTATGTACTGTCGGGCGATACGGCGCATTACGACGCGGTGATCCGGGCGCTTGAGGCGCGCGGGCTGCATGTGTTGCCCGCCTTTGCCGGTGGTCTCGATGCGCGCCCCGCAATCAACGGATTTTTCCACGGCCCCGAGGGCGCGAAGATCGACGCGCTGCTCTCTCTCACCGGGTTTTCGCTGGTGGGCGGCCCCGCCTACAATGACAACGCGTCTGCCATCGAATGGCTACAGGCCCTCGACGTACCCTATGTTGCGGCGCATCCGCTGGAGTTTCAGACGCTCGGCCAATGGGCGGCCTCGGCGCAGGGCCTTGGTCCGATCGAGACAACCATGTTGATCGCGCTGCCGGAACTGGACGGTGCGACCAACCCGACGGTCTTTGCGGGACGCCACGGCGAAGACGGCTGCCACGGCTGTGCGCATGGCTGTGCTGCTGTCTCCACCGTCAAGGCCATGGCCCCCTGCCCCGAACGCATCGAGAAGCTGGCGTTCCGGTTGGAGCGCCTTGCAGCGCTGCGCCGCTCGCAGGTCCATGACCGCAAGCTGGGCATCGTGCTGTTCGGCTTCCCGCCCAACGCGGGCGCGGCGGGCACGGCGGCCTATCTCGACGTCTTTCAATCGCTGTTCAACACGCTGCACGCGCTGGCCGCGCGCGGTTATGACCTGACCCCGCCCACCAGTGTCGAGGCCCTGCGCGCCACCGTTCTGGAAGGCAGCGCCCGGCAGTATGGCCAGGAGGCAAATGTCGCCGCCCACGTCAGCGCCGATCAGATTGTCACCGGAACCCCGTGGCTGAGTGAGATCGAAGCACAATGGGGCGCGGCCCCGGGCAAGATCCAGAGCGACGGGCGTGGCGTGTTCATCCTTGGCGCGCAATTCGGCAAGGTGTTTGTCGGGCTGCAGCCCACGTTCGGCTATGAGGGCGATCCGATGCGCCTGCTGTTCGAGGGCGGCTTTGCCCCGACCCATGCGTTCACGCAATTCTACCTCTGGCTCAAGAACAGCTTTCAAGCCGATGTTCTGCTGCATTTCGGCATGCATGGCGCGCTGGAGTTCATGCCCGGCAAACAGGCCGGGCCGGGGTCGGATTGCTGGCCGGACCGGCTGATCGGCGACATGCCGAATGTCTATCTCTACGCCTCGAACAATCCCTCCGAAGCGACCCTGGCCAAGCGCCGCTCCGGTGCCGTGACCATCACCCATCTGACGCCGCCCTTGGCCTCGGCCGGGCTTTACAAGGGTTTGGCCGAGCTGAAGGACAGCCTTGGACGCTGGCGCAAGAGCGCCCCGGATGCCACCGAGCGTGCGGATCTGGCGCTTTTGATCGCCGAACAGGCTGACGCGGTGGACATGAACGGGGCAGTCCCCGAAGCGCTGTGGCTGCGGCTTCTGGAAACCGAACATGCGCTGATCCCCGAAGGCCTGCATGTGGTTGGGCGCCCCCTGTCCGAAGATGCCCGGCAGGCCTATCTGTCGCTGCTGCCTGAGGGCACGGATCGGGCCCGGATCGACGCGCTGCTGCAACGCGAGAGTGAATTGCCCGCGCTTTTGAATGCACTTGACGGGCGGTTTACCCCGCCGGTGGCCGGCGGCGATCTGATCCGATCGCCCAGTGTGCTACCGACGGGGCGCAATATCCACGCCTTTGATCCCTTTGCGATGCCCAGCGAATTTGCCTGCCGCGAAGGCGCGAAACAGGCGCAGCTCTTGCTGGACACGCATCAGAGCATCCCGCGCTCTGTGGCCGTCGTTCTCTGGGGATCGGACAACATCAAATCGGATGGCGAGCCGCTTGCGCAAGCATTGGCGCTGATGGGGGCCAAACCCCGCTTTGACAGCTTTGGCAGGCTCTGCGGTGCGGATCTGATCCCGCTAGCCGCGCTTGGCCGCCCGCGCATCGATGTGATCATGACGCTCTCGGGCATTTTCCGCGATTTGCTGCCGCTGCAAACCCGGCTGCTGGCCGCAGCGGCACTCAAGGCTGCCGAGGCGGACGAACCGCTTGAGCAGAACTTCATCCGCGCCCACGCGCTTGCCTGCATTCAGGACACCGGCTGCACCATGGCCGAGGCCGCGCTAAGGGTCTTTTCCAACGCCGAAGGTGCCTATGGCTCGAACGTCAACCACCTGGTGGATAGCTCGGCATTTGGTGAAGAAGACGAGCTCGCCGATGCCTATGAGGCGCGCAAAAGCTTTGGCTATGGCACCGATGGCAAGGCGCAGAAAACCCCGGCCTTGCTGCAACGCGCGCTCAAGACCGTCGATCTGGCCTATCAGAACCTTGAATCGGTCGAGTTGGGCGTGACCACGGTGGATCACTATTTCGACACGCTTGGCGGGATATCCCGCGCCGTCAAACGCGCCCGCGGTGGCGAGGATGCGGCAGTCTATATCTCGGACACCACGCGCGGCACCGGTAAGGTGCGTACTCTGTCCGATCAGGTTGCGCTGGAAACCCGGTCGCGCACGCTGAACCCGAAATTCCACGAAGCGCTGCTCAAGCATGGTGCCGAGGGCGTGCGCCAGATCGAAAGCGCGCTGACCAACACCATGGGGTGGTCCGCCACCACCGGGCAGGTCGAGCCTTGGGTCTATCAGCGCATGTCCGAGACCTTTGTGCTGGACGAGGCCATGCGCCAGCGGATCGCAGAGCTGAACCCGGCGGCCTCTTCGCGGATGGCGAACCGGCTGCTTGAAGCGCATGACCGCGCCTATTGGCAGACAAACGAAGAAACACTGGCGGCGTTGCGCGATGCGGCGGATGCCTTGGAAGACAGACTTGAAGGGGTGGCAGCGGAATGATGGGACGCTGTGCATATGACCTCTTCGGACCGGGGCCTTGCGCCGAGGTTCGGAATATTTTCAACCCAACGACACCAAGAGTTCCGGCGAAAGCCGATTGGAGGACCAAATGAGCCCGCGCGACGACATCCCCCAGCTTCGGGGGCAGGACGGCGAAGGATCGGTGCAGGTCCATCAGGACCCCACCGCCAAGATCGAAGGGGCCAAGGTCTTTTCCGTATACGGCAAGGGCGGGATCGGGAAATCCACCACCAGTTCCAACCTCTCCGCAGCCTTTGCCAAGATGGGCAAACGGGTTTTGCAGATTGGCTGCGATCCCAAGCATGACAGCACCTTTACCCTGACCGGCCGCCTGCAACCGACGGTGATCGACATCCTCAAGGAGGTGGACTTCCACCCCGAAGAGCTGCGCCCCGAAGACTTTGTGACCACGGGCTGGGGCGGTGTGAAATGCGTCGAGGCTGGTGGTCCGCCCGCCGGCACTGGTTGCGGCGGTTATGTCGTTGGGCAGACCGTCAAACTGCTCAAGCAGCACCACATGTTGGAAGACACCGACGTGGTGATCTTCGACGTGCTTGGCGATGTGGTCTGCGGCGGGTTTGCCGCGCCCTTGCAGCATGCCGACCGCGCGGTGATCGTCACCGCCAATGATTTCGACAGCATTTATGCGATGAACCGTATCATCGCCGCCGTTCAGGCCAAATCCGCCAATTACAAGGTGCGTTTGGCTGGCTGTATCGCCAACCGTTCACGCGAGACGAACGAGGTTGACCGCTATTGCGAAAAGGTCGGCTTCAACCGCATCGCCCATATGCCCGACGTCGATGCGATCCGCCGCTCGCGCCTGAAGAAAAAGACGTTGTTCGAAATGGACGACGATGAAGACATCGTCGCCTGCCGTGCCGAATACATCCGGCTGGCCGAAACGCTGTGGCGGGGAACCGATCCGCTGGCGCCCGCGCCGATGGAAGATCGCGACATCTTTGAGCTTTTGGGGTTCGATTGATGAGCTATGAACAAACACGAAGCCGGGTCGAAACCTATTTCGACAAGACCGCGACCCGCACTTGGGAGCGCCTGACCAGCGACGCTCCGGTCAGCCGGATTCGCGAAACCGTGCGGCGTGGGCGTGACGAGATGCGCGCACATATGTTGTCCCGTCTGCCCAAGGATCTGAGTGGCGCGCGAGTGCTGGATGCCGGTTGCGGCGCGGGTCAGATGACCGAGGCGTTGGCCGCGCGCGGAGCGCAGGTTTTGGCGGTGGATATCTCTCCGTCCCTGATCGAAATCGCGCAAAATCGGTTGCCGCTGGATTTGCACGGGCGCGTCCGGTTTCTGTCCGCCGATATGCTGTCTGATGATCTGGGCCAGTTCGATCATGTCGTCGCGATGGACAGCCTGATCTACTATGCGCAAAATGATCTGATCCGGGCGCTTGACGGTCTTGGACGCCGTACCTCTGGCAAGGTGGTCTTTACTGTTGCGCCGCGCACGCCGCTTTTGATGGCGATGTGGCGCATGGGACAGTTGTTCCCCCGTTCAGACCGTTCCCCGACCATGGTTCCCCATGCCCCGGACGCGCTTGGCCAGGCTCACCTGAAGGCCGATGCCCCAGGCCAACTGGCCCCGCTGAACCGGGTCAGCGTCGGGTTTTACATTTCTCAGGCGATGGAGCTTGCCGCATGATCCTGCGCCCCGCCCACCTCAAGCTTTTGACAACGCGGCTTTTGCCCTTTGCCGATGCGGCCAGCGAAGGCTTGCCCATGGGCCAGCTTTTGCGGCTGTCGTTGTTTCAGGTTTCGGTGGGCATGGCCTCTGTCATGCTGCTAGGTACGCTGAACCGCGTGATGATCGTCGAACTGTCTGTCGCCGCGACCATCGTCGCGGTGATGATCGCGCTACCGGTTCTGATCGCGCCGTTCCGCACCTTGCTCGGCTTCCGCTCGGACACGCACCGCAGCGCCATTGGCTGGAAGCGCATTCCTTATCTGTGGTTTGGGTCGCTTTGGCAGATGGGCGGGCTCGCGGTCATGCCCTTCGCGCTTTTGGTGCTGTCGGGCGATACTGTCCACCATGTCCCGTTTGCCGGAGAGGTGCTGGCCGCGCTGGCCTTCTTGATGACGGGACTCGGGCTGCATATGACACAGACCGCCGGTCTCGCTTTGGCGACTGATCGCGCAAACGATGAAACGCGGCCGCGCGTCGTGGCGCTGCTTTACGTGATGTTTCTGGTGGGCATGGGGCTGTCCTCGATCGTGATCGGCTGGCTGTTGCGTGACTTCACGCCGCTGCGACTGGTGCGCGTGGTGCAGGGGGCCGCTGTCGTCGGCATTGTGCTGAACATGATCGCCCTGTGGAAGCAGGAAAAAGTTCGCCCGATGAGCGCCGAGGAACGCGCCGCGCCTCGGCCCCGGTTCCGCGACGCGTGGAACGATCTGATCGCGGGCGGTCAGGCCGGGCGGCTTCTGGCGGTGGTTTTTATCGGCACCGTCGGTTTCAACATGCAGGACGTGCTTCTGGAGCCCTACGGCGGCGAAATCCTTGGGCTGTCGGTTTCTGCGACCACGCTTCTGACGGCGGTTTGGGCGGTCGGCGCGCTGGCGGGTTTTGCTCTGGCCGGGCGGATGCTGGCCAAGGGCAGCAATGCGATGCGGCTGGCAGCCATGGGGCTGCTGTCCGGCATTCTGGCCTTTTCCGTCGTGGTCTTTTCCGCGCCCATGGGGTCGCCGCTGATGTTCTTTGCCGGTGCTACCCTGATCGGGTTTGGCGGCGGGCTGTTCGCGGTGTCGACGTTGACGGCGGCGATGACCATGCCGGTCAAGGGGTTGGCAGGTCACGGCCTTGCGCTTGGCGCATGGGGCGCAGCGCAGGCGACCGGCGCGGGCCTGGCCATCGCTCTCGGCGGCGGTCTGCGCGACTGGATTGGCGCGATGGCGACCTCTGGGCGCTTGGGCGAGGCGCTGAACACCCCTGCGACCGGCTATTCCTTTGTCTATCACATCGAGATCGGGCTGCTGTTTCTCACCCTCGCGGCGCTTGGCCCGCTGGTGCGTTTCATTCGCCCCGCCAACAACCAACGAGAGGCGGCCCGTATCGGCCTGGCCGACTTCCCGACATGATTTTGCCGCGCTTTTTGAAAGGAAAGTGACATGACTGAACCGTTTTTCGGAAATTTCGATCTGGCCAGCCTGAGCCTTTGGCTGTTCTGGATCTTCTTTGCGCTGCTGATTTTCTACATTCAGCGCGAAAACATGCGCGAGGGCTATCCGCTTGAGGATGACGATGGGAAGCCATCTGCCAATCAGGGCATGTTCCCCGTCCCCTCGGACAAGACCTTCAAGTTGCCGCATGGCCGCGGCGAGGTCACCGTGCCGTCCGGTCAGAACGCCGAGCGACCTAATCTGCCGCTGGAAAAGACGGCTGCCGGCAATGGCTTTCCATTCGAGCCGACGGGCGATCCCATGGCGGATGGTGTCGGCCCTGCCTCTTGGGCGCCGCGCCGCGATGTGCCAGAGCTTGATGGCCACGGACATCCCAAGATTGTCCCGATGAGCGCCAACGAAAGCTTCCACGTCGCCTCGGGCCGTGATCCGCGCGGATTGCCGGTCAAGGCAGGCGATGGCGAGATCGTCGGCACGATCAGCGACATGTGGATCGACGAGCCAGAGCAACTGGTGCGTTATCTTGAGGTTACTCTGAAAGACGGCGGCGGCAAACGTCTGATCCCGATGACCGTCGCGCGGATCTGGAAAAGCCACGTCAAGGTTCGCCTGATCTTTGGCAAGCATTTCCCCGGCGTGCCGAAACATGCCTCGCCGCGTCAGGTTACCCTGCTCGAAGAAGACAAGATCATGGGATATTACGGGGGCGGTACGCTCTATGCCAGCGCGGCGCGGCAAGCGCCGGTTCTGGGCTGATCCCGATTTTACCCAGCCAAGGAGCGCCACAATGAGCCACGATGATTTCGCCTTTGAACCTGTCCAAGGCCTGCCCGAGCGCCCTCCAGAGGGTGAGCACATCCTTTGGCAGGGCCGCCCGAACTGGTGGGCGCTGACGATGGACTCGCTGAACCTCAAGTGGGTGGCGCTCTATTTCCTTGGCCTCGCACTTTGGCGGTTTGGAACGCTCATCGATCAGGTCAGTCTTGCCTCGGCCTTTGCGGCGTCCTTTCCGTTTGTCGTGCTCGGCGCGATTGCCGCGGCGCTTCTGATGCTGGTCGGTTTCATTCAGGCGCGGGCGACGGTCTACACGATCACCAATCGCCGCGTGGCCATGCGCATAGGCGCGGCCCTGACGGTGACTTTGAACCTGCCATTCTCGCAGATTTCCCGCGCCGATCTGGCGCTGCGCCGCAATGGCACCGGGACGATCGCGCTGGACCTGCTGGGCGACACGCGCCTGTCTTATCTGGTCTGCTGGCCGCATGTGCGCCCGTGGAAGATCCAGCGCACGCAGCCTGCCCTGCGCTGCATACCCAACGCCGAAGAGATCGCGCATCTGCTGTCCGAAGCCGCCGAGGCGCAAATCAGCACCCCGAAGGTCGCGCGGCAGACCCTGCCCGCTACAGCCGCCGTTGCGGCGGAATAAAGGAAAGCCCGAGCCATGACCCAGATCGACACCCACGCCCAGCCCTATGACCGGGATCTTGTCCCGCGGCGCATGGTGCGCGCCATGTTGGCTCTGGTCTTGACTGTACTTGTGGTGGTCACTGTCGCACGGCTGACAGGGCAACCGCTTGTCGCCACCCTGCCCGAGGGCGCGGTGGTCATGAAACGCGAGTTGGTTCTGTCGGGCGACATGTCCGGCGCCGCGCAGGTGCATGCGCCTGACGGCACCCTGATCGCAGACCTCACGCCCGAACAGGGCGGTTTTATCTCCGGTGTCTACCGGGTCCTGCTGCATGAGAGGAAGAAGACCGGCGTCGCGCCTGACGCCCCGGTCGTGCTTTTGCAGAAGGATACAGGACGCATGGAAATTCACGACCCCAGCACAGGCTGGCGCGCCGATTTAATGGGATTCGGTGCGGATAACGCCAAGGCCTTCGCGCGGCTTTTGGCACAATAGAGAGGAGGCCAATAAATGGGATGGCTTACCAAAGAAATCGAACGCGCCCCTTGCACCGTCGAAGTGTCACACTGCTTCGAGAGCCTGCACGCGCATGTGCGGTTCAACAACGGCGCCACGGTCTATCCGGGCGACGAGGTCAAGGTCCACGGACCCGAGATTATGGCCGCTTACGGCGAAGTAGTCCGCGAAGACCGCGAGGCGACGATCCTGCGTGCGTCTTCTCTCGAACGGCTCTGGACCCGGATGACCGGGGACTTCGAAGTCATGGAACTTTGCGAATTTTCTTTCTCTGAAGAGGTGACGCTATGAACATGCAGACCGCAAAGCACACCGCCGACGCCACAACCGTGGAAGAAGGCCTTGCCATTCAAGAAGAGCAGGCCAAGTTTGACAGCAAATCCGCCACCGATGTGGCGATGCAGAACACGCTGCTGACTCCGCGCTTTTATACCACGGATTTTGACGAACTGGACGCGCTTGACGTGTCATCGGTCCGCGAGGACTGGGACAAGTTGATCGACCAGATGGTTTCAGACCCGAACAAAGGCCATTTCAAGAAGAACGAGGATTGGGATCACGTTGATTGGGAAGGGATGGACCCGGCCCTGCGCAAGGAATTCATCGACTTTCTGATCTCCTCCTGCACGGCGGAGTTTTCCGGCTGCGTGCTGTACAAGGAAATGAAACGCCGCGGCGCGAACAAGGACATCACCCAGCTGTTCCAACTCATGGCGCGCGACGAGGCCCGCCATGCCGGTTTCATCAACGATGCCCTGCGCGAGGCCGGCGTTGCGGTGAACCTCGGGTTTCTGACGCAGGCCAAGAAGTACACCTATTTCCGGCCCAAGTTCATCTATTACGCCACCTACCTGTCCGAAAAGATCGGCTATGCGCGCTATATCACGATCTTCCGCCACCTTCAGGCGCACCCCGAACATCGCTTCCACCCGATCTTCAAGTGGTTCGAGGAATGGTGCAACGATGAGTTCAGCCACGGCGAGGCCTTCGCTCTGCTGATGAAGACGGACCCCAAGCTGACCTCTGGCAAAAACGTGCTGTGGATCAAGTTCTTTCTCACGGCGGTCTATGCCACCATGCATGTACGCGATCATCAGCGCCCGGTGTTCCACAAGGCGCTTGGCGTCGATCCGGATTGGTACGGGCACGAAGTCTTCGTCAAGACAAGCGAGCTGAGCAAGCAGATATTCCCGATCACGCTGGACATCGACCACCCGCGTTGGGCGGCCGGGCTCAAACGCCTGCAAAAGGCCAATGCCGATCTCGATCAAGCGCGGCATGCCAAGGGACTTGGCGCTTTGGCCAAGCGGCTGTCGGCGCAGGCGCGGGCGGGGATGGCCTTTGTCTCGCTCTATACGATCCCGGCGAAAAAGCATCGCGTGCCTGCCAGCACCCGGCTTGAGCCTGCTTACTGATGGGCCAGTTTTCGGCATATCGCAGGGTGCAAGGGGGCCAGCGATGAGCAGCCCTTGGATCGCCGCGCTTGCAGCGCTGTTTCTCTGGTGGTTTTCCACTGGGGCGATCCTGATCGTTGTGCGATATGCCGAACGCGCAGGAGCCCGCGCCCGTCTGGGCGCCACTCTGGCCGCCCTGCCCGTTCTGGTGCTTGGCATTTGGGCCTATGACAACTCGCTGACTGCCACCTCCGCTGCCAGCGCCTATTACGCCTTTCTGGCGGCGCTTGCGATCTGGGGTTGGATCGAGCTGTCTTTCCTGACCGGAACCATCACCGGCCCCAATCTCTACCCCTGCCCTGATAAGCTGCCCGAGTGGGAACGTTTCATTCGGGCTTGGGGCACCGTTGCCTATCACGAAATGGTTCTGACCGGCTTTCTCATCGTGCTCTGGATGTTCGGCGAGGGTTCGGAAAACACCTTTGGGCTCTGGACTTATACGATCCTCTATTTCGCGCGCATCTCGGCCAAACTGAACCTCTATTTCGGGGTGCCGCGCATCAATACCGAATTCATCCCCAAGGCGTTGGCGCATCTGGCAAGCCACTTTCGCATTCAACGCCTCAACTGGGTTTTTCCGATCTCGATCACGGCGCTGACCTTTGCCACGGCCTGTTGGCTGGAACGCCTCTACTCCGCCGAAACCCTGCAAGACACGACGGGCTTTGCCCTACTGACCGCAATCACCGCGCTGGCGCTTCTGGAACACTGGTTGATGGTGCTTCCCCTGCCCGACGCAAAGCTCTGGCGCTGGATGTTGCCCGCGCCCAAAGAAACGACCAAGACACGACACCCGGAGGAAAATCATGGAATTTGATACCATGTTCAATGCGCAGCTCAATGCGCTCAAGGACGAAGGCAACTATCGGATCTTCGCCGAACTTGAACGCCGCTGCGGGGATTTTCCCACCGCCAAAAGCTATGATGACGACGCCCCCGACGAGGTTACTGTCTGGTGTTCGAACGACTACCTTGGCATGGGCCAGCACGAAGCGGTGCGCCAGGCCATGAAGGACACGGTTGACCAATGTGGCGCCGGGGCGGGCGGAACGCGGAACATCTCCGGGACGAACCACCATCACGTCAAGCTTGAGGCCGAACTGGCCGATCTGCATGGCAAGGAAGCCGCGCTGCTGTTCACCTCTGGTTATGTGTCGAACTGGGCGGCGCTTTCAACGCTGGGCAGCCGGTTGCCCGATGCCGTGATCCTCTCCGATGCGCTGAACCATGCCTCGATGATCGAAGGCATCCGCCATTCCCGTGCCAAGAAGGTGATCTGGAAACACAACGATCCCGAAGATCTGGATCGCAAACTTGCCGCCCTGCCGGCCAATGCGCCCAAGATCGTCGCCTTTGAATCGGTCTATTCCATGGACGGCGACATCAGCCCCATGGCCGAGATCGTTGAAGTTGCCGAAAAGCACGGCGCGATGACCTATCTGGACGAAGTTCATGCCGTTGGCCTTTACGGTCCGCGCGGCGGTGGCATCAGCGAACGCGAAGGGCTGGCCGACCGCATCACTCTGATCGAAGGCACTCTTGGCAAGGCCTATGGCTGCATGGGTGGCTATATCTCGGGGTCCAGGGCGCTGTGTGACTTCATCCGCTCCTTTGCCAGCGGCTTTATCTTCACCACCGCTCTGCCCCCCGCCGTCGCGGCGGCGGCGCAGGTTTCGATCGCGCATCTCAAGACCTCACAAACCGAACGCGAGATGCAGCGCCGCCAGGTTGCCCGACTGCGTGAACTGCTCGACAAGCGCGGCATCCCGCACCTGGACAACCCCAGCCACATCATCCCGGTGATGATCAAGGATCCGGTGAAATGCCGGATGTTGGCGGATATCCTGATGAACGACTATGGCATCTACGTTCAGCCGATCAACTATCCGACCGTTCCCAAGGGCACCGAGCGCCTACGCTTTACTCCTTCGCCCTTGCACACCGACGCGGATATCAACCGCTTGATCGAAGCCTTGACGGTTCTTTGGCGGCAATGCGCCCTCGCCCATGCGGTTGCCTGACGGGGTGACTTGAATTGTTCTGCCTCAGGTTGACTTGGCCATTTCTTGCAACACGTCGAGGAGCGGAGTTGTCATGATCCATGAAACAGGGAGAAGTCTCATGAAGACAAATGTAATTGCGATGATCGCTTTGTTCAGCGCCAGTACTACGGCTTTCGCGGAAAGCCATGCAAGCGGAGATCCCGCCGAGGGCGAAAAGGTGTTTCGCCAGTGCAAGTCCTGCCACTCGATTCAGGACGCTGACGGCAATGACATCCAAAAAGGCGGCAAGGTTGGCCCGAACCTTTATGGCGTTGCCGGTCGCACAGCCGGCAGCGTCGATGGCTTTGGGTATTCCAAGTTCATGGTCGCTGCCGGTGAGGCAGGGCTGACTTGGGACGAAGAACATTTCGTGCCCTATGTGCAGGACGCAACCGGGTTCCTGCGCGACTATCTGGACGACAAATCAGCTCGCGGAAAGATGACCTATCGCGTGCGCAAGGAAGACGACGCGATCAACGTCTGGGCCTATCTGGTATCAGTCGGCGAGCAATAAGAGAACATTACTTCTTAAGCAAAAAGGCCCGCGTCCAAAGTGCCGGACGCGGGCCTTTTTCTGTTTGGGTCCACTTGAACCAATGCCCTGAAGGGCTTCAGCGTGCCACGCTCAGAGACACGACTTTGCCGCTGGCGCCCATTGCCGTTTGGGCGGTTTGAGCGATGTCCAAGGCGGTCATGGCCGCATCCTGATACATCTCGGACGGGGTGCCGTGGTTAATGAAGCGGTCAGGCAGGCAGACATTGCGGATTGCCAGCCCCCTGTCGAAGGCCCCCATCCGCGCCAGAGAATGCATGACAATCGAGCCAAAGCCGCCCTCGACCCCTTGCTCGACGGTCAGCAGAACGCGATGCCCTTTGGCCAGTTGCAAGACCAGATCACTGTCCAGCGGCTTGGCAAAGCGTGCATCTGCCAGTGTGACAGAGAGTCCCGCCTCGCGCAGCATCTCAGCCGCCGCGCGGCATTCCTGAAGGTGCGCGCCGTAAGACAGAATTGCCACATCCTCCCCCTCGTCCAGTATCCGGCCTTTGCCGATCTCCAGCAGACGTCCGCGTTCGGGCAATTGCGCCCCGGTGCCTGCGCCGCGTGGATAGCGAAAGGCGATCGGCCCGTCGTCATGGGCGGCGGCCGTTGCAACCATGTGAGTCAGCTCGGCCTCGTCCGATGCGGCCATGACCGTAAACCCAGGCAGATTGCTCAGATAGGCAATGTCATAGGCGCCGGCATGGGTCGGGCCATCGGCGCCGACCAGCCCTGCACGATCGATGGCAAAGCGCACAGGCAGGCGTTGCAGCGCAACGTCATGTACCACCTGATCGTAACCCCTTTGCAGGAAGGTCGAGTATATCGCGCAGAACGGCCGCAGCCCGCTGGCTGCCATCCCGGCGGCAAAGGTGACCGCATGTTGTTCGGCAATCCCGACATCAAAGACGCGTCCCGGAAACCGCTCGGCCATCAGGTTGACCCCGGTGCCGGACGGCATTGCAGCCGTCACCGCCACGACGCGTTCGTCGCGGGCAGCCTCGGCCAACAGAGCCTTGCCGAAAACGCTGGTATAGCTGGGCGCGCCAGGGCTGGATTTTGCCTGTGCACCGGTGGCAGGGTCGAACTTCGACACGCCATGCCCGCGGTCCGCGCTGGCCTCAGCAGGTGCATAGCCTTTGCCTTTGACGGTGCAGCAATGGATCAGTACCGGCCCCGTGGCACGCGACCGAGCGGCGCGAAGGACCGGAAGCAACTGATCCATATCGTGGCCATCAATCGGCCCGATATAATCAAAGCCCAGCTCTTCGAACAGCGTGCCACTACCGGTCAGACCAGTCACCAACTGCCGCGCGCGCTTGGCGCTTTGCCGCATGGGTTCGGGCATCGCGGCCTCGAACCCTTCGGCAAGCACTTTCATCCGCGCCATCGGCTCGGCGGTATACATCCGGCTGAGGTACGATGACATGGCCCCCACCGGCGGGGCGATGCTCATCTCATTGTCATTCAGGATCACGAACAGTCGGCGTCCCTCGGCCCCGGCGTTATTCAGCGCTTCATAGGCCATGCCGGCGCTGATCGACCCATCGCCGATAACTGCGATGGCATCCCCCGTGGGCCGCCCCATATCGCGCGCCACCGAAAACCCCAGCGCCGCGCTGATCGAGGTCGAGCTGTGCGCCGCACCAAAAGGGTCGTGGTCGCTTTCGCTGCGTTTGGTAAATCCTGACAGCCCGTCTTTCTGGCGCAGGCTTTGCATGCGGTCGCGGCGCCCTGTCAGGATCTTGTGGGGATAGCACTGATGGCCCACGTCCCAGACGAGTTTGTCCATCGGAGTATTGAAAACCGCGTGGATTGCCACGGCCAGCTCGACCACGCCAAGTGAAGAGCCCAGATGCCCGCCGGTTTTTGAAACCGCCGAGATCACTTCGGCGCGGACCTCGTCGGCGAGCTTGGCAAGTTTCTCGTCCGGCATCTGGCGCAGGTCCGATGGCCCTGCAATCCGGTCAAGCAACGGGGTCTGTGAGGTATCCAGTGTCATCGCGCTCTCCTCCCGCGGGGTGGATATGGCGTCGCCCGCGCATAGCGGGGCGCGAACGGCGCGATTTGGTGCCGGCGGCGCATCCGGTGCGCCGCCGGCAGAGGCCTTATTGACCGTAGTCCGGCGCGCCTGACGTCGTGGCCAGTTCCGGCCAGTCGTTGATGACGTTGGTGCCTTGCAGCGGCTGCTGATACCCTTTGTGGCATGTCTTGCAGGCGGCTTTGGGTGCATCGCCCATCACCGGGCCAAGCCGGTTTTCGGGAAAGGTATCCTTGAGCGGAACGAGATAGTCGTTGTTCATCTCAAGCACCATCTGGATGCCAAGGGCTTCGGTGCCCCACTGCGGGGTGACTTGGCTGCCGTCATAGAAGGCGCGCGTGTTGTGGCAGAAGGTACAGTTCACCCCCAGCGAATTGGCCACGTAGTTCATCAGCGAAAAGGTCCGCTCGGCGTTTTGAATGCCGGGGTAATCGTCTTTGCCCGGAATGCCCGGAACGCGGCTTTCAAGATCGTGGACCGCGATAATCTCGCCATTCAGAAGATAGGCTTCAAGTGCATCTGTCGGCAGCGAGGTATATTGGGTCAACGGCGTCACCCGGTTCTGCTGGGCCGCCCAGCCCGAGGCGGATTTGTTGACCTCGCCCATCTGGAACCAGATGTCGCTTGGCACGTTCTGACCGCGGTGACAGGTGAAGCAGGTCACGCCCACCGTCTTGTTGGCGTTGACGTGGCCATCCCAGTTCGCGTTGATGTTCTGGGTCATCTGGATCATCCGGCGGGCGACGACCTTGGTATAAAGGGTGTCCTCGCCATAAGTCTCAAGATCGCCGTCACCGTGGCAATAGGCGCATCCGGCCTCGGGCGCGACCCACCGGGTCATCGCCGCCATCAGTCGGTTGAAGTTGGCATCGGTCAGTTCACCCAGAACTTGCACATTCTGGTAGAGATCCTTGGCAAGCTCTTCACCCGCTTCGGGGACATAGGGGCCGTCCTCGATCATCAGGGCAATGGTCGGATCGGGCGTTGCCAGATCCGATTTGAACTCGGGCACCGACATGCCGGTGCCGCGCGGTCCTGATTGCAGGCTGTCCGTGGCAAAGGGCTGACCCAAGACCACCAGAGCCACCACCGCGATCACCGCAGATCCAACCACCCCTACCACAATGGCGGGCAATTCGACATTCACCGGGTTATCGCGATTCCATTTGTCAAACCACTTGGGAAACATGGGTCTCACTCCTTTCCGATGAAGGCTTCGTAAGACCCGAAGGCCTCATAGCCGTAGCTGCCGTCATACATCGGCGCGAAGTTGTGCTCCTGTGCCCAGATGAACCAGTTGTCGACGACCGTACCGGTCAGCAGGATGCCAATGCCGCCAGTGATCGGGCAGAGCACTGCGAACCACCAGGCCCAGCGGTGAATGCCTTCCATCGTGGCGTTGAAGCCCATGGTCCAGCGCCAGAACAACGCTGCCCGTTCCGAGGCGGTGCCCCGGTCGACGATTTGCTCCAGCTCGCGGTCGCCACCAAAGCGGCTGACCGCCAGAATGGTTGCGCCGTGCATGGCAAACAGCAGGACCGAGCCATAGAGGAAGACGATCGAGAGGCAGTGGAACGGGTTGTAGTAGAGGTTCCCGTAGCGGATCGAAAAGGCGGTGGTCCAGTCAAGGTGCGGGAAGATCCCGTAGGGCACCGCCTCGCTCCATGATCCCATCAGGATCGGACGGAACAGACCCAGCACGAGGAACAACCAGATGGCACTGGCAAAGGCCCAGGCCACGTGTTTGCCCATCTTGTGCTGCTCGGCCAGCAGATAGCTGCGCAGCCACCATGTGCAGACACTGACCAGCAACATGAAGCTGGCGATGATGTACCAACCCCCGTCGTCCAGCGGCGGGATCTGCAATCCGTAGCCGGGGCTGGGCGGTTCAAGCGCCAGCCAGAACCCCTGCCGCAGGAATTCGGGGATCGAGTAATTGACCTGGGCTAGCATATTCAGGCCGACGATGTTCAGAAACAGGATGCCGGTGGCCAGACTGACCATGCCGGTCCAGCCCAGAAACACCGGGCCGATCTGCGCATTGCCGATCAGACCCATCAGGCGGCTGAAGAACGGTTTGATCATCCGCTCTTCGGCCATGTTGTTTTCGTTGTCCATGCCCCATTCGGCTGGACCTTCGACCTGCACTTGCGTGAAAATATTCTGATATTCAATCATCGTTACATCCCCACCTGAGACGGCCAGATCGGCAATTCAAGCCACCAGTTCCACCACTCGGGCCAGCCCTTGGTCCAGACCGGGCCGCTGATGATGATGCAGACAGCACTAAAGAAAACCGCGTTGATCGCCAGCAGGAACCCGACACGGTGGATGCCCAGCGTGCCGATGGAATAGCCGATGAAATCGCGAAAGAAGGTGTCTTCATGGTCGGGCGTCTTCATCTCTTCGCCCTTCTCGGGGTTTGCCGCCGAGAGGATCAGACCGCCGTGCAGCGCCAACGCCAGCGTTGTCGTGAAGAACAACGTCACAGCCAGCATATGCGCTGGATTGTAGTGGAAATGCAGATAGGCGTAGCCGGTGTTGCTTACCCAATCGAGGTGGCTGAAGATGCCGTAGGGAAAACCATGTCCCCAGGCCCCCATCAGCACCGGCCGGAAGACCGTCAGTGTGACATAAGCCAGGATCGCGAAGCTGAAGGCGAAAGGCACATGATAGCCCATCCCCAGCTTGCGGCAGATCTCGACCTCTCTCAGCGCCCAGCTGCAAAAGGCGCCAATCGCGCAGATCGTGATGATCTGCCAAAGGCCGCCTTCCATCAGTGGGGCCGGCCCCAGACCGTAAGACAGGTCAGGTGGGGCGATATTGATAAGCCATGGGTTGAAGGTGCCCTGATGGGCCGCCCCCCAAAAAATCAGAATGGTTCCGAGCAAGGCGAAAAAGGCTGTCGTGACCCCGAAAAAGCCCACATAGAATGGGCCGACCCAGAAATCGAACAGTTCGCCGCCGATCAGCGTCCCTCCGCGGACGCGATACTTTCTTTCAAAGCTAAGCAACGCCATCGTTGTTCTCCGCGTTTGGCGGCTCGTCCCGTTCAGACTTCAAGCCGTCGTCGTCGTGGTTGGTGAAACGGTTTGCCACGGGCAGGCCTGCCTGCCCGCAGCGATGTTTAACCGGGCTTGCGCCCCCTTGGTCACTCAGAAGCCGCTGCGCGCGACGCGGCGGCATTTTCGAACCAGTTGACGCCATTCGACAGAACCACCAGGTGGATCATGACGGCCAACAGGAACAGGAAAACGCCTTGCGCGACAAACACGCGGCGCGGATCGAAAATGAGCCAAATCTTGTAAAACTTAGACACGTCCATTTTCCTTCCTTAAAACCAAGGAGCCCAGATATAGGTCGCCAAGTGGGCGACCACTGCCACGATCACAAAGAGGTAAAGACCACTCATGTAGACCGAATGCAGTTCCTGGGCTTGCTCGTCGGTGAGACCTGTGAAGGACAGGTCGGTATTATCAGCCATTAACTTTCCTCCGGAACGCTACGCTGACGCCGCGAACCCCGCGGCCGGGTCCTGTGGGGCCTTCACGGTCCCTCAGGTCTCTGTCCGCCCAGCGTTGGGCAGGCAGCTCGTGTCTCGGATCCTGTGCCGTGCGGGTTCAGGCCGAGAATATCAAAGGGGTGATCCGGTCCGCCTCTTTGCGGGCCCGCGTCAGGGGACCGGGCAGCGGTCCGGATCTGCCAAGGATCGCATCGCGCAGCCAGCTGAGGCAGGCGAAGGGCAAGGCGGTCAGGAAAATGAAAATGAAGTAGACCGTGTATTCCGTGTCCCGGCTGCGCCGCGCGGCATGGCGGCTGGGCGTGTGGGATGTGACATCAGTCATGATCAATCCTCCTCTCGAGAAAAGCTTGTATTGGGCGACAGCCCTTGAACGGTTTCCAGAACGACGCGCTCGGCTCCGGCGCGCAGGGCGGCCTCTTCGGCGGCGTCACGCAGGGATTTTGCGGCGGAAATGCGGGTCAGGATCGGGTGGCTGGCGACCAAGCGGTCGAGCGCAGCTTGCGCGTCCGCATCCCAGGGCACGTTGCGGCGCAAGGGCGTGGGTGTCGCATCAACGGCGTCCATGTCGCTGGCCAAGGGCAGAATGTGGAACAGCGCATCGAAGAGGCCGTTGCACACTTCTTGCAGCAGGTAGGTCGCCCCAGCGTACCCCATCATCGGCGTTCCGGTTGCGCGCCGGATAGCGGCGCCCGGAAAGCTGGCCGGGATGAACGCCGGGCTGGGGCCATGCCCGCCCTTGAGTTCCGCCAGGTACATCTTTTCATTGATCGAGCCGAGCACCACCAGCGGGCGGTCCTGCGCAATCCGGGTGCGCACCTCGACGTTATTCGTCTTTTTGCCGGCGCAGCGCGCAACCGCAAAGGCGCAGGGCAGGCCCAAATCCCCCTCAAGGTAATTGCGGATGCCGCGGGCGTAGGTCTCGTTCGCGACGATGGCAAAGCTGGCCGTAGCAAAGAAATCCTGCGTGACCGAGCGCCACAGATCCCAGACCGGTTTGATCGTCGAATGCTTTTCCTGCGCGATGAAGGGTTCGGGATCGAGATCCAGCATTTCGCCCAGCTTGCGCAGGAACAAGGTCGTGCTTTCCACCCCGATGGGCGCCTGCAAGTAAGGCTTGCCAAGCACCTCGGCCAGACCCCGGCCAAATTCGCGGTACATCACGATGTTCACATCTGCATTTACCAGATCGCGCATTTCGGCCAGGTGCGCGCCCAGAGGCAGCACCATGTTGACCTCTGCGCCCATGCCTTCGACCAGACGCCGGATCTCGGCCAGATCGGAAGGCATGTTGAAGGTGCCATACATCGGGCCAAGGATATTGACGCGCGGCCTGGCGCCCTCTTCGCGGGCCTTTTCCTTTGGCATCCGGCCCTTGGTCATGCCGAACTCGGTAAAGAGCCAGGTCATGGCGCGGTCGGCCGCTTCCCATTGGTCTTCGTCGATCGTGCGCGGTAGGAAGCGCTGAATGTTCGTGCCCATGGGCGTGACGCCGCCGCCGATCATCTCGGCGATCGAACCGGTCACCACGACCGCAGGCAGCGCCGGGTCCAGCGTGCCCCAGGCGCGCTTCATCGCGCCCTCGGTGCCTTCGCGGCCCAGTTCCTCTTCGCCAAGGCCGGTCACCACGATGGGCAACTCATGCGGCGGCAGGGCATCGGTGTAATGCAGGACCGAGGTCACCGGCAGGTTCTCGCAACCCACCGGGCCGTCGATCACCACTTGCAGGCCTTTTACGGCACAAAACGCATAAACGGCGCCCCAGTAGCCGCCCGCGCGGTCGTGGTCCTGGATCAGCATGACGCAAGCCCCCCGCGCAAAGGGGGGTTGGCTGTACGGCACATCAGGCAAGAGAAACGCGCAGTCATATCATTTGCTCCGCCTTGGCGGCGCGCGCCTTTTTCTCGATCTTCTTTTGGTTCATCGCCCGGAAGTCAGGGCGCAGGTTCGGTGCCCCTTCCCAGATCCCGGCGGTGTCGCCCGCGCCGACGCCCTCGAAGAAGTCGCGCATCTTGTCCATGCGGATTTTGTTGGCCATTGCCGCATTCACGACCTCGGCCAGCGATCCCGCGCCCGCCGGACCCATCAGGGGCCGCGCCGAAATCAGGTTGGTGAAGTACAGCGCCGGGATGCCCAGAGCCTTTGCCTTCTGCACGACCGGCGTGGTGCCAATGGCAAGGTCAGGCTTGACCCCTTCCATGGCGGCACAATCATCTTCGAGCGAAGCACGGAATTTCACTTTGACGCCGCGCGCCCTCAGCCACTCAGCATCCTCCGCCGACCATGGCGATTTGGCGCAGGCGGTGCCGACATAAGGGATCGTCGCGCCGCTTTCGATCAGCAGCCGGGCGACGAGCAATTCGCTGCCCTCATAGCCGGACAGGGTGATCACCCCCTTGACCGGCGCCGCCGCAAGCGCGCCCTTGATTGCGGGCAAGAACGCGTTTTGCGAGGCCGCGACGCGCTCGGCGGACAACCCGAAGGCATCGCCAATCGCCGCAAGCCAAGCCGCTGTGCCGTCATGACCAACCGGCGCGCTGCCGACGATCTTGCGCCCGGCGGCCTCAAATTCCCGCACTGCGGCTGTATAAAACGGATGAATCGCTGCCACCGCGCCGCAATCCAGCGCGGCGTAAAGTTCGCGCCATTCGCGGCATGGCACCACCGGCCCGGCGGCAAGCCCCATCGGGGCCAGCATCGCGCCGATCATCACCGGATCCGCCGGGAACATCTCGCCCAGCAAGGTCACTGTGGGAAGGTCGGAAACCCCGCCAACGGGCGCCGGAACCGGGCCTGCCTTGACCTCCTTGCGGGCATAGTTGAGCATTGCCCCGGCAAGAACGTCCTTGGCCTCGGCATGGGTGGGGATGCCAAATCCCGGCACGTCGATTCCAACGATCCGTACGCCGTTGATCTCATCAGGTAGCAACCGAAGCGGCACGCCAGAGGCGGTCGGCACGCAAAGATTGGTCACCACCACTGCGTCATACAAATCAGGATCGGCCAGTTCGTGGACCGCATCGCGAATGTCTTCGAACAGCTTGCCGGTCACCAGCGATTCCGAATTGAACGGCACATAGCCTACGGACCGCCGCGCCCCGTAAAAATGGCTGACAAAGGTCAGACCATAGACACAGCAGGCGGACCCACTCAGGACCGTGGCCACGCGCTTCATCCGCAGGCCAACGCGCAGACTGCCAAAGGCGGGGCACATGCTTTGCGGTTTGTCGTGCGGCCCTGTCGGGTAGTCGCGGGCATATTGGTCAAGAATGTCGCTTGATCCGGCGGCGCGGGCGGCCTTTTCCAACTCACTGCCGGAATGGCAACCAAGCCCCGGAGTTCCGGGTACTTCGGCGCTTGCCTCGCGGGATTGGCCAAGCGTCACATCGGCCTGGGCGGCCCTGTCATAGGTGACTTCGTCGGTCATTTCGCCTCCGACTGGTTTTCCCGCTCGGGCAAGTTGCGCTGAATGTCCGACAAAAGACGGTTAATCTGTTCGCGGCGGGCACGGCGCAGCCTGTGCTGCACCTCGACCAAAGTCCGTTTGCTTGACCCTTGGGCCTTGGAATCAGGCGTCGTCATAGACCACCTCCAGGGATTCCTGCGGCTTGGCGTATTTACCGCGCATGTCCGCATCGGTGGCAGGTTCCAACACAACGTCGCCGCCGGTGTCCTTGCTGTCGAATAGCGCCAGCAAACCGTCCTGATCCAACGGCGAGGGCCGCACGGGCGGCGCCAGAGACACCGCCTCGGCCAGTTCGGCGAAAAGGCTACCCCATTGGCTTTGGGCCGTGCCCACAATCTGATAGTTCGCGGATTTCTTGCGCAGGTCGTCGTCCTGCGGGATCGCGGCCAACACGGGGATCTCTACGGACTTGGCAAAGGCCTGCGCCTCGCCGGAATGATCGTCCTTGTTGATCACAAGGCCCGCAACCCCGACATTGCCGCCCAGATTGCGGAAGTATTCGACCGCCGAACAGACGTTGTTGGCAACATACAGCGATTGCAGATCGTTGGAGGCGACAAGGATCACCTTCTGCGCCATGTCCCGGGCGATCGGCAGACCAAAGCCACCGCAGACCACGTCGCCCAGAAAGTCGAGCAGGACATAGTCGAAGTCCCAATCGTGAAAGCCGAGTTTCTCCAGCAGCTCGAAGCCGTGGATGATCCCCCGGCCGCCGCAGCCGCGACCGACCTCGGGCCCGCCAAGCTCCATCGCAAAGACGCCGCCGCGCTTGAAACAGACATCGCCAATGGCGACCTGCTCTCCGGCGAGGTTTTTCTTGGTCGAGGTTTCGATGATCGTCGGGCAGGCTTTGCCGCCAAACAGCAGGCTTGTGGTGTCCGATTTCGGATCGCATCCGATGAGCAGCACACGCTTGCCCTGTTCGGCCATCATGTGGCTGAGATTGGCCAGCGTAAAGGATTTGCCGATGCCGCCTTTGCCGTAGATCGCGATGATCTGCGTCTTGCTCTTCGGCTCATCGGTGACCAGATCGGCCAAATCCTCGTGCGCCTCGTCACGCAGCCTTTGGTCGAAGTCCTTCAGATTGGGTACGTCGTCCTTCACGCTGCGTCCTTCCAGTTGAGTATCATTTTCAGGCAATCGGCGTCGTCAAAGGCGGTGCGGTAAGCCGCAGGCGCTTGGCCCGCCGGGGCCTGGTGGGTGATGAGACCGCTCAAGGAAAGCGCGCCGGTTTCGACCAGCGCTCGCACGGCGCTCAGGTCGTCTCGGGCCCATTCGGCGGCAATACGCAGCCGCGCCTCTTTCATGAAAGCGGGCGGAAAGGCAAAGCTGAGCCCTTCGGGGTAAAATCCTGCCAGAACCACTTCGCCGCCCTTGGCGATCCGACCGATCAGATCATTCAGGATCGAAGCGTTTCCGGAAGCGTCATAGATCGCGCGGTAATCGCGGCGCGGGTCATCCTCGGGAGCAATGACATCATAGCCGATGGCGCCGCTGCGGCGGCTGTCCTGCGTTTCCCAGACGGTCGGGGCCGGAGCGCCCGCCGCAATCGTAAGACGCGCCAGCAAGCGACCCAGAGTTCCGTGGCCGACGATCAGATCGGGCACGCGCTTGTCCAGTCCGGCCATTGCATGGCGGGCAGTTGCGGCAAGGGCCAGCAAAGCGCCTTCGGCGCCGAGGCCCGTGTCAATCTTGGTCACGCGGGAGGCATCCGTCACAAGGTGCGATGCTGCCCCACCAAACAGACCAAAGGCCCCATCAAAGCAATCGGCCCCGGGAACAAAAACGCGATCGCCGGGCTGGAACCCGGTGCCCGGCGCGGCCTCGACCACTTCGCCTGTGGATTCGTAGCCTGGCACCAGCGGATAGCCCATGCCCGGAAACGGCGGCATTGCGCCGGACCAGAACAGCTTTTCGGTGCCGGTGGAAATTCCGGAATGAGAGATTTCGACGATCAGGTCTTCTTTGCCGGGCGATTTGAGCGGCAAGGTTTCCAAATGAAGATCCTCAGGACCATTCAGGAGGACAGCGAGAGTATTCATGAACGCCTCCCAGTTTGCGAGTCGGCTGGCGGGTATCGCCAAGTCTTATCGCTACGTTAATGTAAGCCTACACGTACATATATATCTGTCAATAGAAGTTTACACTTGGAAATCCGCGTCAGGCCCGCTTGGCCGTGATTACGCGCGTGATGTAGGGCCGGGCGGCCCGGGGGCTGTGCAGATCGGTAAAGCCAGCCTCGCGGCACAGCTCCACGATTCGCTCGACCGAGCGTGCGCGCCCGGTCCCCATAGCCATCGTGTAGAAGGCGAAATAGACGTCCGTAGTGCGATCAGGCCGCCCGCCGCCAGACATCGGCTCAGAGATGACCAGCCGCCCGCCCTGTGGCAGAGCCGCGTGGACCTTGCGCAGAAGATCGCGCACCGTGTCGTCATCGTGGTCATAAAGCACCCGCACAAGGGCGATGGCATCAGCGCCGCCGGGCAAATCCCTTTCGCGAAAGCTTCCTGCCTCGTACGCGGCGCGATCCGCCAGCCCGGCTTTGACAAATGTCGCCTCGGCCAGCGTCTGAACACCTGGCAGATCGAAAACCACTCCGTCCAGCTTGCGATGCTTGCGCAAAGCTGCACTGAGAAACACGCCGGAGCCGCCGCCCACATCCATCAGGCGCCGTACGCCGGAAAACGTCACGGCCCGCAGCGTATCCTCGGCCACAAGAATCTGGGAGCGCGCCATCAGATCCGAGTACCTCTCGGACACTTCGTCAGGAATCTCGCCGCTCTGGCCAAAGACATAGGGCCAAAATCGGGCAACGTTCGTCTCTCCAGTGCCGCGCAAAAGGGTGATCGGGTCGGCCATGTCCTGATAAAAGGCACGGTTGTGGCGGATCATATCCTCCAGCCCCGGCACCCCCAAAATCGCGGCGCCTTTGCGCGCCACGGCGAACCGCCCGTCGCGCCGCAGACGCAGCAAATCCAACGCGGCGCCGGCCTGCAAGAGCGCCTGCATCCGCACCGCGTCGATTCCAAGCTCCGGCGCCAGATCCTCGGCGGTGAGGGGTGTTTCCAGCAAACGTCGCAGCAAACCAAGCTCGATCAAAGCCGACAAGACCTGAGCTGCAACAAACCCCTGAAGGATGTCAAAGATCGCTGCGCCGTCGCGGCGCGCTATCCCACGTCCCAAAGGCAGGCGGCTCGCCCATTTCTGGACGCCGGGCCGCGAAATCAGGCGCGGCAGCCAGGGGCCCTTGCTGCGCCGCAATAGTGGATCGCTGGCCACCGCCACGGGCTTAGACCCGGTACTTTGCAGGCACGGCAGGCATGATCTTTTCGGCCTGATGGCTGACCATTCGCGCCAAGGCGGCCTCTCCGGGGCAAGAAGGGATCGAGGCAATCGCCCCGGCCAGAATATGCGACAACCGGTCCAGCGCGCCTTTGATGCCCAGTTGGATCACCGCGTTAGGCCGCCCGTGCAGGTCGTCCTGCCCAACGGGCTTGCCGAGTGTCTTTTCATCCAGCAGCGCATCACGCAGATCATCGGCGACTTGAAAGGCTTCTCCGATCAGCGCACCCAGATCATGCCATTCCTCCGGCGCATGACCAGCCGAGATGGCGCCCATCTCGGTCGCGGCAATGAAAAGCGCAGCGGTCTTGGAACGGTGATAGGCGCCCAGATCAATCTTTGGCTCACTCTCCCAGCCTTGCCCGGCGCAGATCCCGCCGGGCATACCGGTGCGTTTGGCCAGAGACAGCAGCAATTGCGCGGCGCGGTCAGGATTGTCAGGCACCGCCCGTGCCAGCACTTCAAAGGCAAGAATGATGAGACTGTCACCCGTCAGGACTGCCAAAGGCTCGGAAAAGGCGCGGTGCACCGAAGGTTTGCCGCGGCGCATGTCCGCGTCGTCGAAACAGGGCAGATCGTCATGCACAAGGCTCGCGCAATGGATCAACTCAAGCGCCGAGGCTGCTGCATTCGCCAATTTCGGCTGGTCATCCCCGCAGGACATGGCCACAGACAGTAGGATCGTTGGCCGGATTCGTGCGCCCCCCGGCGAAGTCGCGTAATGCAACGCCGCACCCAATTGCTGTGGCGCCTGGCCGTCTTGTGTCAGGTCAAGCGCACGCGCCATGGCCGTTTCGATCCGTTGCGACAATGGCATCGCGGTCTCCCTCGCAGCTTGATGTAATTTTGAAATTACATCTAATGTGTAAATTAGAATGGACACTTTGAGCGCTCGAGTCAATAATTGCGACATGACAACCGCACCCAAAGGCCCGGGCTCCGGGCAAAGCGCCGTAGTTATCGGCGCCGGGATTGGGGGGCTCGCCGCCGCCGCAAGACTTGCGCATGCAGGATTCGCAGTGACCTTGCTGGAACGGCATGGCACGCCGGGCGGCAAAATGCGCAGCATTCCATCTTCTGCCGGTCCTGTGGACGCGGGTCCGACGGTGCTGACCCTGCGCCCGGTTATCGAAGCGCTGTTTGCGGCACTGGGTGAACGACTGGAGGATCACCTGACCTTGCTGCGCCAGCCAATGATCGCGCGGCATTTCTGGCCAGACGGCAGCAAGCTGGATCTTTACGACAGCCCCGCCGCCAATATGCATACCATACGGGCTTTCGCTGGCGCTAAGGCCGCACAGCAATTCAGGGTGTTTTCGGACCGCGCCAAGGCGTTATTTGCAGCCTTCAATGCGCCGATGTTGCAGTCCGCTGCCCCATCGCGCTTGAAACTCGCCATACAGTGTCTGCGCAATCCGCAGATCCTGAAACAGATGGCGCCTTTTGCATCGCTTGCCGACCTGCTGGATCGCAGCTTTGACGATCCGCGCCTTGCGCAACTGTTTGGCCGCTATGCGACCTATGTCGGCGGCTCACCCTATCAGGTGCCTGCCCTTCTGGCGCTGATATGGCAGGCAGAGGCGGCGGGTGTTTGGAAAATCCGGGGCGGCATGTATCGACTGGCCCTGGTGCTTGAGGCCTTGTCCAAGGCGCGCGGGGCGCAGATCCTGTACGACAGTCACGTTGCCCGGATCGACAGCGTTTTGGGGCGGGCGACTGGAGTGACCTTGGCCGATGGAACAACCCTCCGCGCCGATGTGGTGGTGTTCAACGGCGATCCGCGCGCGCTGTCCACGGGGGCGCTTGGCAACGCATGCAATATGTTGGCCCCTCAAACCAAAACCCGGCAGCGCAGCCTGTCAGCGCAAGTCTGGTCCTTTGCCGCGCAGCCTTCGGGCCCTGAGCTGGCCCATCACAACGTGTTTTTTCGCAACGCGCCCAAACCTGAATTCGACGCCTTGGCCCAAGGCAAATTGGCCCCCGACCCCACGCTTTACATTTGCGCCATGGATCGCGGTGGCCCGGCCCCGCCGCCGCGCGTCGAGCGCTTTGAAATCATCGCCAACGCCCCACCGTTGCCCGCCCATGACCCGGAGTTTTCGCAATGTCACGAACGTACCTTCCAGACGCTGGCGCGGTTCGGCCTGACCTTCTCTCCCAGCCCGGAACCAAAGGCGCTGACAACGCCAACCGGGTTCGAAGCACTGTTTCCGGCGTCGCAAGGATCCCTTTACGGGCAGAGCCCGCACGGTCTTATGGCGGGTTTTCAACGCCCCAAGGCACAGACCGCGATAAAGGGGCTGTATCTGGCGGGGGGCGGGGCGCATCCGGGCGCGGGTGTGCCGATGGCGATCCTCTCCGCACGGCACGCGGTCGAGATGATCTTGAAGCACCAAACTTCAACCTCCACGTCCCGCCCAACGGTTACGCCTGGTGGTACGTCGACGGGCTCAGCGCCTGCGGAACACGCGCCGTCAGCGTCATCGCCTTCATAGGATCCGTCTTCTCGCCCTGGTACGCCTGGTCCGGGCGCAAACGCCCGGAAAACCACGTCTGTATCAACGTCGCCACCTATGGGCCGGGTGGCCGTTTCACCATGACGGATCGCGGCGACAGCGCCTTGAGACAATCGCCACACAGCCTGACCGTTGGCCCTTCGGCGCTGCATTGGCGCAACGGCCAGTTGATCATAGACATCGATGAAATCAGCAGCCCGCCGCTTGTCTCGCGCGTGCGCGGGCGCATGACGTTGACGCCGTCCGCGGTGACCGGGGTCGAACTGCCCCTGACGCCAGAAGGCAGCCATATCTGGCGCCCCTTCGCGCCCACCTGCACCATCGACGTCGATCTGGATGCTAAAGGCTGGCGCTGGATAGGGCACGGCTATTTCGACGCCAACTTTGGCACACGCGCGTTGGAGCAGGACTTTGACTATTGGACATGGGGCCGCTTTCCGACCCAGCAGGGCGGCACCTGTTTTTACGATGCCAAACGTCGGGACGGTTCTACTCTGAGCGCGGCGCTGCGCTTTGACACCGATGGCACCGCGCAAAGCATCGCGATCCCGCCCAAAGCGGCATTGCCGAGATCGCTGTGGCAAGTGCGGCGCGAGACACGCGCCGATTATGGCCATACGCCCCGGCAAGTTCAAAACATGCTCGACGCGCCGTTCTATAGCCGGAGCGCCGTTCAAACCTGCCTGAATGGGGAGACGACCACAGGTGTGCACGAGGCGCTCGATCTGCGACGATTTCGATCGCCTTTGTTGAAGCCAATGCTGGCTGTGCGCGTGCCTCGCAGGGCGCATTGGAGCTTTGACTAGCTCAGACTTCCGCTCCGCGTGCTATTTCGGGGTTCAAGCGCATGACGGAGAAATTCAGCGCCCAAGCCACGGACACCCATGTCAGGTAAGGGACAAACAACAGCCCCGCCAACCAGTCCACCTGCCACAAGGCGATACAGCAGGCGGCGACAGCACACCAAAGCGCGCTGAGCACGACCAGACCCAGACGGATCCTGCGCAAGCCAAAGAACACTGGGGTCCACAGCCCGTTCAATGCGATCTGCAACGCCCAGAGCGCCATGGCATAGGCATTGTCCGGCGCCAGCGCCGCACGCGCGCCAGCAAAGGCCATACATAGGTAAAGCGTGGTCCAAGCCACGGGGAACAACCAGTTCGGCGGCGTCCAGCTAGGCTTGTTCAGGCGATCATACCACGCCCCCGGCGGGAACAATCCCCCCGTTGCGCCGACCGAAAAGCAGGCAGCCAAGAATATCGCGAACAAAAACCAGAACATTGGCTTTACCTAAGCCCCTGCATCGGCGACATCAATGCTGCGCGTCGTTCTTCTTCGCGGGCCTTCAGGGTGATCAGGCTCGCATGCAACGCATCGCTCCAATCGTGGCTCTTTTGCGGGCGGGCGGTGGCCTCGATCAAAAAGTCCGTTTCCGGCACCGGCCGCGCGTGGATGACCGCTGACTTCGGCATCAAAGCCGTGGCCCCGGCCCTAACAACCGACAAGGCAAGCCAGGCCAGTTTCTGCCCCTGTCCGGTTCGGGCACGCTGGTCGATGGAATTGTATCCGGTCCGCGCCACTTCACGCCCGATCCCGGCATAAATGAACCGCGCTGCGAAAATGCCGGGGCGTGCATCAAGCGGCAGCGCGGCTATCCCCGCCTCAGAGCGGTTATAGAGCGTCTGCGCCTCGCGCAGCAAACGGCGCACCACGATCCGCAAATCTGGCGACATGGTCGGCGCGCGCAAAAACCCCTCGGGGTCGATGCCGACCTCACCCAGCCAATCGAGCGGCAGATACAGCCGCCCCTCGCGGGCGTCTTCGCCCACGTCGCGGGCGATATTCGTTAGCTGCATGGCCACGCCCAGATCGCAGGCCCGGGCCAAAGCATCCTTGTCGCGCACACGCATCAAGACGCACATCATTGCCCCAACCGCCGAAGCGACCCGGGCGCTATAGGCGCGTAGCCCCGACAGATCGTCGTAACGGCGCTCCATCGCATCCCACGCCAGCCCTTCCAGCAAGGCTTCGGGCAAAGCGCGCGGCATCTCGAAATCTTCGATGATCGCCGCAAAGGCGCGATCCGCCGGCGCATCTGCGGGACGCCCCGAATAGGCCCGGTCCAGCCGATCATGCAAGCGCAAGACCGCATCGGCTTTGGCCGCCTGCAAATCCACCTCATCATCGGCAAGGCGGCAAAAGGCATAGAGCGCCAGGGCCGGATCGCGCACCCGCGCGGGCAGCAGTTTTGAGGCTGCGTGAAAAGAGCGCGATCCATGCCGGATCGCCTCTACGCAATGTTCCAAATCCTTTGGCGCGATCATTCCTGCCCTACCGTTTCAGCATCGGGGATAAGTTGGTCCAAGACTTCAGCGCTGCCGATCACGCCCGGAAGCCCTGCACCGGGATGGGTGCCCGCCCCGACAAGATACAGCCCCTTGGCTTCTTCACTGACGTTATGAGGACGAAAGAAGGCGCTTTGCAGGATGCGCGGCTCGATAGAGAACCCGGCGCCGTGGGGGCTGAGGTATCTGTCGCGGAAGGTCTCGGGGGTGAAAACAAGCTGCTCGGTCAGCGTCTCGCCCAGGCCAGGCAACACGTCACGCTCCAAGACATCCTGAACCTTCTGGCGATACGTCTCTGCCATCGCGGTCCAGTCCACCGGGGTATCATGGCCAAGATGGGGAACCGGGCTGAGGGCGTAAAAGGTGTCATCGCCATCGGACGCCGCGCTTGGGTCCGTCACCGTAGGGCGATGGATATAGAGGCTCATGTCGTCTGAAAGCTTGCCGTTCAGAAAGATGTCTTCAAGCAGCCCTTTGTAGCGCGGCCCGTTCAGGATCGTGTGGTGGCCGACGTCTGGCCACATGTCGCGGGTTCCCTTGGTGCCAAAGTACCAGACGAACAGCCCCATGGACCACCGCGTGCGTTTCAACCTGGGTGCGGTCCAGCGACGTCTTTTGTGCTTGCGCAGCAAATGGTCATAGGTGTGGCCCGCATCGGCGTTGGACACGGTTACATCCGCCTCGATCATCTCGCCGCTGGTCAGGGTCACCCCCTTGGCGCGGCCATTCTGAATGCGAATCTCGTCCACCTGCGACCTTTGCCGGATCAAACCACCTTGATCGGCGATCACACCCGCCATCGCCATTGCAATCGCCTCTACGCCGCCCATGGCGTAATGCACGCCAAAGGCCTTTTCGAGATGGCTCACCAGCGCGTAAATCGACGTGACGTGGAAGGGGTCACCACCGATGAACAGCGGATGAAACGACAGTGCCATGCGCAGACGCTCGTCCTTGACGCATCTCGCCGCATGGGTGTGGATCGAGCGATCCGCCCTCAGCCGGGCGAAGGTCGGGAGTACCTTTATCAGATCAACCAAGCGATGCATCGGACGCCGCCCGAGATCCTCAAAGCCGACCGTGTAGCGCGTTTCGCTGTCCTTGAGGAATTTTTCGTAGCCGTCCAGATCGTTCGGCGCGAGCCGCATGACTTCGGCGCGCATCGCCTTTTCGTCTTGCCGCACTGTGAAATGACTGCCGTCGGGCCAGCGAATTTCGTAATATGGGTCCAGTGGCCGCAAGTCGACGTCATCTTCAAAGCGTCGTCCGCATGCGGCCCAGAGGTCTTGGAAAACCTGCGGCACGGTGACGATCGTCGGACCCAGGTCAAAGCGGTGATTGCCCTGGTGAATGGCAGAGCCACGGCCACCGGGGCCGTCCAGCCGGTCCAGAACCGTCACTCGATAGCCCTTGGCCCCGAGTCGCATCGCCGAGGCCAAACCGCCAAGCCCTGCACCGATAACCACAGCATGCGGTCGCGGCTTCTGAAAAGCGCGGGCCTTCTGATCGGGATCGACAGTTGTCAACATTTGGAAAGCTTACACATGTAAGGTTTAATTGACAATCTCGCATTCTCCTCTTTTCCTAACGGCACGAACATGTCAGGCTGAGTGGACAGCATTGCGCCGAGAGGGAGAGAGTCCATCCAAGTTGTCAGTCTCAGTTTTTACCAATTCCCGCGCGGTGCCGCCCGCCTTTGGGCATTTGCCATGATGGGTCTGGCCCGGCCCGCCCTGCGGCGCGTGCCCGGCATCGGGTTTTGGAAACTCTGTGGGTCAGGCACTGGCGAAGGCTTTACCCCGATCCCGAACACTGGTGTCTACGCCATCCTCGCAACCTGGAGCGATCTTGACACGGCACAGCGCCAAACCGCCAGCGCGCCAATCTTTTGCCGCTACCAAGCCCGCGCTATGGAAAGCTGGACGCTGTTCCTCAGCCCCATCTCCGCGCGGGGCGAGTGGGCCGGTCAAACCCCGTTTTCCGTCGATCCGGAACCGCAGACAGGCCCAATTGCTGCCCTCACCCGCGCCACGCTGCGCCCCGCGCGGGCCCTGCGATTCTGGAAGCGCGTACCGGACATAAGTGCCATGATCGGTCAGGACACCAATACGCTGTTCAAAATCGGCATTGGCGAGGTCCCCTTGCTGCACCAGATCACGTTTTCCATTTGGCCGGATGCCACCTCCATGGCGCAATTCGCACGCGCAGATGGCCCCCACGCCAGTGCCATCCGTGCAGTGCGCGAAGGCCATTGGTTTCGCGAAGAACTCTATGCTCGGTTCCGCATTCTTGGCGATAGCGGGACATGGCAGGGCCAAACCCCTCTCAGCCGCGTAGGAACACAGACATGACCAGCCCGTTCCCTTTCTCGGCCATTGTCGGCCAGCACCAAATGAAGCGCGCGATGGTCCTGACGGCTATCGATCCCGGGCTTGGCGGTGTTCTTGTTTTCGGCGATCGGGGCACCGGCAAATCCACCGCCGTGCGGGCACTTGCCGCGCTCTTGCCGCCGATCACCGTTGTTGCCGGCTGTCCGGTCAATTCGGCATTGCCCGCAGACTGCCCGGACTGGGCCAATGTCACCGACCTATCCCTGACCCAGCGGCCAACGCCTGTCATCGACCTGCCCCTTGGCGTGACCGAAGACCGTGTGACCGGAGCGCTGGACATCGAACGCGCGTTGACGCGGGGTGAAAAATCGTTTGAACCGGGCCTGCTGGCCCGTGCCAATCGCGGCTACCTCTATATCGACGAGGTGAACCTGCTGGAGGATCACATCGTGGACCTCTTGCTGGATGTCGCCCAATCCGGGATCAATACGGTTGAGCGGGAGGGCCTGTCGATCCGCCACGCCGCGCGCTTTGTTCTGGTGGGATCAGGCAACCCCGAGGAGGGCGAGCTGCGCCCGCAGCTTCTGGACCGGTTCGGCCTTTCGGTCGAGGTCCGCTCGCCTGACACCATCGAAGACCGGGTCGAGGTGATCCGCCGCCGCGATGCCTATGAGCGCGATACCGCGGCCTTCATGGCCAAATGGCAGGCCGAGGATGCAAAGCTGCAGAGCGCCATTCTTGCGGCCCGCGCGGCCCTGAATGACATCGACACTCCGGACGAGATCCTGCACGATTGTGCCCGGCTTTCCATGGCGCTTGGCGCTGACGGTTTGCGCGGCGAGTTGACCCTTCTGCGTGCCGCCCGTGCGCTCGCAGCGGAACAGGGGAGCGACCGGATCACCCGCGATCATCTGCGTGACGTGGCTCCGCTGGCGCTCAGCCATCGCCTGCGTCGTGATCCGCTGGACGAAGCGGGCTCCTTTGCGAGGGTCGCCCGCGTGATCGCCGACACATTGCCATGAGCGAAGAGGCGGCTTCGGATTGGACCCGCGCCCTGCGCGCCTTGTCGGCTTTGATGGTCGATCCGGTCGGGCTCGGCGGTATCGTCCTGCGCGCCCGCCCCGGTCCCGTGCTTCAATGCTTTGAAAGCGCTCTTGAACGATTGCCTCTGCCGCAACACCGCATTCACCCCGGCGTGGACGACACACAGCTATTCGGTGGGTTGAACGTCGCAGCGTCTTTGTCCGCCGGGCATCTGATCCGCGACACCGGATTGGCCGAGTTGCCCTGTGCGCTGCTGCTGCCCATGGCCGAGCGCACCCCGCCGAGCCTTGCCGCGCGCCTCGCGCAACTTCTGGACACGGGTCCCGGGCATACGCTTGTCCTGCTGGACGAAGGGGCCGATACAGACGAAGCCGCTCCTTCCGGTCTGGCGGATCGCCTCGCCTTTTTCGCCGACTTGTCCCTGATCCGCGCCGCCGAAGCGAAGGTGCGCCTGCCCGCGCCTGCCGATCTGGACACCGCGCGACAGCTTTTGCCCTCGGTTCAGACCCCCTCCGAGCACTTTGACCAACTGGTGGTTTTGGCCGCGCGTTTCGGCATCGATAGCCAGCGCGCGCCGCTTTTTGCCCTGCGCTGCGCCCGCGCACTTGCGGCGCTTGACGGCATCACTGATACAAACGACGCGCATCTACGCGAGGCAGCCGAGCTGGTCTTTGCCTCGCGCGCGACGCAAGTGCCCGAGACAGAACCCGACGATGCGCCGCCCGACAATGCGCCGGACCCCGAGCCTGAGGATGGCTCAAACGCCGAAACCGACCCGGCACAAGACCAGCTCCCGGATGAGATTTTGGTTCAGGCCGTCGCGGCCTGCCTGCCTGCTGACCTTTTGCAGCGTCTCGAGAGCGGTCGCATCCGCAGCACAAGCGCGCAAGGCAGCGGCGCAGGCGCCAAAAAGAAGGGCAACCGACGAGGTCGCCCGCTGCCCTCCCGTCCCGGTCGGCTGGATGGCCGCGCCCGGATTGATGTGGTTGCCACACTGCGCGCCGCTGCTCCGTGGCAGCCGATGCGTCGCAAATCCCGGCCTGACGGTCCGCAGCTGATCATCCACCCATCGGATATTCGTCTGCGCCGGTTCGAAGATCATTCGGACCGTCTGGTGATTTTCGCCGTGGATGCGTCAGGCTCGGCGGCGATGGCCCGCATGGCCGAAGCCAAGGGCGCGATTGAATTGTTGCTGGGGCAGGCCTATGCCAAGCGCGATCAAGTGGCGCTGGTCGCTTTTCGCGGCACCGGCGCCGAGATTCTGCTGCCGCCGACACGATCATTGGTACAGGCAAAACGGCGGCTTTCGGCTCTGCCCGGCGGGGGTGGAACGCCGCTCGCCACCGGTCTGAGAACCGCCTTTGAACTCGCGGTATCAAGCGGCCGCTCTGGCCTCAGCCCCAGTCTTGCGGTGCTGACCGATGGCCGGGGCAATATCGCCTTCGACGGCTCATCCGGCCGCGTTCAGGCGAAAAGCGACGCGCGGGCCATGGCGCGATTGCTGCGCGGCTTGGGCATGCCGACCGTCGTGATTGATACCTCCATCCGCCCCGGAGCGGACAGCGCCGAGCTCGCGTCAAGTCTTGGCGGTCATTATCTGCCCCTGCCTCGGGCAGACGCAAAGCGTATTTCCGCGGCCGCAGACGCCGCTCTGACACGCTAGGGCATCATGGACTGGGCCCGCGATCTTCCCTCTTGGCCGCACGCTGCGCTGTCTCGTCGGGTGATGTGTCGGCCCCATCATTGGCATGTTCAGGAAACCGGCGATGGCCCAACTGTGCTGCTTCTGCATGGCGCAGGCGCGTCCACCCATACATGGCGCGATCTGTTTCCCGGGCTGGCCAGAAAATTCCACGTGGTTGCGCTTGATCTTCCAGGACAGGGATTCAGCCGACTTGGGGCGCGCAACCGCTGCGGATTGGAGCAGATGAGCGCCGATATCCGTATGTTGTGCGCCGATCAGGGTTGGTCGCCCGCCTTGATCATTGGTCATTCCGCCGGGGCCGCCATTGCGCTGAACTTGTCCTTGATCCTGCCCGAAGCGCCGAAGGTCGTCGGAATCAACGCAGCGCTTGGCCGCTTTGACGGTATCGCCGGATGGCTCTTTCCCCTGTTGGCCAAAGTTCTGGCGATGACGCCCTTGACGGCCCTCGCCTTCAGCTCTGGCAGCGATCCCTTGGCGCGTGCCCGCCGCTTGATCAATGGCACGGGATCACAGCTTGACGCGGAGGGCCTTGGATATTATGCCCGCCTCATCTCGGACCGCGACCATGTCGACGGCACCCTGAAGATGATGTCGCAATGGAGCGTCGATCCGCTGCTTGACCGGCTTGCCGACATTTCGGCGCTCTGCCTGTTTATCACCGGAGAGAAAGATAGCGCCGTTTCGCCCGAAGTTTCCGTTAAAGCGGCAACCCGGATGAAACATGCCGAAGTCGTCACTCTGCCTGACTTGGGCCACCTCGCTCATGAAGAAGACCCGGAATACGTGTTGAGACGTATTCTTGACTGGGCGGGGATTTGACGCCGGGAATTTGATCTTGATCCGGGAACTTCTTACAGTTTGACCGTGCGCAGACGCAATGCGTTGCCGATGACCGAGACGGACGACAGGCTCATGGCTGCCGCGGCGACGATGGGCGACAGAAGTACGCCGATGAACGGATAGAGCACTCCGGCCGCCACCGGCACACCCGCCGTATTGTAGACAAAGGCGAAGAACAGGTTCTGGCGGATGTTGCGCATGGTCGCCTCGGCCAGCCTGCGGGCGCGGACGATGCCGCCCAGATCACCTTTGACCAGCGTCAGTCCGGCGCTTTCAACCGCGACATCGGCACCGGTCCCCATGGCGATCCCGACATCCGCCTCGGCCAGCGCGGGTGCATCGTTCACACCATCCCCGGCCATCGCGACCGACAGACCCTCATTCTTCAGACGCCGAACCAATGCGCCCTTGTCTTCGGGGCTGACCTCGGCATGCACCTCGTCAATGTTCAGCTCCTTCGCAACAGCATCTGCCGTCGCCTTGGCGTCGCCGGTGGCCATGACGATGCGCATGCCCAAATCGTGCAGAGCGCGGATCGCGTCGGGCGTGGTTTGTTTGATCTGGTCGGCCACGGCTATGATCCCCGCCGCCGTGCCATCCACCGCGACGAACATCGCGGTCTTGGCCTCGGCCTGCATGTCTTTGGCACGGCCGGACAAGGCGCCCAGATCGATCGCCAGATCCTGCATCAACGCCGCATTCCCCAGTGCAACCTTGCGGCCATCTACTGTGCCTGTGACGCCTTTGCCGGTTACGGCCTCGAAGTCATGGCTGTCGCGGCGTGGGGCATTGCGGTCGTCTGCCCCGGCGACAATCGCCTCGGCCAGCGGATGTTCCGAGCCGCGCTCCAGTGCCGCGACCAGCGAAAGCAACTCGGTCGCCTCCATGCCCTCGGGTTCGACATCCGTCAGTGAAGGCTTGCCTTCGGTCAGCGTGCCTGTCTTGTCGATGATCAGCACGTCAACCTTGGCAAAGCGTTCCAACGCCTCGGCATCGCGGATCAGTACGCCCGCATTTGCCCCGCGTCCGGTTGCCACCATGATCGACATCGGCGTTGCCAGCCCCAGCGCGCAGGGGCACGCGATGATCAGCACCGAGACCGCGGCAACAAAGGCATAAGACAACGCAGGCGTCGGTCCGAAAACCCACCACGCAACAAATGCCAGCAGGGCCGAGGCAACCACAGCAGGCACGAAATAGGCGGCCACCCGGTCCGCCAAAGCCTGAATCGGCGCGCGCGACCGCTGCGCCTTGGCAACCATTTTCACAATGCGGGCCAGCGTCGTGTTCTCGCCCACGTCCTGCGCCTTCATCAGGAAGCTGCCGGATTTGTTCAGCGTGCCGCCGGTGACCTGATCGCCTTCTGTCTTTTCGACTGGCACCGGTTCACCGGTGATCATGCTTTCATCAACTGAGGACCGCCCTTCGGACAGTACACCATCGACCGGTACGCTTTCGCCGGGGCGCACACGCAGAATGTCGCCCGCTCGCAGATCGTCCAACGGCACGTCCTCTTCGCTGTCGCCATCGACCCGGCGCGCGGTTTTCGGCGCAAGGTCCATCAAGGCGCGGATTGCGTCGCCTGTGCGTTCCCGGGCCGCGAGTTCCATGACTTGACCGATCAGAACCAGCACTAGGATCACTGCCGTCGCCTCGAAATACACCGGCGTCATGCCCATGCCATCGCGCATCTGCGATGGCAGCAGATCGGGCGACAGCAAAGAGACGATCGAAAATAGATAGGCCGCCCCGGTCCCGAGCGCGATCAACGTCCACATGTTCGGTGATCGGTTCACGATAGACGCCCAACCACGTTTGAAGAACACACGGCAGATCCAGACGACCGGCGTCGCCAGCGCGAATTGCAACCATCCAAAGGCGGTGTGGCCGATCCATTCGGCGAACGGAATGCCGATGTGGCTGCCCATTTCCAGCACAAAGACCGCCATCGCCAGGGGTGCGGTGAGCATCAGCCGGTGTTGGAAATCAGCGTATTCGGGGTTGGGTCCGCTGTCCGCAGATGGCGTCATCGGCTCCAGCGCCATGCCGCATTTGGGACAGTCTCCGGGGTGGTCGCGCACGATTTCGGGGTGCATGGGGCAAGTGTATTTGGTTCCTTCAGGCATGGGCTCGGGCTTTGCACTTTCGCTCAAGTAGCGTTCAGGATCGGCCTTGAACTTGTCGCGGCACCTGTCCGAGCAGAAATGATAAGTATGCCCTTTGTGCTTCGCCTGCGGTTTGCGCGCGTCAGGATCGACAGTCATGCCGCAAACCGGGTCGCGGGTGATCGACTGTGTCGCGCTGTGTTGTTCCTCAGCCATGGGTTGTCCTTTCACTCGGAAAGTAATTGGACCGTTGATATGGGGATTCCAGTTGCTGGAAGGTCAAGGGGCGGCAGCCGGGTTTCAGTCGATTCAGGCGACGTCGTTATCGTTATCGTGATGCAAGAGCGCGCGAATACGGCGGGCCAGTTCGGCATGGTGATAGGGCTTGTGCAGGATAGCGGTATTGCCGGAAAGCTGGTTCTTTGCGGCGACCACATCGCTGGCATAGCCAGAGGTTAGCAGCACCTTGATTTGCGGCAACTCCCGGGCCACGCGCTGCGCGAGATCATAACCGTTCAGAAGGCCTGGCATCACGAGGTCAGAAAACAGCAGGTCCACTTGCAAACCCGATGTCAGCATTTCATAGGCTTGGTCGCCGGACCCGGCTTCGGACGTGCGGTAACCAAGCTCTCTGAGCCGAGCGACGGCAAAGCCGCGGACCTGAGGATTATCCTCGACCACCAGAATATGCTCGCCCTTGCCATGAGGAAGTTCTGCCACCTCAAAGGTCTTGTCCAACGGCTGACCGGTCTCAGAGCCTTGGTGCACAGGAAAATACATGCTGAAGGTCGTGCCATGGCCGGGCTCGCTGTACAGCGCAATATGACCGCCAGACTGGCGCACAAAGCCATAGACCATTGCCAGCCCCAGACCGGTGCCGCCGCTGGAGGCTTTGGTTGTAAAAAACGGCTCAAACACGCGCAGTTGGGTTTCGGCACACATGCCGATGCCGTTGTCGCTGACGCTGACACGCAGGTAATCGCCCATCGCCACATGGGTTTCCTGTGCCATATAGCTGTCGTCAATGGTCACGTTTTCGATGGAAATCAGCAGCTCGCCTCGGTTTGGCATGGCGTCGCGCGCGTTGAGAGCCAGATTGACCAATGCCGATTGAAGCTGCGCGGTATCGACCAGCACCGGGTGCAGATTTGGCGCGATCAGCGTCTTGATGGTATAGGCCTCGCCAAGTGTTCCTTTGAGGATGGCCAGCGTTTCACGGCAGACCGCGCCCAGATCGGCCTCAACCGGGCGCAGGTGGCTTTGTCGGGCAAAAACCATCAGTTGCCGGATCAGGTCCGCCCCCAACTCGGCCGAGGCCAGCGCGTCGCGCACCAGCGCCTGTTGTTTGTCATCGCCTCCTCCGCGCATTTCGAGCAGTTCGAGGTTGCCGATGATCACGGTCAGAAGATTGTTGAAATCATGCGCGATGCCGCCCGTCATCTGGCCGATGGCGTCCAGCCGCTGCGAGCGTTCGAGCGCGCGCTGCGCCGTTTTCTGCCGCGTCAGATCGTGCAGGATCGCGACGAAATAGATCTGCCCTTCAACATCCGTGCGGCCTACGGAGAGGTGCAGGGGGAACAGGCTGCCATCCTTACGCATCCCTTCAACGTCGCGTCCGGTGCCGATGATCCGGGTTTCACCGGTGTCCAAATGATGCCGCATGAAACCCGCGTGATGCCGCGCCATGGCCTTCGGCATAAGCATATCGACCTTTTGGCCCTGCATTTCAATTGCGCTATACCCAAAAAGTTCGGCGGCGGCGGGATTGGTGCGCAGGATCGAACCCGTGTCATCTGAAACGATCACCGCATCGACGCAGGCCTCCAGCAGGGTGTGGAAAAAGCCAAGGTCTCTGGCGGTTTCGGGCATGGACCAATGGCTCCGATCTAACGGCAAACAATGCCGCGTATGATGGGGACCGATCCCTTGCGCGTCAATCTGCGGGCTCAGGCGCGACGAGTCGACTGACGACGCCAGCCTTTCGAGGACAGCAGACAGCGTAAAATTGCAATCGGGCACCGCAGCGCAGAAATTTAGGGTACATAGTCCGTCGGCGCGGGGTCTTGCAGCGTTTCAAGATAGTTGACCATGGCAATCAGCTTGGCAGGGGTGGGTGTCATCACGCCATTCCCGGTGTCGAATTTCACCAGATCGCCGTCAAGAAAGTCGCCGAAGATCGGCATCTCGTCGCGCCGCAGGGTCTGGCGCGAATAGCCATCGACAATCGACATGACCTCGAGCATCGGCCAGACACCGGCCCGGCGCGCAGAGATCTTGGTCAGGTCAGCGGGCGGCGTTCTGAGATTGGCAGCAGAGGGGCCGTCACCACGCCCCTTGGCACCATGACAGGTGGCGCAGTTTTCCTGATACAGCACGCGCCCGGCTTCGGGGCCTTGGATGGAACAGCCCATGGCCAGCATGGGGAACAGCAGAAGAAGGCGTTTCATATGGGGCCTGCTTTCATTGGTGTGTTCCGCCAGAATGGCGCAATTCGCGTTGAGGCGTCTTGATCCGGGTCAAGACCGGCGCGATTGCCCGGATCAGACTTGAACCCGCCCCGGTACTCAGTTCTGCCTTCAGGCTTTGGCGCAAAACTCTTGGAAACACGCCGCCCACATTCAACGGCTGGGCATTGGTTGCCGTGGCGTACCTCCGGGTGGGATTTCAGGCGGATTTGGCGCGCAGGTATTGGACCATGGCATCAAAGCTGCGCATCTGGTCGTAATCCGCTTCGGGCATCTCCAGCCCCAGACGTTTGCCCAACGCCGTCACCAATGTCAGAAAATCCATTGAGTCGATGTCGAGTTCTTCGCGCAGGTCCTCGGCGCGGTCGATATCGTCCAGATCAATCTCCGGGGCGATACGGTGCAATTCTTCGGTCAGAAGGGCGGTGATATCGGGCTGGGTCATAGCGTGTCCGGTTCTTGCAGATGTTTGTCGATGGCTTTGAGAAACAGCGCGCCGCGATGGCCGTCGCTGACGCGGTGATCGGCGGCAAGCGTGATGCGGGCGGCGAGCCTTGGGGCCACCTGCCCCGCCTCGATCATCGGGTAAAGGCGCGGTGTGCCAACCCCGACAATGGCAACTTGGGGCGGATAGATCACGCCGTACAGTTCATCCACACCGCGATCGCCAAGCGATGTCAGGGTGATCGTGGCGTCAGACAATTCACGCGCCCGGAACCGTCCGGCGCGCACGCGGGTGACCAGATCGCTCATGTCCTGCATCAGAGCCTCCAGCGTTTTGTTCTGCGCATCGAACAGCGCTGGCGCAACAAGCCCGCCGCCGCGGATATTGATGGCCAGTCCAAGATGAACGGGCTTGCTGGGGGTAAAGAGCCCGTCTTCGTTGTGGCCGTTGAATTCAGGGTATTTCTTCAGCGCAAGGGCCACGGCTTTGGCCATTGCCGCACCCAGAAGAATGCGGTTTTCGGGCGGACGATCCTTGTTCAACGCGGTGACAAAACCATCCACCACGGTCAGGTCAACCATATGTGCCAGGTAGTAATGCGGGATTTCGCGTTTTGATCGCGACATGGCAGCGGCAATCGCCGCGCGCATGTCCGATGGCGGTGGCGGTTTGGTCGTAGGTGCCATTCCAAGTATGTCGGCCCGGGTAATCGCCCGACCCTCTGGCAGCCTCAGCGTCGCGGGATCGACGCCGCGTTGCGCGGCCAAGCGGCGGGCGGCAGGGGTGATGCGCAGCCGCATTTGCGGATCATAGGTTGGCATTTCCGGGATCGGCTCACTCGGGCCAGGATCCTCATAGGGCGGATCTTCGGGAATCGGTTCATCGGGTATCGGCTCTTCTGGCTCGGGCAATTCTGGCGGCTCGGTTTCCGGCTCATCCGGTTCAAGTGGCTCGTCCGGCTCGGGCTCATCCTGCGCGCCCGTCCGGATCATGGCCAAAGGCGTGCCGACGGGGACTTCGGTGCCCAGAGTGACCAGCCATTCGGTCAGCACGCCGGTCTCGAAGGCCTCGATCTCGATCACGCCTTTCTGCGTTTCGACGGCGCCGATCACGTCGCCCCGTTTCACCGGATCGCCCGCTGCGATCAATTGTTCGACCAGCGTTCCGGCCTCCATATCCGCCCCCAGAGACGGCATCAAGAATGCGCTCATGGCTTTGCCTCCATCATGACTTTGACCGCCGCCACGATCTTGCCGACCTGCGGGATCGCAGCCTGTTCCAGATGGGCGGCATAGGGAATGGGCACCTCTTCGCTGCAGACGCGGGCCAAGGGTGCGTCAAGGTCAAAGAACGCTTCTTCCGCCAGTCGCATTCCGATTTCCGCCGCCAGCGACCCACTTTTCCAGCCCTCGTCGACAATCAGGGCGCGGTGCGTCTTGGCGACCGAAGCAAGGATCGTGTCCATATCCAGAGGTCTCAGGCAACGCAGGTCGATCACCTCGCAAGTCACGCCGCCCTGCCCCAGTTCCTGCGCCGCCGCGAGAGTTTTGGCCAGCGATCCGCCATAGGTGATCAGCGTCACATCATCGCCCGCCTGCCGCACCACGGCGCGGTCTATATCAACAGGGCCTGCATTTTCGGCCAGTTCCCCTTCGACGTTGTACAGCATGACGTTTTCAAAGATCAAAACCGGGTCGGGGTCTTGCAGCGCAGTCCACAGCATCCCGCGCGCGTCCTCCAGCGTCGCGGGGGCCAGAACCCGCAGGCCGGGGATATGGGCGTACCATCCCTCCAGAGAATGCGAATGTTGCGCGGCCAGTTGTTTGCCTGCGCCGGTGGCCATACGGATGACCACAGGCACGCCAAACTGGTTGCCTGACATGTGGCGCAGCGATGCGGCGGTGTTCAGGATCTGGTCCAGCGCCAGCAGTGAGAAATTCACCGTCATCAATTCAACAATCGAGCGCATCCCGGCCATCGAGGCGCCTATCCCCGCGCCGGTAAATCCGGATTCTGACAGGGGTGTGTCGCGGATGCGCTCGGCACCGAACTGGTCGAGCAAGCCCTTGCTGACCGCGTAGCAGCCGCCGTAATGGCCAACATCCTCGCCCATCAGGAACACGCGGTCGTCGCGCGTCATGGCATCGACGATCCCGGCCTTGACCGCCTCTCGGTAGGTTGTTTTGATCATCTTTCCTGCGGCCGCAACCTGCGGCGCGGCGGGGCGTTCCGGGGCCATGACAAAACGCCCCAGATCGGCGATCGGCTCATCTGTGCCTGCCTCGGCAAATCTGACCGCTTCGGCGATTTCGCGGTCCACCTCGGCTTCGATCCCGGCGATGTCGTCCGCATGTAACAGCCCGTTTTCCTGAGCCCAAGTCTGGAAGCGCACGATCGGCCCTTTGGCACGCCACTCGGCGATTTCCTCTTTTGTGCGGTACAGTTGAGCATCGAACATCGAATGCGGGCGAAATCGGTAGGTCTTGCACTCAAGAAAATAGGGTTTGCCCGTCTCGGCAATTGCAGCCAGCGCCCGCCGCGCCGCCACTTCGATGGCGACAACATCCATGCCATCAACGGTTTCCGTCGCGATGTCGTAACTTGCGGCCTTGGTGGCGATTTGCGTTTGGGATTCAGTCAGCGCGAGCGCCGAGCCCATGGCATAGCCGTTGTTTTCGCAAACAAACAAAACCGGCGTACCCCAGAGCGCGGCAAGGTTCAGTGCCTCGTGGAATTCGCCCTCGGCCACGGCGCCTTCGCCAAAGAAACATGCGGTTACCGCGTCGCTGCCCGCCATCTTGTCGCCAAGGCCAAGCCCCACGGCCATCGGCAAACCGCCCCCGACAATCGCATTGCCACCATGGAAATTATGCTCTGCACTGAACAGGTGCATCGAGCCGCCGCGCCCCAGGGCGCAGCCCTCGGCCTTGCCGTACATCTCGGCCAGAATGCTGTTCATCGGCACGCCGCGGGCCAGCGCATGGCCATGTTCGCGGTAGGTCGCAACGACGCGATCCTGCCCGCGCAGAACAGGGATGATCCCCGCTGCAATCGCTTCTTCTCCGTCATACAGGTGCAAAAAGCCGCGAATTTTCTGCTGGGTGTAAAGCTCGGCGCATTTGTCCTCGAACCGGCGAATGCGGATCATGCCGTGCAACAGGGCGCGAATATGGTCGTGGTCAAGACGGGGTTTGGTGCTGGTCATGTCTCATCACTTTCCAGGGTCGAGATATCGCCCTCGGGCAGGCCCAACTCGCGCGCTTTCAGGAGGCGGCGCATGATCTTGCCGCTGCGCGTCTTGGGCAGGTTGGTGCGAAAGGCGATGTCCTTGGGGGCCACGGCAGGCCCCAGCCGTTTCCGGGCATGGCCCATCAACTCCAGACGCAGCTCATCCGAGGCTTTGAACCCCGGTTTCAACGCCACATAGGCCTTGACCAATTCGCCCGCAGTTTCATCCGGCACGCCGATCACGCCGACCTCGGCCACCGCCGGGTGCTCCATCAAGGCGCTTTCCACCTCAAACGGGCCGATCAGGTGGCCACTGCTTTTGATCAGGTCCTTGTCGCGCCCAACAAACCAGAAATAGCCATCCGCGTCGCGCATCGCCAGATCGCCCGACAGATACCAACCGTCGCGGAAACATTTGTCATAGCGCGCCTGTTCATGCAGATAGGTCCGCATCATCGAGGGCCAGCCGGGGCGCAGGGCCAGTTCGCCCATTTGGCCGGACTCGGTCACTTCGCGCAGCACCGCGCCCGAGGTATTGACAATTCCCGCCTCGATCCCCGGCAGAGGTTTGCCCATCGACCCCGGTTTGACATCCATACAGGCGTAGTTGGCAATCATGATGCCGCCGGTTTCGGTCTGCCACCAGTTGTCGTGGAAGGGCATGCCAAAGACCTCGTTGCTCCAGATCACCGCCTCGGGGTTCAACGGTTCTCCGACGCTGGCCATAAAGCGCAGGGCGCTGAAATCATGCGCGCGCACCGGGTCGGCGCCTGCCTTCATCAGCATGCGGATGGCGGTGGGCGCGGTGTACCAGACGTTGACCTTTTCGGCTTCAAGGATGCCGTACCAGCGTTCAAAGTCGAACTCGGCCTCGTCGACGATCATCGTCACGCGGTTGGTCAGCGGCGCGATGATCCCATAAGAGGTGCCGGTGACCCAACCGGGATCGGCGGTGCACCAATATGTATCACCGGGGCGCAGGTCCAAGGCGATCCTCCCGGTGGTGTGATGCGCAACCACCGCCATATGAACGTGCTGCACGCCTTTCGGTTTCCCCGTGGTGCCCGAGGTGAAATGCAGCAAAGCCGGGTCTTCGGGGTCCATCACTTCGGTCTTGAACTGGTCCGAAGCACCTTCCATCAAAGCGCCCAGATTTTCGCAGCCCTCTTCGGCGCCGTCGATCAGGAAGACTTTACGCAATTCGGGCAGGCTGTCGCGCACACCCTTAAGCTTGCGCTTGTACAACCGGGCCGAGGTGACAACGACATTGCCGCCGCCGATCTCGAGCCGTGACTGGATCGGTTCGGGGCCAAAGGCGGAAAACAAGGGGCAGAACACCGCCCCTGCCTTCAGCGTTCCCAGCACGGCGATATACAATTCCGGCACCCGGCCCAGCAAAGAATAGACCCGGTCGCCGCGCCCGATCCCCTGCGTGCGCAACACATTGGCAAAGCGGTTGGCGCGCGCCTGAAGCTGGGCATAGGTGAAATCGACACGCTCACCGGATTTACCCAACCACCGCAGCGCGACCTGATCGCCGCGGTCCGCGGCCACATGCCGGTCGATCGCCTCGTGTGCGATGTTCAACCCGCCGCCAAGTCCATCCAGCAGGGCACGTGCTTCCTCCCAACTAAAGCTTGCGCGCGACGCGTCATAGTCCGGCATATTGGCCCGCCTGGCCGTCTCGGCTGTCTTGCGAATGATCTGCTGATCCATCTTGTTCCCCCTCCCGGCCTCGTGAGCAATCATGCCACCAAGCCTCAGCGACGCATTTGATATTGATCAGTTTGCGGCGCGGCGTTTTTCGCTACGGTGCAGCGAACCTTTCGTGAATGCTGGTAAACAAACCCATGCCCGACACCCCTCAAGACGTCGCTGAGACCCTTGGCTTGACCAAAAGCAGGGCGCGCTTGCCCGGCTGGGCGATCAGCCTGATCGTGGTCGCAGGCCTTGTTGCGTCGGGGCTTTGGTGGTGGACCTCGGCCACCGCGGACAAAGGCGTGAGCTATACCACCACTCAGGCCGCCACCGCCGATCTGCGTGTCACCGTCACCGCCACCGGCACGGTCGAGCCGACCAATCTGGTGGAAATCTCATCCGAGTTGTCGGGCACGCTAAGCCGGGTCAACGTCGACTTTAACGACACCGTGTCCAAAGGCACCATTCTGGCTGAACTCGACACGACCAAGCTCGAGGCGCAATTGGCCGTGGCCAAGGCGGGGCTGGACAGCGCCATTGCCCGCGTTGCCATGGCCACCGCCACGCTCGACGAGGCGCGCGAGAAATATCAGACGGCCCAGAGCCTTGAGGAACGCGGCGTGTCCGCGCACCAAACCCTTGTGACGCAAAAGACCGCCTTCATCCGTGCTCAGGCCGAGCTGCAATCTGCCATCGCTGACAGATCATTGGCCGAAGCCGATCTGGACCTGCATCAGGCCGAGCTGGAAAAGGGTTGTATCTGTTCGCCGATCGACGGTGTCGTGCTCAGCCGGTCCGTCGATGCCGGGCAGATTGTTGCTGCCTCACTGTCAGCGCCGGTGCTGTTCACCATCGCCGAAGACCTGACCAAGATGGAGCTTCAGGTCTATATCGATGAGGCCGACATTGGCCGCACAAAGGTGGGCAATACCGCTGAATTCACCGTTGACGCCTATGACGATCGCATCTTTCCCGCAAAGATCACGGAAATCCGCTTTGCCCCCGAAACCATCGACGGGGTGGTCAGCTACAAGGCGATTCTGGCCATTGATAACTCGGACATGTCGCTGCGCCCCGGAATGACCGCCACCGCCGATGTCACCGTGGCGCAGATTGCGCAGGCGCTGACGGTGCCAAATGCCGCCTTGCGCTATGCGCCCCCCGCCGCGCCGGTCGAAGACCAAGAGCGCAGCGGCCTTTTGGGGATGCTGATCCCCGACCATAACGCCGGCAATGCAGTGGGCGACGCCAAGACCCTGTGGGTGTTGCGCGATGGCAGCCCGCAGGAAATCGCCATTCGCGCCGGGCAAAGTGATGGCCGCCTGACCGAAATTCTTGAGGGTGATCTGAAAGCGGGTGATCTGGTGATCACGGACCAAAGCGATGGCTGAACCCGCCCCCGATGATATGCCCCTGATCCGCCTGCGCGGCATCACCCGCACCTACGGCAGCGGCGAGATTGCCGTTCATGCGCTCAAGGACATCGACCTCGATATCGACGCGGGCGAATTCGTTGCCATCATGGGGCCCAGCGGATCGGGCAAATCGACGGCGATGAATGTGATTGGCTGTCTCGATGCGCCAACCTCGGGAACTTACCACTTTTCCGGGGTCGAGGTGGCGGGGCTCAGCCGTGATCAGCGTGCCCTTTTGCGCCGTCACTATCTGGGGTTCATCTTTCAGGGGTATAACCTGCTGCCACGCACCTCGGCGCTGCACAATGTCGAACTGCCGCTGATCTACAAGGGCCTGCCCCGCGCCCGGCGTCACGCCATGGCGATTGAGGCGCTGGCGAAAGTCGGGCTGGAACATCGCGCGGATCATGGCCCTCCGGAATTGTCGGGCGGTCAGCAACAGCGCGTCGCCATCGCCCGGGCGCTGGCAGGCAACCCGAAGGTGATCCTTGCCGATGAACCCACCGGCAACCTTGATACAAAGCTGTCCGCCGAGATCATGGACCTGCTGCAAAAGCTCAATCAGGACGACGGACTGACCATCGTCATGGTCACGCACGAGTCGGATATGGCCGCTTATGCCCGTCGCCTGATCTGGATGGTAGATGGCCAGATTGAAAGCGACAGCCCAACAGAAAAGGCGGCCTGACATGCTGTTGGAAACCATTAGGCTGGCGGTGCAGGCGATTCTGCGCAACGGGCTGCGTTCGCTCCTGACGGTGCTTGGCATTGTGATCGGCGTCGGCGCGGTGATCGCCATGGTCACCATCGGACAGGGCTCAACCGAACAGGTGACAGCAGACGTCGAAAAGCTGGGCAGCCGCATGCTGATGGTGATCCCCGGGCAGGATGCCATGGGGGGCGGGCCAACGGGCATCTCGGCCTCAAGCTTTACCCAGCGCATGAACGACATTCTCGAAGAACAACTGGCCATCGTCGAGGTTTCTGCCCCGACAAGCACGACCCGTGCGCGTGTCATCTTTGGCAATGAAAACCGGCGCACCGATGTGATCGGCACCGACAACCGCTATTTCACCGCCGCGCAATGGGAGGTGGCCCTTGGCCGTTTCTTCGACGTGACCGAGCTGAAATCCGGCAAACCCGTCTGCGTGATTGGTGAATCCGTGCGCAAGCAGCTGTTCGGCACCTCGAACCCGCTGGGCGAGGAGATCCGCATCAAAACCCTGTCCTGCGAAATCATCGGCCTGACCAAATCCAAAGGCGCCTCGACCTTTGGCAGCGATCAGGATGATTTTGTCATCATGCCGCTGCGCAGTTTTCAAAGCCGCATCGCTGGCAACACGGACGTTGGCCTGATGATCATGGCGGTGCGTGAAGGTGTCGACACTGATCGCGCCAAGCTCGAGATCGAGGCCGCCATGCGCGATATCCGCCGCATCGGCCCGGGTGAAGAAGACGATTTTACCGTCATGGACATGAAGCAGATCGCCACCATGCTGACCGGGATCACGGATATCCTGACCGGGCTTTTGTCCGCCGTCGCTGCCGTCAGCCTGCTGGTTGGTGGCATCGGGATCATGAATATCATGCTGGTGTCCGTAACCGAGCGTACGCGCGAGATCGGCATTCGGCTGGCCATCGGCGCACAGGCCCGTCAGGTGCTGCTGCAATTTTTGGTCGAGGCAATCATTCTATCGCTGTTCGGCGGGCTGATTGGCATCTGCGTCGGGCTTGGCTTTGGCCTGTTGGGGGCCAATTTGCTGTCTGTGCCGTTTCGCCCCGATCCGCAGATCATCCTGCTGGCCTTTGCCTTTTCCGCCGCCATTGGCGTGATCTTTGGCTATTTCCCGGCGCGCCGCGCCGCGCGGCTGAACCCGATAGACGCCCTGCGCCACGAATGACATTTGTCAAAGCGCGAAGCGGCATCCGGGGCAAGATTGGGGCGACCCAACCTTGAGGTGACGCCATGACACTGAACGACCAAGAACTTGACCTGCTGCTCAACCTGCTTGAAACCCGCACAGACCTTAGCGTGGCCGAGCTTGACGGTGTCGGCCACGCGCTGGCCTTTCTTCTGAAAGACCGATTTGACAAAAGACGCGGCACGCCGGAAAACCTTGGCAATACCCAAGAGGCGATCCACATCGCCGACGAGGCCTATCCGAACTGGGTGATCAGCCTGCACGGCCGCGCCAACGACCGTGATGGTCACTGGCGCTGTAGCCTGCGCGAAACCGATGCCTTCGACGAAGACAGCATGATAGGTGCGGGCCGTTCTCCGGCTCTGGCGCAGGCTATTTTGGCCGCTGTGATGCGGCTGGCCATGATGGAGCGCAACCAGAGCGCGCCCTAACCCTCGGCTGCGGCCACGTTGTGCAGCACCTTGAGGAAACTGTCCGGCGTGACCGAGATCGAATCGATCCCGAACCCCACCAATGTGCGCGCATAATCGGGGTTGTTGCTGGGCGCTTGACCACAAAAGCCGATCTTGACCCCGGCTTTGTGCGCTTCGGCGATCACATGTTCGATCATCCACAGAACCGCCGGGTCGCTTTCGCTGAAAATGCCCGCCAAAGCCTCGGAATCGCGGTCGATGCCCAGTGTCAGCTGCGTCAGATCGTTGGACCCGATCGAGAACCCGTCGAACCGTTGGGCAAATTCCGCCGCGCGGATCACGTTCGAGGGGATTTCGCACATGACATAGACCTCAAGGCCGTTTTCGCCGCGCGCCAAACCGTTTTCGGCCATGACAGCCAGCACCTTGTCGGCCTCTTCCGGGGTCCGGCAGAAGGGGATCATCACGATCACATTGTCAAAACCCATCTGCCCGCGCAGCTTGGCAATCGCGCGGCATTCCATCGCAAACCCTTCTCGGTAACTGTCCGAATAATAACGTGAGGCCCCGCGGAAGCCGATCATCGGGTTTTCCTCGTGCGGCTCGAAATCGCGCCCGCCCAACAGGTCGGCGTATTCGTTGGTCTTGAAATCGCTCATCCGCACGATCACTGGTCTTGGATGCATGACAGCGGCGATCCGCGACAGTCCCAGCGCCAGATGGTCGATGAAATATTGGCGCTTATCGTCATAGCCCTTTGTCAGAGTCTCGATCTCGGCGCGCGCGTCCTTGTCCGTCACCTGATCAAAGCACGCCAGCGCCATTGGGTGCACCTTGACCGCTGCATTGACCACAAATTCCATCCGGGCAAGGCCCACCCCCTTGGCTGGCAAGCGCCACCAGCGCATCGCAGCCGACGGATTGGCGAGGTTCAGCATCACCTGAGTCCGGGTTTCGGGCAAGTCGTCCATGCTTTGCTCGGTGGTCTCGATCTCGGCCAGACCTTCGTAAATCACCCCGTCCGAGCCTTCGGCGCAGGACACGGTAATATCCTGCTGATCGTGCAGCACATGGGTGGCATTTCCGGTGCCGACAATCGCGGGCATGCCCAGTTCGCGGCTGACAATCGCCGCGTGCGAGGTGCGCCCGCCGTGATCCGTCACGATGGCGGCGGCGCGCTTCATGATCGGGACCCAATCGGGGTCAGTCGTCGGCGTCACAAGGATTGAGCCGTCGATGAACTGGTCGATATCCGCGGCGCTTTCGATGAAACAGGTCCGACCCGCCACCGCAGCGGCCCCGACGCTCAGCCCGCGCAGAATCTCACGTCCCGGGTTCTTGACGGTATAGCTGCGCAGCGCGCCGCCGGTCTTGCGCGATTGCACCGTTTCTGGACGGGCTTGCACGATATACAGCTTGGCGGTTTCGCCATCGCGCGCCCATTCCATATCCATCGGTTGGCCGTAGTGGTCTTCGATCACCTTGGCCATCCGCGCCAGTTCAAGGATCTCGGGATCGCTCAGCACATGCGCCGCGCGCTCGGCCTTGGAAGTCGGCACGTTGCGGGTGGTGCCGCCGCTGCCATAGACCATCTTGATCTTCTTTTCGCCCAGCCGGTTTTCGATGATCGGGGTCAACGCCCGATTGTCCAGAAACGGCTTGTAAACCTGATATTCGTCCGGGCTGACCGCGCCCTGCACCACGTTTTCGCCCAGCCCCCATGCGGCGTTGATCAACACCACATCGGGACAGCCGGTTTCAGTGTCGATGGAAAACATCACCCCCGACCCGCCCGTGTCCGAGCGGACCATCTGCTGCACGCCAATCGACAGCGCCACTTGTTCATGCGCAAAGCCCATGGTCTGGCGATAGGAAATTGCCCGGTCGGTGAACAGCGAGGCATAACAGCGCCGACAGGCGTCCAGCAAAGCCGCTTCTCCGCGCACGTTCAGAAAGGTCTCTTGCTGGCCTGCGAAACTGGCTTCCGGCAAGTCTTCGGCGGTGGCGCTGGAGCGCACGGCAACCGGCAGATTGTCCACCCCGGCCAACTGGCTCAGCTCGGCGTAAAACGACTTGATCAGCGGGGCCACCGAGGCAGGCCAATCACCCTCAAGGATCATCGCGCGGATTGCCTTGCCGGTCTGCGCCAGGGTCGCCTTGCCATCTTCAAGCCGGGCCATGGCCACCGCGATCCGGTCGGTCAGATCGTTCTGCGCCAGATAGGCCCGATAGGCCTCTGCCGTGGTGGCAAACCCCGGCGGCACGGCAATGCCCTTTTGCCCCAAAGTCGCGATCATTTCCCCAAGCGAGGCGTTCTTGCCCCCCACCAAAGGCACGTCGCTGCGGACGACATCCCGCAGATTGATCACATAGTCCGGCATGGCACTCTCCCTGATCTGATTGGCCTAGTCTAACGGTCAAGTGCGCGCCTGCTCTTGATCCGCATCAATGCAATCACAGGCAGATCATTTGCTGAACATCACTGGCAAACGGGCATCGCGCAGCAAGGCGTGACTGGTGGCCCCCAGTACAAAGTCATAGGCACGCGAATGACCAAAGGCCCCGGTCACGATCAGATCGGAGCCCTTTTCAAAGGCATAGCGCCCAAGCAACGCGGCAATGCCGTCTCCGCCGTTCTCGCGGTGCTGCAACTCGACCTTCAGGCCGTGGCGGTCGTACATGGCGGCGAGATCTATCGCCTCGGCGTCGGAGAGTTCGTCCATGATCCGGTCAATGACACGTAGAACCGTAACCTTGGCCCCCTGCCCCGCGACCAGCGTCAGATCATGCGCGGCGCGCGCCGCCTCGCGCGTGTTGCTCCAACCCAGCAGGATATTGTCGCCCACCGGCGGGCCGTCATACCCTGTTGGCACCACGATCACCGGCCGACCGCTGTCGCGGATCACCAAAGATTGCGCACGGCGCTGGTCATAGCGGTCAGCGTCGCGGTCCTCCTGCCCCATGATCACCAGATCGCAGGCCCGCGCGCAGTCCACCATCCGATCCGAGGCGGTGGCAGATTCAGCTTTGAGAAGCCGCCATTCGCTGGGGAAATCCTCGTTCTTTGTGTGCTTGGAAAAGATCGCTTCGATCTGCGCGGCTTCTTCGCGCTGGCTGGTCGTGAATTCGATGAAGGCCGGTTCCGGAATGTGCATGGCTATCGACGGATAGACCAGAAGCGCTTCGAGCGTGTGTAGCCCCAGCAGATGGGCGTTGTGCCTGCGCGCCAATGGAACAGCCAGTTTCAACAGCGTTGCGGCATGTTCCACGGTGGTCAGACAGACCAGAATGGTCTTGAGCGTCATCCGTCCCTCCGATCCCTCTTTGGGCAAGAGCCCCTGAATGGCGATGTTGGCCCAATCGGCCATCGGATATTGCCAGAATAGCTCTCTGCCGCCGAACCCGATTGATAACGATCAATCCCGCCGCCGCGACCAGAGCTAGAATCCCGTCATTACCAACCCCGGACCACAGGAGCGTAGAATGTCCCTTTCACGTTACGCACTCTGCCTGATCACGGCGCTTTTGCCGGGTCTGCCCGCGATGGCGGACATGACCAGTACGCAGTCTGGCACTGATCTGTTCATCGGCGGTGACACCCTGCTCGAAACCTTGGATGCGCCCGGCGATGTGTTTCTGGCCGGGCAGACCGCCGTGGCACGCGGCACGACCAAAGGCGATCTGCATGTCGCCGGGATGGATCTGTTAATCAGCACTGCCACCGGGCAAGACCTGTACGCCATGGGCGCCGTGGTCACGGTTCTGGGCGCGGTCGGGGAAGATCTTTCTGCCATCGGCATGACAGTGCGGACCGATCCCATGGCCGAGGTCGGCGGCAATGCCCGTTTGCTGGGTCGAACCGTCACCATCGAAGGACCGATATCAGGCGCGCTGATGGCGACCGGGCAAAACGTGCTGCTGAACGCGGTGGTTTCGGGCGATGCCCGGATCTATGCCCAATCACTCAGCTTTGGTCCGCAGGCCAAGGTCATGGGACAGTTGACCTATGGCACCGAAGATCCGGTGACCGTGCCGGGCACGGTCGCCCCTGCCGACCGCGTGATCTTTGAAAGGCTACAGCCGCACGAGTTCTGGGAAAACATGGCCGACATGCGCGACATGGACCATATGCCAGCCATGCCCGGTTTTGGCTCGGTCCTGTTCGGCTTTGTGGTGTCTTTGCTGTTCTTTGTCGCCCTTGCGATGCTGGCGCTGGGGTTCATGCCCAAGCGGCTCGAGCAGCTGCGCGCCAACGCGGCACGGGCGCCGGGCAAGAGCCTGCTGCTGGGGGGGATCGGGCTTTCGGTGTTGTTCGGCATGGTGCCGATCGCCGGGTTGACCATCATCGGGCTGCCCTTGGTTCCCATCGCGCTTCTGGCCATCGTGGTGGCGTGGATACTGGGCTATGCGCTGGGGGCCTATGCCGTTGCCATGCGCATCTGGACGGGCTTTGGTGGTGACGCGCAGCCCGGAAATGTTACGCGATTGCTGATCTTTGCCGCTGCCCTCACGTTGATTGCCGTGCTGAACTTCATCCCCTTCTTCGGCTGGGTGGTGAACTATACGCTGGTGCTTGTCGGGGTTGGCGCAATCACGCGGGCACTACTGCCTTCCCTGCCCAGAGGAACCCCATCAGACTGAGATCAAACACTTGCTAGCCAGACGGATCAGAACGATCCGGGGTGTTACCCTTCCTTGTGCCCCACCGACAGCCCCAGAAGGGCCTGAGGGCGCAGGATGACCACCGTATGAATATTGTCGATGGCGATGACCTTCGCCTTGCGCAGCTGTGTCAGACTACGGCTGACCGTTTCGGTCGTCAGCCCCAGAAAGTCGGCGATATCCGCCCTGCTCATCGGCAGATCAACCTGCCGATATTGCCCCAGCCGCTGCCCGACACGTTCGGACAACGCGCACAAGAACGAGGCAACCCGCTCGGCGGCGGACTTGCGGCCCAGCATCAGGAAATGATCCTGCATCGCGCTAATCTCGCTCAGCGCGGCCTGAAGCAGATCGTGATGCAACTGTGGGTCTTGCGTGCCATCCTCAAGCGCCGCACGGCTGTAGGGCACAACCCGTGTATCGACCAAAACATCGCAATCGGTGTGGTGCAGCCCACCCGAAGGAAAACCAACGATATCGCCGGGATAGCCAAACGAAATCACTTGCCTGCGGCCATCTTCCAGCAGCCGGGTCAGACGCAGAACACCGATTTTCACCTCATAGACATACTGCACCTGATCACCTTCAAAGTAGAGGTAATCCCCCGCCTTGAAACGCGCCTCGGCTGATCTGAATCGTCGCTTTGGCTGGCTGATACGCAGCACGGGCGCGCCATGCGCAGAGGGAATCGTGACGTACATTTGGCAGATCTCCACTCAACTCCAAAGATCAACTTGGGCGAGCGATGTAATTCTGCGTAGTATTCCAAGAAGGAGATTTGTATCATTTTGTAACTGCGTAATCAGATAAGAAAAAAGCCGAAAATGTCGAAAACCCGCGTTCTGATTGTCGATGACGATCCGAAAATTCGATCCCTTCTGAGCGAAGTGTTCGAAGCCGAAGGGTTTTCCGTTCTCGAAGCCACGACGGCTGCAGAAGCGATGCACCAATTGCGCAGTAGCGCGCCGGGGCTTGTTATGCTGGATATTCGGTTGGGGGCTGATAATGGCCTGTCCATCGCACGCGAAATCCGCGCCACGTCGCAAGTGCCGCTGATCATGGTTACGGGTCAGGACGATGTCATCGACCGGGTTGTCGGTCTGGAACTTGGGGCCGATGACTATATCACAAAGCCCTTTCACATCCGCGAGTTGATCGCCCGCGTCCGCAGCGTGTTGCGCCGTTCAACTCCAACGGCAACTCCGCCCGCCGCGCCCGCCAGAGAAGTCAAACGGCGCTTGGTGTTCGATGGATTGACCGCCGATCTCGACCGAATGGAGCTGCGGGACCGCGATGGTCTCGATTGCGGGCTGACCAGCGGCGAATTCAGGCTGCTCAGCGCTTTTATTGAACGGCCCAAACATGCCTTGTCCCGCAATCAGCTGATGGATCTGATCGGCGGCACGGATTGGAGCCCGCTTGATCGTACCATCGACAATCAGGTCGCCCGCCTTCGCAAGAAGATCGAGCGTGACCCTGCCACCCCGCGATTGATCAAGACGATCCGTGGCGTTGGCTACAAATTCACCGCCGACGTAATCACAGTGAGAGACGTCGGTTACAGTCCTTGAAAAACTGGCCAGAATTGGTGGGGCGCGCTACGCGTCGCCTTGCCGACGCCGCCCGTTCCCATCTGGCAGGCTTTGCCGGGATTGGCGGTCCCTTGTCCGGCCAGGTAGGCGTTCATGAAACCGCTGTAACCGGTGTTAATACCCTTTGGGCCATCAACCTCAAAAACCACGGCTTTAACGGTTCCGATGGCGCGCATCAGCGGGTCGGCCACCATCACCTTTGAGGTCACCAGTTCCTTTTCGGGGTATGTGACATTGATGCTCCGAAACCCCGATTGCCGCACCTGATCAAAGGCTTTGGCAAAGGTCAGCCCCATGTCCTTGGGGATCAGCCGGTCATGACGTCGCCTTGCCGAACACGCGGGTTTTCATAACTGTCCAAAGCGGGGTTTGGCTGAAGAAGATCAGGATCACGGCAGTAAACAGCACAAGTGACAGCGGGCTGGTGAAGATGCCTTCGAAAAAGCGGCCCAGATCTTCGCGTTCCGAGATGATCGCCCGGCGCCAGTTGTCATCCAGAAGCCGCGACAGGATCACGCCCAAGATCACCGGACCAAGCGGGTAGCCGTAGTGGCGCATGAAATATCCGAACACGCCGAAGCCAAGCATCCAATAGACATCGGTGATCGAGTTGTTCACCGCATAGGCACCGACAATCGACAGAAGCAGGATCAGCGGGATGATGATCGAACGGGGCATCTCGACGATCCTGGTAAAGATCTTGATCCCCGTCAGGCCGAAGATCAACATGAAGACATTGGCCGTCATCAACGCTCCGACGATGAACCAGAACATGTCCGGCTGATCGATCATCAGCATCGGTCCGGGGTTCAACCCGTGGATGAACAAAGCGCCAATCATGATGGCCGTTACTGCATCACCGGGGATGCCAAGGGTCATCATGGGGATAAAGGCTCCGCCCACGGCGGCATTATTGGCGGTCTCGGGGGCAACCAGCCCTTCCATCGCGCCCAGTCCAAAGGGGCGTTCGGGGGTCTTGGTCACACGCTTGGCGTGGTCATAGGCCATCAGCGCCGCGATGTCCCCACCAGTGCCGGGCAGAGCGCCGATAATCACGCCGATGCTTGAGGTTTGCAGCGACAGCGGAAGGTATTTCCGGATCGTTCCGAACGAGGGCACGATCTTGTCGATCTTCTGACGGATGGTCTTCATATTGACGTTCTGCAATTGCAGCAGGGCTTCGGAGACGCCGAACATCCCGATCATGACCGCAATAAAGGAAATACCGCCCTCCATCATCCGCAGATCAAAGGTGAAGCGTTCGGTAAAGGTCAGCGGATCTCGGCCCACCGCCCCGATGGCGATGCCCAAAGCCCCCGCAAAGATGCCTTTGACCAAGGAGCCGCTGGACAGCGAGCCGACCAGAAGAATGCCAAGTACGGCCAGCAGCATGTAATCACGCGGTTGGAATGTCAGCGCGAATTCGGACACGAAAGGGGCGGCGACTGCGAGCACAAGAATGCCGATCAGCCCGCCGAAAAAGGACATGACCGTCGTGACACCGATGGCCTGCCCCGCCTCGCCGCGCTGCGCCATCGGATAGCCGTCCATCGCCGTGGCTATCGCCGAGGGCGCGCCGGGAATGTTGAGCAGGATCGCTGTGCGTGACCCGCCATAGACTCCGCCCATGTAGATGCCGACCATCAGGGAGATCGCCGGATAGACGTCCCATGAAAACGTGAACGAGATCAGGATCGAGACCGCCATGGTGACGGACAACCCCGGGATCGCGCCGATATAGATCCCGGCGAAAGTTCCCACGCCGACCAGAAGCAAAAGCTCGGGTTGGGTGAAAATCGTGAGAATGGCGAGTATGGTGTCCATCACGACGGCCCCCCGGAAAACAGATTGCGGAACAGTTGGATAAATTCAGCCTCGGGGACGATCCCGGCAGGCAAAAGCACAGTGAACACCACCCGGAAGATGATCCAGATCACCAGCAGTGATCCAAGCGAGACCACCAGCGTGTAGCCCCAGCCTCTGCGCGCCAGAACCTTGATGGCGACGGTCAGGAACACGGCGGCGGTTGGGAGGAACCCAAGCGGTTTCAATGCCAGCCCGAAAGCGATCAGAAACCCGATGAAGACGATCACCATGACGGGCAGAATGTCCTTGGCGATGGTTTCGGACGGCACCTTTTCCAAACGCCGGGTGCGCAGAGCGACGACCACAGCCGAGATCACCATCACCAGCGTTGTTGCCATTGGAACCGCCCCCGGGGCCGAGAGGGCCTCAAATCCCGAAATCCCATAGGCGCTGTACAGCAAGAACAAGCTTGCGATGCTCAAAAAGATCGCGAAGCCCAATTCGCCGGGACGCCTTTGGTGGTCGTATCCGCCGGGCGTTGCGTCGGATGTGCCGTCGTGGTGGTCGCTGTCGCCTCTGAAGTCCGGATCCATGACCCTCTCCTCCGCTATGTGTTACTCCGAGTTCCTCTCTCGGAACGCAATGCGCCGCCATGGTAGGCAGGCCCGAAGGCCCGCCATCCGACCAAGTTGCTGGGTCTGCGCGTTACGGACGCGCGATGCCGAATTCTTCCGGAGAAGCTTTGGTCAGACCGGCGTCTTGCAGAAGCCACGCGGTGCCTTGCTGCCATTTGGTCAGGAAGTCAGTCGCTTCAGCGCCGCTGATGCCCATCATGGTAAAGCCGCGATCATCCATCAGCTTGACGAAGTCAGGGTTCGTTGCGCCCTCGGCGAAGGCGGCACTCAGGTTGGCGACCACATCATCCGGCGTGCCATTGGGAACGAAAACGCCAAAGAATGGGCCCCAAGGCAGGTAGGTTTTGTAACCTTCGTTGTACGCCGTCACCAGCGGCACATCAGGCAGCTTTTCGTTCTGTTCGACGTCGAAGATGACGATGGGTTTCATCGACCCGGCGCGAATGCCTTCGATAGCGGCCCCCAGAACGGCGGGCATGACGTCGACCGCGCCCCCCTGAAGGGCGGTCAGAGCAGGTCCATCACCATCGTAGGGAACGGCGATCACATCGAGATTGCCTTCGACAGTGTTCATCATCGCGGTGATGACCGAAGGCAGGCCGCCGGGGCCGGTTGCGCCAAAGCGCAGCTCGCCCGGGTTCTTCGCGATGTAGTCCATCATGCCAGCGTAATCATCGAAAGGCGCGTCATTGTTGGCAACCAGCATCGGGGTGCCGCGGGCCAGAATATTGATCGCGATGAAATCGGTATAATCCTTGTCGCCAAGGCCCATCACCTTGTAAAGCATCGGATTTTCCGCGCCCATCAACAGCGTGTAGCCATCGGCATCCGCATCGGCAACGTAGTTGAGCGCAATGGCACCAACAGCGCCCGTCATGTTCTGCATGACAACAGTGCCACCCAAAGCATCTTCGGCGTGCGGCGTGACCGAGCGCATGACGGTATCGGTGGAGCCGCCGGCCCCCCACTGGATAATTCCCTGAATTTCCTTGCTCGGGTAATCCTGCGCGGTTGCAACACTGGCGCTCAGTCCAAGCGCAACCAGTGCGCCAATCAATTTACGAGACATATCTGTCCTCCCTTGGTGTTCTTCTGGCCGACGAATCGCTCCTCGCATCGCCGGTCGCATTTCCGTTTTATGTACCTATAAGTTAATTTGTCAATTTAAATGTACCTTGAAGTTAATTCATGTGATATCCGATAGTCGGAATCATATGGTGTCGTGAGGGTACAACATGGATGATAGCGCAGAACGTCCGGCAAAGCCGCGCAAGACATCGTGGAAAAAAGACCCCGAAGCGGTTAAGGAAAACATCCTTGCGATCGCAACCGAAGAGTTTGCGGCACACGGCCTTGCCGGGGCCAACATCAATGAAATCGCCAACAAGACCTCTACCTCCAAGCGCATGATTTACTACTATTTTGGCGACAAAGAGGGACTGTATTGCGCGGTTCTGGAAAGGGTCTATGCCTCGCTGCGCCATGGCGAAGACTTGCTGGATGTGGCGGACCTCGACCCGGTGCCGGCACTGCAGCGCCTGATCGAAGCGACCTTTGACGCCCACGTAAACGCGCCGCATTTCATCCGGCTGGTGATGATCGAAAACATCCATAACGCGGACTACCTGCGCAAATCCGACATCGTTCCGAAACTGAACCGATCCATCATCGACAAGCTCGAGGACGTCTGCGCACGCGGCAAGGCCGAGGGGACGTTCCGCAAAGGGACCGATCCGCTGGAGCTGCACTGGCTGATCAGTTCGATCAGTTTCTATAACGTCTCGAACCGCCACACATTTTCGACCTCGTTCGGGAAGAAGCTCTTTTCGAAGGCACACCAGGCGGTGCTGAAACAGCGCGTGGTAGACATGATCTTGACCGCTGCCATCATTGATCACGAACCGACGGCGTGGAACTGAAATGACCGGGTCTCAGACATGCGATCTCGTGGTGATCGGCTCGGGCGCTGCGGGCCTGTCGGCGGCGGTCACCGCGGCGCATAAGGGCTTGAAGGTGATTGTATTGGAGAAAGCCCCCGTTCTGGGCGGTACGACCGCCTGGTCCGGAGGCTGGATGTGGGTGCCCCGCAATCCACTGGCGATCCAGGCGGGCATTGTCGAAGATTTCGATGCGCCGCGACGCTATCTTGCCAATGTGCTAGGCAATAATTTCGACGCGGACAAGGTGGATGCCTTTCTGCGCGCTGCCCCGGAAATGGTCAGCTTTTTCGAGGATGCAACCGCGCTCCAATTCGAAAGCGGAACGCATATTCCGGACACTTACAGCGATCTGCCCGGGGCTGGACAGGGCGGGCGATCTGTCATTGCCGCTCCGTTCGATGGTCGCAGTCTGGGCCGCGATATCGATCGCCTGCGCAAGCCCTTGGCCGAGACGACCTTTATGGGCATGACCATTCAGGCCGGAGCAGACCTGAAGGCGTTCATGACGATGACCCGCTCGCTGTCCGCCTTTGTCCATGTGACACGGCGCTTTGGGCGGCACCTGTCGGATCTGGCGTGGTATCGGCGCGGGATGCAACTGCGCAATGGCAACGCCCTGATCGCACGCCTGATGAAATCCGCGCTTGATTTGGGTGTCGATCTCCGAACCTCCGTCACTGTCGCGAAATTGGAGGCCGATGCGGGGCGCGTTTGCCGTGTGGGGGTCGCGACCGCGGGCGAACCCACTTGGATCCCGGCGCGATGTGGCGTCGTTCTGGCCACAGGAGGCGTGCCGCACGATGTTGCGCGGCTGGCACCCCTGTCGTTTCGCAACACGCCGCCGCGCAGCTTGGCCACGCCCTTCAGCACAGGCCAGGGCGCCGCACTGGCCGAGGCGCTCGGCGCGGGATTTGACCGGTCGCTGGCCTCTGCTTCGGCCTATTGCCCGGTGTCGGAAGTGCCAATGCCGGACGGCACAACCGCCTTGTTCCCGCATATCATCGAACGCGGCAAACCCGGAATAATCGGTGTGCTGCGAAATGGTCAGCGGTTCTGCAACGAGGGCAACGGTTATCATGACTACGTGACCGCCTTGCTGGCCGCCACGCCCGAGGGCGCCACGCCGGAATCCTGGTTGATCTGCACAAAAGCCTTTCAGCGCCGGTATGGTCTGGGCATTTCCCGTCCCAGTCCGCTGCCGGTCGGCCCCTATCTGCGCTCGGGCTACATCAAGTACGGACGAACGGTCGAGGAACTGGCATGCGCTTGCGGCATTGACCCGGATGGCTTGGAGCAGACGCTGGAGGCCTACAATAGCCACGCAAGTCAGGGCAAAGATCCGGCCTTTGGTCGCGGCGAAACCGCCTATAACCGGTTGCAGGGCGATGCGTTGCAAAGGCCCAACCCTTGCCTCGCTCCGATTGAGACCGGGCCATTCTACGCAGTCCGGGTGATCCCCGGAAGCTTTGGAACCTTTGCGGGGCTTAAGACGAATGGAAATGCCCAGGTGCTGCGCAAAGACGGTTCAGTGATCGAAGGGCTTTACGCCGCAGGCACGGACATGGCCAGCGTGATGGGCGGCCATTACCCGGCCGGAGGTATCAATCTGGGACCGGCGATGACCTTTGGATTTATCGCGGGCAAACACGCGGCGGAGAGACCATGACACGACCCCTATCGCTGGCACATCTGACCTTTCTGGATCTGCCGCCCCCGGCTTTGGTGCGCGTTGCGGCCGCGGCGGGGTTTGCCGCCGTTGGCTTGCGCCTGATCGCAGTGACCCCGACGACGCCGGGGTATGCTCTGATGGATGATCCGAAGATGATGCGGGAAACACGTGCTGCCCTGCGCGATACAGGCGTCACCGTCAATGATATCGAATTTCTGCGCTTTACACCTGATTTCCAAGCGGACCAATTCGATGCGTTCCTGTCCGTCGGGGCGGAATTGGGCGCGAAATACATCGTCACAGCCCCCTATGATCCCGACCTTGGGCGGCTGTCCGACAATCTGGCCCGTTTCGCCGACCGCGCGGCTGGGTTCGGGCTTGCCCCGGTTCTGGAGTTCTTCCCCTGGACCAATGTGGCTGATTTGCAGGCGGCGCTGGAGATCGTGACCAACACAGGCACGGCCTCGGCGGGCGTTCTGCTGGACACCCTGCATTTTGACAGGTCCGGCAGCCAGCTTGGCGATATTTCGCGGGCGGATCCAAGCCGCCTGCCCTTCATCCATCTGTGCGACGCCTTGGTAAAGCCCTCCTACTCGGAGGAAGAACTGTTGCACACCGCCCGCGAGGCACGTCTGATCCCGGGACATGGACAGATCGGGTTAACCGATATTCTTGAGCGCCTGCCGCGCGACACAGGGATTGGCGTGGAAATTCCCGCAAGTGCAGTGCCTGAGAGCGGATCAGAAACCGCAAGAGCCAGAGAAATCTTCTTGGGCACACACAAGCTTTTGGGGCGCACGGCTCTTGCTTGAAAAAAACGGCGCAAAGTCTCGAATGGCTCAAGGGCTTCTGTTGGCAAAGCTTTCATGAGACAATGACGGAAATCCGTCAAGGAGGCGACTTTGGCCAACAGACCAACCATTTCGGACGTTGCCCGCGCCGCTGGCGTAAGCGTAACAACAGTTGACCGGGCGCTGAATGGGCGCTCCAAAGTGCGCGAGGAAACCGTACGCAAAATCGCCGAGGCGGCCCACCGCATCGGATATCACGGTCACGGCCTTTTCCAGAGCCGCCTTGACGCCACGCTGCCCGAATTGCGCCTTGGCTTCGTGCTGTCGAAAAAGTCTCAGGAATTCTACCAGAACTTCACCCGGGAGATTGAAAAAGCCGTGGCCGACAGAACGGACATTCGCGGCTTTGCTGACATTCGGTATTCCTCGTCGCAATCGCCCGGTGAATATGCCGAACTGCTCACCGATCTGGGGAAAACCTGTGACGCGGTAGCTTGCACTGCGGTGAATGACAAGCGCCTGAACCAAATTGTAAGTGATCTGAAGGCAGATGGCGTGCCTGTCTTTTCTGTTCTGAACGATTTCGCACAAGGTATCCGTAAGAATTACCTCGGTCTGAACAACATGAAGGTTGGACGAGTTGCGGCTTGGATGATCACCAAAACCGCGCCGCACCCGGGAAAACTTGCGATTTTCGTCGGCGGCAACCGGTGGCACGGGCATGATCTGCGCGAGGTTGGATTTCGATCCTTCGTGCGCGAGGTTGATCGCGGCTTTACGGTTTTGGATACGCTGGTGAACCTCGAAACGCGGCAAGTGACTTATGAGGCGACGCTGGACTTGCTGATCAGGCACCCTGATCTTACCGGAATTTATGTGGCGGGTGGCGGTATGGAGGGGGCGATCGCGGCTTTGCGCGAAGTTCATGAAACGCCAAAGGTCGCGTTGGTGGTGAACGAACTGACGGCCGAAAGCCGTGCGGCCTTGATTGACGGCTATGCGGTCATGGCGATTGCAACACCCCTGCCCGCTTTGTGCAAAGAGCTTGTCGATCTGATGACCAAGGCAACGCGGCACGAGGACGACGGCATTGCCGGGCAACACTTCCTTGATCCGCTGATCATATTGCCGGAACTTCTGTAGCCATCACTCAAGTAAATGACGTTATTCCATCATTTCCATAGATCATTTTACGTCATTAATGGAATAAAATTCATCGCTTCAAATTGACCGAATCTGAATTCTGGCGTCAAGTCTGCTCAGCATCGCGATCAGCCAACATAAGGCTGACGGCGGTGGGGAGGATATTATGAAAACTGCACTGAACCATATGACGGTGCCCAATTTGGGTTATGTCGATTTTCTCGATCTTGCGGTTCACTTGGGCTGTGTTGGCGTCGAGGTCCGCAACGATATCGCGCGGCCTTTGTTTGACGGGCTTGATCCCGCCGAGGCGGGGCGGATCGCAGCGGACAAGGGCCTGCGGCTGGTCGGACTGAGCCAAGTTTACCCCTTCAACTCCTGGAATGCCGAACGCGAAGCGGCGGTACGCGCCCTGATTGCCATCGCGGAACAGGCCGGGGCTGAAACCATCAGCCTGATCCCGCGCAACGACGGCACCGGATTGGGCGATGGCATCCGTCAGGCAAATCTGCGTGTGGCGATGAAATCCATCCTGCCGATGCTGGAAGAGGCAGGATTGACCGCTCTGATTGAACCGCTCGGGTTCTTGCGCTCGTCGCTGCGCTCCAAACAGGATCTGGTCGACACCATCGAGTCGATCGGCGGGCAGAAGCATTTCAAGCTGGTGCACGACACATTCCACCACAGGCTTGCCAATGGCGGGCCGATTTTCCCGGACCAAACCGGGATTGTGCATATCTCGGCCGTCGTCGACCCCACCCTTGCCATTGAGCAGATGGAAGACGAGCACCGCGTGCTGGTGGACGAAAATGACCGACTGGGCAATGTCGAACAGATCGCGGCGCTGATCGCCGCAGGATATGACGGCCCGATTTCGTACGAGTGCTTCTCGCCCGAGACCCATGCGATGGCCGATCCTTACGACCAGATCAAATGTTCATTCGATTTCATATCCTCGCAGCTTCGGGCCAAAGCGGCCTGACAAACGGGGAATGATTGCCCCGGTCAACGGGGCATCCGGTTAGGATAACGGTGCACCGGACACCAAATTAGGGAGGAAACCCATGAAAAAGACTCTGTTCGCTGCAGGTATCGCTGCACTGATGTCGACCACCGCAATGGCCGAAACCGTTGGCGTTTCGATGGCGCTGTTCGACGACAACTTTTTGACCGTTCTGCGCAACGGAATTCAGGAATTCGCTGACGGCATGGATGGTGTCGATGTCCAGATCGAGGACGCACAAAACGACGTGGCCAAGCAGCTTGACCAGATCAACAACTTTGTCGCCAGCGGCGTTGACGCGATCATCGTGAACCCGGTCGACACTTCGGCCACCCAAGCCATGACCCAGGCCGCTGCCGCCGCTGGTGTGCCGCTGGTCTATGTGAACCGCCAGCCGATCAACGTCGAAACCCTGCCCGACAATCAGGCTTTCGTGGCCTCGAACGAGATCGAGTCCGGCACGCTGGAAGCCTTTGAGGTCTGCAAGATGCTGCGGGCTGCGGGCAAAGCCGGCGGCGCGCGCGCCTATGTCATGATGGGCGAGCTTTCCAATCAGGCCGCCGTACAGCGCACCAAGGACGTCGAGGATATTCTGGGCATCGACATGTGCAACTTTATCGAAGTGGTCGATCAGCAGACCGCCAACTGGTCGCGCGACGAAGCGCAGGATCTGATGACGAACTGGCTGTCCACCGGCGAGCCCTTTGACGCCGTGATCGCAAACAACGACGAGATGGCCATTGGCGCCATTCAGGCGATGAAAGCGGGCGGTCTGGATATGGCAGATATCGTCGTCGGCGGTGTCGATGCCACACAAGACGCGCTGGCCGCGATGCAGGCCGGTGATCTGGATGTGACCGTATTCCAGGACGCGGCTGGCCAAGGTTCGGGCGCATTGAACGCGGCACTGGCGCTGGCGAAGGGCGAAGACGTAGATCAGAAGGTCTATATCCCCTTCAAGCTGGTGACCCCGGCGAACATCGACGACTACACGTCCAAAAACTAAAGGCGCGCTGGCCTTGGGCGAAAACGTCGAGGCGCAGGAAAGAACCGGGACGGCGCGCCAGTCGCGCCGCCCGACCGCATCCCGAAGCCGGACACCGAGGATGCATCAGGAGGAGTGGACCCTATGGCAGACAGCAACGTGCACGGTATTGGCGGGCTGACGTTCGATCAAAAAAAACGTTCATGGCCGAACGAGATGAACGTGTTCATCGCTTTGATCGCCATCATCGCGATCTTCGAAATCCTTGGGCAGGTACTGCCCTATATGAACGGCCAAAGCCTGCTGTTCGACACGCAAGGCCGCTTTGACAGCATTTTCAACGAAGCCCGCCTGAAGATCATCATCCTTCAGGTTTCGATCATTGGGATCATCGCTATTGGTTCGACCCAAGTGATTATATCCGGCGGGATCGATCTGAGCCCCGGCTCGATCGTCGGTCTGACCGCAATGATCGCCATGAGTTTCGCGCAAACGGCGCTGGTCAATGGCAACCCAAACCCCAAGGCGATCTTTGGCGATTGGGCCATGGACCTGCCGGTGATCGTGCCTGTCGCGGTGGCGCTGCTGTGCGGTATGATCGCAGGGTTTATAAATGGGTTTCTGATCGCCACCACGCGGATTCCGCCCTTCATCGCCACGCTTGGGATGATGGTCGCTGCGCGCGGCGCGGCCAAATGGTGGTCCAAAGGGCGCCCGATCTCGTTCCCGACCGACGAATTTTCAAGCATCGGCAACGGGCTGTCCGGTTGGGCACCGGTCGTCATTTTTGTCGGGCTGGCCGTTCTGTTCCACTTTATCCTGAAATTCACGGTCTATGGCAAACACACCTATGCCATCGGCTCGAACGAAGACGCAGCCCGGATGTCCGGCATCAAGGTCAACCACCACAAGGTGCTGGTCTACACCATCGCCGGGATGCTGGCGGGCCTGTCGGCCTTGGTTCTGGCATCAAAGAACCTGACGGCACAGGCGGGCATGGGGGTGATGTACGAATTGGATGCCATCGCCATGACTGTCATCGGCGGCGTGTCTCTGGCGGGCGGGCGCGGCTCGATCGTTGGCACTGTGCTGGGTGCGCTGATATTTGGTGTGATCATCTCGGGCTTCACCTATCTGCGCCTCGACGCCTACTACCAGGAAATGGTCAAGGGCGTGATCATCGTGGCGGCGGTCGTGCTTGACCAATGGCGCCAACGCCGCGCTGCGAACATGGCCTGAGGGAGGGCGACATGAAGGATATCATTCTCGAAACCCGCGACCTGACGAAACATTATGGCGGCGTGCACGCGCTTGAAGGGGCCAATTTCACCCTGCGCAAGGGGGAACATGTGGCCATCATGGGGGACAACGGGGCGGGCAAATCGACCTTTGTGCGCCAGATCACCGGTGTGGAAACCCGCACCCGCGGCGAGGTCATCTTTGACGGCAAGCCGGTGTCTTTCGAAAACCCGATGGACGCGCGCAATGCGGGTATCGAGACGGTGTTTCAGACACTTGCCCTTGCCGATCAGCTGGACGTGCCGGACAATCTGTTCCTTGGCCGCGAGCTGATCAAGTTCAAGCTTGGGCCGTTTTCGATCCTTGATTACAAGGCAATGCGCGAACGCACCATGCAGGCGCTGGAAAAGACCGGGGTGAAGATTCCCAACATCAAGAACACCATCCAGAACATGTCCGGCGGCCAGCGCCAGTGTGTCGCCATCGCACGCACCGCAACCTTCCATTCCAAGCTGACAATCATGGACGAACCCACGGCAGCGCTTGGCGTGCAAGAGACCGCGCAGGTCGAAAACATCGTGCGAACTTTGAAAGCGGCGGGTGAGCCATTGATCCTGATTTCGCACAACATGCGGCAGGTGATGGACCTGTGTGACCGCATCGTGGTGTTTCGCCGTGGCCGTATCTGCGCCAACCTCGACATCACCACCGGCGATGTCACCGGCGAAGACGTCGTGGCCTATATCACGGGCGCCAAGACTCAGGACGAATACTCCGACGCCGCATGACAAACCAACACGCGTGCGTCAACAAGGCGGCGCGGCGGCAGGTGGCCGGCGGATCACTTCCCCGGCGGCCATCTGTCGTTTAAGACACGCGCGCCAAAGGGTGCGCACCTTCAGGAAATGAGGACCAAATGACTGTACGTTTTGCAATTCTGGGGGCGGGCCGCATCGGTCAGGTCCATGCCCGCGCCGTGGCAAGCACCCCCGGTGCAACACTTGTCGCGATCTCGGATCCCTTCGCAGACGCGGCACAAAAGGTTTCGGACCAATATGGTTGCGATATCCGCTCGATCGACGACATTGCGGCGGCATCGGATGTGGATGCCGTTGCCATCTGCACCCCGACCGACACGCACGCGAACCTGATCGAACAGTTCGCCAAGGCCGGCAAAGCCATCTTCTGCGAGAAACCCGTTGATCTCAGCGTTGCCCGCGTCCGCGAGGCGCTGGCCACGGTCGAGGCAGAGCGGGCAACCCTGATGGTCGGTTTCAACCGCCGGTTTGATCCCGACTTCATGGCGGCGAAGGCAGCGATCGACAATGGCAGCATCGGTGATGTCGAAATGATCACCATCACATCGCGCGATCCTGGTGCACCACCACATGACTACATCAAGGTTTCGGGCGGAATTTTCCGCGACATGACGATCCATGACTTTGACATGGCGCGCTGGCTGCTGGGCGAAGAGGTCGAAACCGTTCAGGCCTCGGCCTCGGTCCTGACCGATCCCAAGATTGGCGAGCTAAGCGATTTCGATAGCGTCAACGTGATCCTGCGGACCGCCTCGGGCAAGCAATGCGTGATCACCAACTCGCGGCGCGCCACCTATGGCTATGACCAACGGATCGAAGTGTTGGGGTCCAAGGGCATGGTCAGCGCCCGCAATATGAGCGAGGCCAACATCGAACTGGCGGGAACCGGTGGTTTCACGTCCCCGCCCCTGCTGAACTTCTTCATGACCCGCTATACTGCTGCCTACGCCAATGAAATCGCGGCCTTCGTTGCTGCGGTGGCCGAAGGTGCCCAGACGCCGACCACCGGTCAGGATGGCTTGATGGCCCTGGTACTCGCAGAGGCTGCATTGAAATCGGTCGCTGAAGGCCGCGTTGTCAAACTGTCCGAGATTTCCTGACCGCGGCGACACTCTCTGACACCAAGACCGTCGCCTTTCTGCCTGCTCCGTCCGCGTGCCCGGGGCAGGTCAATTGGGCGACGTTTCCCGACAAGGACATCCGATGACGAAACTGCTTGATGTAATCACAATTGGCCGAGCCGGAGTTGATCTTTATGGCGCACAGATCGGCGGGCGCTTGGAGGACATGGCGTCCTTTGAAAAGTATATTGGCGGCTCGCCGACCAATATCGCCTGTGGCACGGCCCGTCTTGGTCTGAAATCGGCGCTGATCAGCCGGGTCGGCGATGAGCACATGGGACGGTTCATCACCGAGCAACTGGCACGTGAGGGGGTCTGCACCGATGGAGTGGTGACTGACCCCGAGCGGCTGACCGCGCTGGTGATCCTTGGTATCCGCGACCGCGAACAGTTCCCGCTGATCTTCTACCGCGAGAATTGCGCCGACATGGCACTGTGCGAAGACGACATCGACCCCGAGTTCATCAAATCGGCCCGTTCGGTCGTGCCCACCGGTACCCATCTGAGCAACGAACGCACCCGCGCCGCCGTGATCAAGGCGCTGACCATCGCGCGCGAAAACGGCATTCAGACGGCGCTCGACATCGATTATCGCCCGAACCTTTGGGGCGTGTTGGGCCACGGCGACGGCGAAAGCCGCTTTGCCGAAAGCGCTGAGGTGACGGCGCAGCTGATTAGCACTTTGCACCTGTTCGACCTGATTGTCGGCACTGAGGAAGAGTTCCACATTGCTGGCGGCAGCACTGACACCATCAAGGCCTTGCGCGCTGTGCGCGAGGTCAGCGGCGCGACACTGGTCTGCAAGCGCGGACCGATGGGCGCTGTGGCCTTTGCAGGTGAGATCCCGGACAGTCTGGATGACGGCGAAGCAGGCCCCGGCTTTCCCATCGAAGTATTCAACGTACTGGGCGCGGGCGATGGCTTTATGTCCGGCCTGCTCAAGGGTTGGCTGGATGGCGAGGACTGGCCGACCACGCTGAAATACGCCAATGCCTGCGGCGCATTTGCGGTGTCGCGTCACGGCTGCACCCCGGCCTATCCGTCTTGGGAAGAGCTTCAGTTTTTCTTTGAGCGCGGGATCAAGCAGCCGGATCTACGCAATGACGAAGAATTGGAACAGGTACATTGGGCCACCAGCCGCCACACCCGCCCCGGTGCCCAAGCGGGCGCGCTGCGCACTTTTGCCTTTGATCACCGCATGCAGCTTGAGGAAATGGAGGGCTATACCCCGGCCAAGGGCAGCGCCTTCAAAGAGCTTTGCCTTGACGCGGCCTTGCAGGTGCAGGCCGGCCGCCCCGGCTATGGCATCCTGTGCGACAACCGCATCGGCCGCACCGCCCTGCACCGCGCCAGTGGCACAGACCTGTGGATTGGCCGCCCGACTGAGGACCCCGGTTCGCGCCCGATCGCCTTCGAGGCGGATCTCGGCGAGGATTTTGGCCGCTTCAGGGAATGGGCGCGCGAAAATGTCGTCAAGCTGCTGGTCTTTTGCCACCCGGACGACGACGCCAAAACGCGTAGCTTGCAGGAAAAGCGCGTGAAACGCCTGTTCACCGCCGCGCGACGCAACGCTCTGGAGTTTCTTTTGGAAGTGATCCCATCCAAGGTGGGTCCAGTGGACGACACAACAACGGCTACCTTGATTCAGCAATTCTATGACGCTGGCGTCACGCCTGATTGGTGGAAGCTCGAGCCGTTCAAAACAGATGCGGCCTGGCAAAACGCCGTGGATGCAATCGAGCGCAACGATCCGCGCACGCGCGGTGTCGTGGTGCTGGGGCTGGACGCACCCGAGGCCGAGCTTGCGGCCTCGTTCGAAATGGCCGCCCGGCAGCCGCTGGTCAAAGGCTTTGCGGTGGGCCGGACGATCTTTGGCGACGCCGCCCGCGCATGGATGAAGGGTGAGATGAGCGATACAGAAGCCGTCGATATGATGGCAACGCGCTATGCGCGGCTTTGCAAACTATGGGACAATGCCCGCGCGACGGCCCAGGGGGGGAACTGAAACATGACCACGAACAAGGCAACAATCCGGTTGACCGCCGCTCAGGCGATGGTGCGCTATCTGTCGGTACAGATGACCGAAGACGGCGAACGCTTCATGGCCGGCTGCTGGGGTATTTTTGGCCACGGCAACGTGGCGGGTCTTGGCGAGGCGCTGCATGGCGCCAAAGACAACTTTCCCACATGGCGCGGGCATAACGAACAGACCATGGCGCATGCGGCGCTGGCCTTTGCCAAGCAGTCGAGCCGCCGTCGGGCGATGATGGTGACATCCTCGATTGGTCCCGGGGCAACCAACATGGTCACCGCCGCCGCGCTGGCGCATGTCAACCGCCTGCCGGTGCTGTTGGTGCCGGGTGATGTCTTTGCCGGTCGCGGCCCTGATCCGGTGCTGCAGCAGGTTGAGGATTTCAACGACGGCACGGTCTCGGCCAATGATTGTTTCAAGCCTGTCAGTCGCTACTTCGACCGCATCACGCGTCCGGAACAACTGCTGACCGCCCTGCCCCGCGCCATGGCCACAATGACCGACCCGGCCGATTGCGGGCCGGTTACGTTGGCCTTTTGTCAGGACGTGCAAGCCGAGGCGTTTGACTACCCCACCGCTTTCTTTGAGCCGCGCACATGGTATCAGCGCCGCATCCGCCCGGACCAAAGCGAGTTGCAACGCGTCGTGCAGGCGATCTGCACCGCCAAGCGTCCGGTGATCATTGCCGGCGGCGGCACGCATTATTCTGGCGCCTGCGCCGAGTTGCAAAGCTTTGCCGAAGCGCATCAGATCCCCGTCGTGGAAACCCAGGCAGGCAAAAGCGCGCTGGCCTGGGATCACCCGCTGAACTTTGGCCCCGTCGGCGTCACTGGAGCCTCATCTGCCAATGCGATCTGCGAAAAGGCCGATCTGGTGCTGGGGGTCGGCACGCGCTTTCAAGACTTCACCACCGGGTCATGGGCGCTGTTCAGCAACCCCGAGGCCACTTTGGTCAGCGTCAATGTCGCCGCCTATGACGTCATGAAACACGGTGCTCTGCCGTTGCAATCCGATGCCAGAATGGCCCTTGCGGACCTGACGCAAGAGCTGGCTGGCTACCAAGCCGAAGCCCTCTCTCAGTCTCTCAAGACCGACTGGTTCGCGGCCGTCGATCCGCTCTGCGCGGCTCCCAAGGAGGCCAACGCCCTGCCCACCGACAGCCAGGTGATCGGCGCTGTGCAACGCGTAAGTGGCCCCGACACCGTGGTCATGTGCGCCGCTGGCACCATGCCGGGCGAATTGCACAAGCTGTGGAAAGCCCCCCGCCCCGGTGCCTATCACATGGAATACGGCTTTAGCTGCATGGGCTACGAGATCGCCGGCGCCATGGGGATTAAATTGGCCGCGCCGGACCGCGATGTGATCTGCATGATCGGGGATGGCAGCTATATGATGGCCAATTCCGAACTGGCCACAGCCTGCATGATGGGTGTAAAATTCACCGTGGTGCTGACCGACAACCGCGGTTTTGGCTGCATCAACCGGTTGCAGATGGGCACCGGCGGGGCCGAGTTCAACAACCTTCTCGAGCACAGCTACCACGTCAATCCGTCCAATATCGACTTTGCCGCGCACGCCGCCAGCATGGGCGCCGCAGCGGTCCATGTCAGCAGCATCGCCGAGCTTGAAGAGGCGCTGATCCGGGCGAAGTCGGCTGCTGGCCCCTTTGTCATCGTGATCGACACCGACCCCTATCCAAGCACCCCCAATGGCGGCTATTGGTGGGATGTGGCTGTCCCCGAAGTCTCTGACCGCGCCGAGGTGATGGCTGCCCGCACGGCCTATGAGGCCGCTATCAAGGACCGGGTGAATTGACATGAAACTTCTTGACGTCCAGCTGCCGTTTTTCCTGCCGCTCTGGCGACGGGTGCTGGTCGTCGCAATGTGTCTGGGCTGGGCCCTGCTTGAGCTGGTCACCGGCTCGCCCGGCTGGGCCGTTCTGTTCGGCGGCCTCGGCCTGTATTGTGCACATCAATTCTTTATCGCCTTCGATCCCAAGGATCCCGGCGACAGCTGACCGAAAGGCCCGACATGAGCGATCTTCTCCGCAAACCCACCGGCGACGGCGGCCGTGTTCACAACATTACTGTTGCAAATGCAAAAGGCCGGAAGACTCCGAACTGGGGCTATGTCGGCTTTGACCTTTACCGCCTGAAGGCCGGTGAAACTGCCAGCGATGCAACCGGCGAGAACGAGGTCATTCTGGTCATGGTCGAAGGCAAGGCCAAGGTCAGTGGTGCGGGTAAAGACTGGGGCGAGATCGGCGATCGTATGAGCGTCTTTGAAAGGACCGCCCCGCATTGCATCTACATGCCCAATGGCAGCGACTGGAGCGCCGAAGCCACCACCGACTGCGTGATCGCGATCTGCGCTGCCCCCGGGCATTCCGGCCACGCGGCCCGCTTTATCGGCCCGGATGACATCACCCTGACCCAGCGCGGCACAGGGTCCAATACCCGCTTCATCAACAATATCGCGATGGAGAACGAGGATTTCTGCGACAGCTTGCTGGTGACCGAGGTCTTTACCCCCGATGGCAACTGGTCGTCCTACCCCAGCCACCGCCACGACGAAGACGATTTTCCGCGCATTACCTATCTCGAAGAGACCTATTACCACCGTCTCAACCCCGCGGATGGGTTCGGCATCCAGCGCGTCTATACCGACGATGGCGATCTTGATGAGACCATGGCCGTCAAGAACCACGACGTCACCCTTGTCCCGCGTGGCCACCACCCTTGCGGCGCGCCCTATGGGTTCGAGATGTACTACCTCAACGTCATGGCGGGCCCCTTGCGCAAATGGCGTTTTGTCCCAGCCCCGGAAGTTGAATGGATCATGAAACGTGATGCCTGAGAGCCAAGGCTCAGAAGGATTCCGGGCAGAATAGCTGCGGCGTCAGGAAATGCTGGCCGGTGTTCCCGGCCGGGCCGTTTTTTGCAGCCAGGACCATCAGGTCGATCAAGTTGCGGCACAACTCTGCCAGCGGAGTGGCGATGACCATGTTCACGTAGCGGTCCAGCAGCGCCTTGCGGCTATCGCTGGTCAGTTCATTGACAACCAAGGCCACTTTACCGGCGGGCCGCATTTCGCGCAGCGCCGCGATTGCCCCCTCCATCCCGCCGCCCGCAACATAAATGCCGCGCAGATCCGGATGGCGGTTCAGCAGGTCCAGCGTAGCCTCGTAAGTCACTTGCCGGGTTTCAAGATTGACCAAGGTGTCGAGCATGGTGAACCCCGAAGCGAATTCCCGAAGATAGCTTTGAAAACCGGTCTCGCGCAGAATGTGCCCGTGCCAACGGTTGCCGCCGACAAAAATCGCCAGCTTGCCGGAGTCACGGACCTGAGAGAGGATCGTCCAGGCCGCGATACGCCCGACTTTCATATTGTTCAGGCCGACATAGTTCTGGCGGATGCCCTGCGCAAAATCGTTGAGCAAGGCAAAGACCGGCGTTCCTGCGCCTGTGATTGAGGTCACGATTTCCGTCAGACTGGGGTGGTTAATGGCCGAACTTGCGATCACATCGCTGGTTTCTGCCGCCTCAAGAAGCTCCTTGCCAAAATCTGCTGGGGCCTGCGACGCTGCAAATCGGATACGGCACTGGCCGCGAATATCCGTTCGGGCACGCACGGCATGCTCCAACTCGGACGCGAAGTTCTGATAAAACTCCTGCGTGCCCTTGTGCAGGACAAAGCCAAAGCGGACGCGCGGGCGCGCAGCATCGCTTTGATTGGCGGTCAGGCTGCTCATCGGATAGCCGATGCTTTGCGCAGCCTCCATCACTCTTTGAACCGTTGCATCACGCACGTTCGGGCGCCCGTTCAACACCCGGTCAACGGTGGCGACACCGACACCGGCGGCCTTGGCCAGATCTTTGAGGGTCGGTCGTTTTGCCATGGCGCCACTTTGATGTGATTTCATCATCATTCATGGAGTTATTGATGTAATTTGATGTGTTTCACAAGTCTGAACTGCCCGATTGCTGCATTGTTCGGTTATGAAATGAAGAGCAACGACGATTCGGGGGATGAGATGGGGAAACGCGATTATTCGATGCTCGGCCCTGACGCCAAGCGCGCCATGGAAACCGGTCTTGCCGCAGCAGACTGGTATCACACCGATGTGCCGCGCAAGGAAATGAAAGAGCTGATGAAACGCAGTGATGGCCCCGCGATCCGCGACACCATCATTCTGTTCGGCGCCATGATCCTCTTTGCCGGGATCGGCATCGCGCTTTGGCCGTCCTTTTGGTCGGCGCCGTTTTGGCTGGCTTATGGCGTGCTGTATGGCTCGGCCATGGACAGCCGCTGGCATGAATGTGGTCACGGCACGGCCTTCAAAACACGCAAATACAATGATTGGCTATATCAGATCGCCAGCTTTTGCATCGTCCGTAATCCCGTCACTTGGCGATGGAGCCATGCGCGGCATCACACAGACACGATCATCGTTGGCCGCGACCCCGAAATCACCGCCATGCGCCCGCCTGCCCTGTTCCGCATTTCCCTGAACTTTTTCGGGATACTTGATGCCTATAACGGCTGGAAACGAATGGTGCTGAACGCGAGCGGCAGGCTTGACCCGGACGAGGCAAGCTATATTCCCGAAGCGGAACAGCCCAAGGTCATTCGCGTTGCCCGCATCTGGGTCGTGATCTATGCCGCAACTCTTGCCTTGGCTTTTGCCATGCAGTCGATCCTGCCGTTGATGCTCATCGGCCTGCCCCGGTTTTATGGCGCATGGCACCATGTTCTTACGGGTGTTCTGCAACACGCTGGCCTCGCCGACAATGTGATCGACCACCGCCTGAACAGCCGCACCGTCTATATGAACCCGATCAGCCGGTTCATCTATTGGAACATGAACTATCACGTGGAGCACCACATGTTCCCGATGGTGCCCTATCACCAGTTGCCCGCGCTGCATGCAAGGATCAAGCACGATTTGCCGAAACCAAACCCCTCGATGCTGCACGCCTACCGCGAAGTTCTGCCGATCCTGCGTCGTCAGTTGGCCTACGAGGACGATTTCCTGACTCGGGAGCTGCCAGCCACCGCCCGCCCGTATCGCACAGATCTGCATCAAAAGGCACTAGGGGATACCACATCCGAAACACCCGCCGCGGCCGTTCCCGCGGAATAAGATCGAAGGAAAAGACACATGGCAGACTGGATTGACGCCTGCGCGGCTGACGACATCGAAGAAGAAGACCTGATCCGCTTTGATCACAACGGTCGGACCTTTGCGATCTATCATAGCCCGGATGGAGAGTTCTTTTGCACCGATGGTTTGTGCACTCACGAACAGGTACACCTCGAAGATGGGCTGGTGATGGAGTACGAAATCGAGTGCCCCAAGCACAACGCGACCTTCGACTATCGAACCGGCGAAGCCAAACGCGCCCCCGCCTGCGTGAACCTCAGCACATACAAGACAAAGCTCGAAGATGGCCGGATCTATATCGAGATCTGAACAGGTCGTGGGCCAACAACAGGCAGGGGGAACGAACAATGGGAATTGATCACCAACGGCTGACCGTCGCGGACATTCGCGCGCTCAAAGGCAAACGGCAGTTGACCATGCTCTATGTCAGCACCCCGGACGAAGCCGCCGCTGCCGCCGAAGCCGGGATCGACATTCTTTCGATCATTGATCCTCTCTGGTCCCCGGAAATGCGCGCGGCGGCAGGCAATTGTTTTGTTCAGGTCGGCCTGCTGTACGGCGAACTGGTGACCCTTGAGGATTACCAGCGGGCCGCTCATCGCGCGATGCGTGATGGTGGGGATTGCGTCTATTGCGCGTCCTCATTCGGGACGATCAAGGCGCTGTCCGCTGATGGCATTCCGGTGGTCAGCCATGTTGGCCTGATCCCATCCAAGGCCACGTGGACGGGTGGCTTCAAGGCCGTGGGCAAAACTGCGCAAAGCGCCATGCAGGTGTTTCAACACGTCAAACAGTTGGAAGAGATCGGATGTTTCGGAGCCGAACTGGAGGTTGTACCGGATCGTGTTGCAGCCGAAATTGCAAAGCGGACAAATCTGGTTCTTCTGGGGATGGGGGCCGGCGTACATGCCGATGCGCAGTATCTGTTTGCAGAGGACGTCCTTGGCTACACCCGTGGGCATAAACCGCGACATGCCAAGACCTACCGCAATTTCAGAGCTGAACTCGACCGCCTTCAAGGCGAACGCATCGCCGCGTTCAAGGAGTTCAAGCAAGACGTCTACACAGGCGCTTATCCGGCGCCTCAGCATACCGTTGCAATTGCTGACGACGAGTTGGCCCAGTTCATCGCCCAATTGGAAAGCTGACCGCCGCAAGGCGCTGCACAGCCGTCTGGGTATCCGAGATACACCTCGATTTCGACTTGGTCATGTAAATGCCCGTGGCACGCCACCGTGGCGACGGCATAATCCAATGCCGACGATGCGCATGGTCGCGTCGCAATGGCACAAAATGACCGCCCGGGTTTCCAATCCTGCTGATTTGGCTGCACTGGAGGCCACCATCGAAGGCGATCCAAGCGCTTTTTTGCAGTCGCTGCCTCGCCCGACACCACCTCGCCGACGCCCGTACCCGTTTGCTTTGCCCCTGGCACGACGATCGCCACGCCCGAGGGTGACCGCGTGGTCGAAGAGCTGCAGATCGGCGATCCGATCCTGACCGCGGACGGCCGCACAACCGACGTCAAATGGGTCGTTCGTCAGACCGTGCACAAGCTGTTCTCGCGCGAGCAAGCCTGCCCGGTCCGTTTTTTCGCTGGAGCGCTAGGCGAGGGTCTGCCATCGCGCGATCTGGTTCTGACCCGGGATCTCGCGCTGATGTTCGAAGGTCTGGCCATCAATGCCAGTGCGCTGGTCAATGGCATGACGATTACGTTCGATCCGTTTTCGAGCCTGCTGCCCGATGCGCTGCGCGAGCGGCTTGGAATTCCAAACGCGCTTGAGTTCGATATCGCGCTGTCATACACACGATAGAGTGCCGTGATCGGTGCGACGTTCCGTTTTGACGCAACCGTCGTGAAGCATCGGAGAGTAATTATTCGTATTCCTGTACTCATCCTTGCTGCCTTCGGCCTCACGGCTGTTGCGGCTCAGGCATTTGCCCAAACTAAATCGGACGTAAAGTTCGAGGCGGGCAATTACGGCACAATGGTCAACGGCACGATAATCGGCGACGAATACATTGACTACATGCTCGGCGCGAAGGCGGGGCAAGAGATGTTCGTAGAGCTGAACGTCGATGGCACCAACGGCAACGGGACCTTCTATTTCAACATCCTGCCACCGCACTCGACCGGTGAAGCGATATATGTCGGCTCGATGGATGGCAACAGCACGACGGTTACGCTGCCCAAGGATGGAGAGTATGCCATTCGTGTCTACCAGATGGGCAACGATGCCGACACCGGCAAGACCTCTGGCTTCAACATCGACATTTCGATCCAGTGAGATCGTGATTTGAGCGCAAGGGGTTTTGCGCTTTCGCGCCAGAGCAGCGTATAGAGGTCTTTTGAAATTCGGCCAAAAGCGATGTGCCTCGGGCGCATCGCCTTTGTATTTCTATTGGCTGCGAACTTCCCGCACCCAGGCAACGATTGTCTGTCGAGCCTCTTCGTCCATTTGGATGGCATTCGGCGGCGGCATGGCATGGCTCAGCCCGGCGTGCAGGTAGATCTGGCTTGCGTGCCGTGCCACATCGCCCTGCGTTTCGAGATAAACACCTTTGGGCGCCCATTGCATGTTGCCCCAGACAGGTTCACGCGCATGGCACATGGAGCAGTTGCCTACAACGGTGTCGTAGGCATCCTGAAATCCTTCTGCCGAGGCGTATTTCTGCTCATAAGCCGTCAGTTCGCGTGCTTCGGCTTCTTCCCAGGTTTCACCTGATCTCACGGTCGATAGCCACGCGATCAGGACCATCAGCAGAACCGTAACACCCCACGTCCAATGCGGTCCGGAACCGGTTTTGTGCATGGTGTTGAAGTAGTGGCGAATGGTGACACCTGTCAGGAAGATCAGACTGGCGATAATCCAGGCGTATTGGGTGCCGAAGGCCAGCGGATAGTGGTTCGACAGCATCAGGAACACGACCGGCAGGGTCAGGTAGTTGTTGTGTGTCGAGCGGACCTTGGCGATCTTCCCGTACTTCGCATCCGGTACACGTCCCGCCTTGAGGTCTTCCACGACGATCCGCTGATTGGGCATGATCTGGAAGAACACGTTGGCGGTCATGATTGTCGCAGTGAAGGCTCCCAGATGCAGCAGCGCGGCGCGGCCAGTGAAGATCTGGTTGTACCCCCAGGACATGATCACGAGGATGACGAAAAGCAGCAGCATCAGAACCGTCGGGTGTTCGCTCAGCTTGGATTTGCACATCAGATCATAGAGCAGCCAGCCGATGGTCAGCGATCCACCCGAGATAAGAACGCCCTGCCACAGGCTCAGGTCGAGCTTGGTCGGGTCAAGCAGAAACAGCTCACCACCGACCCAGTAGACGATCATGAGCAAAGCCGCACCAGAGAGCCATGTCGTGTAACTCTGCCATTTGTGCCAAGTCAGGTGCTCGGGCATTCGGGCAGGGGCGACAAGGTATTTCACCGTGTGATAAAAACCGCCGCCGTGAACCTCCCATTCCTCGCCGTAGGCACCGTCAGGCAGGGCTTCATTCGGTTTGAGCATCAGGTCGAGCGCGATGAAGTAAAACGACGCGCCGATCCAGGCCATGGCCGTGATCACATGCAGCCAACGGACGGAAAAGGCGATCCAGTCCCACAGAATTGCCAAATCATACATGGCTTTCTCCCAAGATTCGATTTCTCATGCACACTAGGCGAGAGGGGTTTGTTCTGGTATTGCCATGAAACATCAAGCAGCATCAAAAAAAACGGAACAATGTCCTACATCGACAATATCCGCACGTTCGTCCGTGTCTATGAATTGGGCAGTATGTCCGCCGCAGGGCGTGACTTGCGCATTTCTCCGGCAGTTACATCATCGCGGATATCGCAGTTGGAAGAGCATCTGGGCGTGCGCCTGTTTCAGCGCACCACGCGCAGTCTGACGCCAACCGAACAGGGACAGTCATTCTATCGCGGCGCGACGGAGATCCTTGAGGCAATCGAAAACGCCGAGGCGCAGATCGTCAACATTACCGAAAATCTCAGGGGGTCGCTTTACGTTGCGGCGCCCTTGGGGGTCGGGCGCCGCCTGATTGCCCCTCAGGTGCCGGAATTTCTTGCCGAATATCCAGAGGTCAACGTTCGGCTGAGGTTGACCGACCGCAAGGTGGACCTGACCACCGAAGGCTTGGATCTGGCGTTTTTCCTTGGCCAACCCGAGGACAGCAATCTGCGCATCCGCAAGATTGCGGATGTCGAACGGATCCTGTGTGCCTCGCCCGCCTATATCGAAAAAAGAGGGATGCCAGACAGCGGCGATGATCTTGTTTCGGACCGGCATGAATGCCTCAACCTGCGCTTTCCCGGCGCGACCGAATTCCAATGGCTGCTTTCAACGCCGTCCGGCGCCAAGCGGTTCCGGGTGTCCGGGCGCTACGAATCCGACGATGGCGATGTTCTGACGGACTGGGCGCTGGCCGGACATGGCGTCGCAATGAAACCGGTCTTTGAAATCGCGGATCATCTGCAAAACGGCAGACTGGTTCCGGTCGCTGAAAAAACGCCGCCGGAACCCATTCAGATGGCCTGCCTGTTCACGCACCGTCGCAGGCAAGACCCCAAGACGCGGCTGTTCATGGAGTTCATCATCGACCGGATCGCCACAACAATCCGCGCGACCCGTCAAGTGCGCTAAGCCGGTCAGCTGCCGCGATAGGTGGAATACCCAAAGGGCGATAGCAGCAGCGGCACATGATAATGCGATTGCTCTGACATGCCAAAGCGGATCGGGATGATGTCGAGAAAGCGCGGCTCCTCCGGAGGGGTGCCGCTCGCATCAAGATAGGCCCCGGCGTGGAAAACCAGCTCGTATTCTCCGATCGCGAATTCACCTGCTGGCAGGATTTGTTCATCCGTCCGGCCGTCGTCATTGGTGGCCAATGTCCTGAGCAGTGTGCGATCTGGGCCTTCGATCCGGAACAGTTCGATTTTCATGCCCTCCGCAGGGCATCCCCGCGCTGTGTCGAGGACATGTGTCGTCAGATAACCAGTCATTTTAGCGCCTCGTCGATGTTTGATTGTTTTCTAGGCTGATTGTGCCCCAAGAGACAAAGCCGGTCTGTCAGAAGGCTCCTTCTGGTTTTTTTTGAAAAACACATGGGATTTTATGGCTTATGCATGACCCAGGCAGAAGGATTATCCGCGTGACACGTTATCCAAGAGACATGACCGGCTACGGGCGCAAGGTTCCACAAGCGAATTGGCCCAACGGCGCAAAGATCGCTGTTCAGATCGTGCTGAACTATGAAGAAGGCAGCGAGAACAACATCCTGCATGGCGACGCCGCCTCCGAGGCGTTCCTGTCCGAGATCACAGGCGCAGCAGCCTGGCCTGGTCAGCGCCACTGGAACATGGAATCGATCTACGAATATGGCAGCCGGGCTGGCTTCTGGCGTGTGCACAGTCTGCTCAAGGATATTCCGATCACCATCTACGGTGTCGCCACCGCACTGGCCCGAGCGCCGCAGCAGCTTGCCGCGATGAAGCAGGCGGGTTGGGAAATCGCCAGTCATGGTCTGAAGTGGATCGAACACAAGGACATGAGCGTCGAGGAAGAGCGCGCGCAAATCCGCGAGGCGATCCGCCTGCATACCGAAGTCGTCGGCACCCCGCCGCGCGGCTGGTATACCGGGCGCTGTTCAATGAACACCGTCGATCTGGCCGCCGCCGAGGGCGATTTTGCCTATGTCGCGGACAGCTATGCCGACGATCTGCCCTATTGGACCCGCGCAGGTGGCAAGGATCAACTGATCATGCCGTACACGATGGATTGCAACGACATGCGCTTTGGGATCCAGGCCGGCTTTACCAACGGGGAACAGTTCGAGAGCTATCTCAAGGACAGCTTCGACATGCTTTATGCCGAAGGCGAGGCGGGCGCGCCCAAGATGCTGTCGATTGGGCTGCATTGCCGTCTGGTCGGCCGTCCGGGCCGCGCCATGGCATTGAAGCGGGCGTTGCAGCACTTCATGCAGCATGAAGGCGTATGGTTCGCAACACGTGAACAGATCGCAGATCATTGGGCAAAGGAACATCCTCCGGTGAAGGGTTTGACTCCTTCGGACATGGACAAAGCGACCTTCGTTTCCGAGTTTGGCGGCGTGTTCGAGCATAGCCCCTGGATCGCCGAGGGTGCGTTTGAACTTGAGTCGGGACCGACCCATGACAATGCCGACGGCGTTCACAATTTGCTGGCGCGCGTGTTCCGATCTGCCTCTGAGGACCAGCGCCTTGGCGTGCTGACCGCGCACCCAGATCTGGCAGGCAAACTGGCCGCAGCCGGACGTTTGACCGCCGAAAGCACAGCGGAGCAGGCAGGCGTTGGTCTTGACATGCTGACCGATGAGGAACGCGAGGCTTTCACCGAATTGAACGATACCTACACCGCGAAATTCGGCTTTCCGTTCATCATCGCCGTGAAAGACAATACCAAGGACAGCATACTTGAGGCCTTTCACCGCCGCATCGATAGCGACCGAGAGACAGAGTTCGCCGAGGCCTGCCGCCAGGTCGAGCGGATCGCGGAACTGCGCCTGCAAGAAAAGTTCGGCTCATGAGCAGAAACCTGCAAGCAGTCCCGATCACGCAAGAGGCAATCAACGGTCTGGCAGAGCTGATCGACGCGAGCGGTGAGCCGGACAAGCTCATCAATCAGGGGCTTTGCGGCAGATTTCACAACCGCGCGACGCTTGATATCGAGGGCGCACCGGGGATCAGCGTCTTTCACTCGGTGTCCTTTTCCATGCCGTTCAAAATGGAGATGATGGAGCGCCATCCACATGGGAGCCAAGCCTTTCTGCCAATGCAGGAAGGCGAGTATCTGGTGGTCCTCGCCGCGGACAATGACGGCAAGCCCGACACGCCGCGTGCCTTCATCGCGGGTGCGGGACAGGGTGTGAATATCGGTCGCAACGTCTGGCACGGTGTGCTTTGCCCGTTGTCGGATCCGGGTCTTTTCATGGTCGTTGATCGCGTCACCGACGGTCCGAACCTTGAGGAGCACTGGTTCGACACGCCTTTCACCATCAATCGATAAATTACGAGTTCGCCGGAGGAGGAACCGGCTCGCGCATCATAAGGGAGGGACAATAACAATGTCAGATGCATCCATAGGAACGCCGGAGCAGCTCCGCGATCCAAACTATACACCGCCGATCGCCAAAGCGATCCCGCTTGGTATTCAACACGTGCTGGCGATGTTCGTTTCGAACGTCACGCCAGCCATCATCGTTTGTGGGGCTGCGGGTTTCGGCTTTGGCTCGAACAGCGCTGATTTCCCGCAGATGATCTACATGATCCAGATGTCGATGTTCTTTGCGGGCATCGCGACACTGTTCCAGACCATCGGCATCGGCCCGGTGGGCGCGCGCCTGCCGATCGTGCAGGGAACGTCTTTCGCGTTCATCCCCATCATGATCCCGCTGGTCGCGGGCAAGGGCGTTGATGCCATCGCCGTGCTGATGGGGGGCATTCTGGTTGGCGGCTTGTTCCATGCCAGCCTCGGCCTTTTTATCGGCAAACTTCGCTTTGCGCTGCCGCCTCTGGTTACGGGTCTTGTGGTGACAATGATCGGCCTCGCGCTGGTCAAGGTCGGCATCCAGTATGCCGCTGGCGGTGTGCCTGCAATCGGCACGCCTGAATATGGTTCGGGTCTGAACTGGCTGATGGCCGGCACCGTGATCATCGTCACGCTGGCACTGAAATTCTTTACGCGCGGAATGTTGTCGGTCTCGGCGGTTCTGATCGGGTTGCTGGCCGGCTACGTGGTGGCCTTCATGTTCGGCCAGGTCAGCCTTGCCAGCGTTGGTCGCGCGTCCAGCTTTGCCCTGCCCAATCCGCTGCATTTCGGGCTTGAATTCAGCTTTGCCGCTATTGTCGGCTTTTGCCTCATGGGAGTGGTGTCGGCGGTTGAAACCGTGGGCGACGTTTCGGGGATCACCAAGGGTGGTGCGGGCCGCGAGGCGACGGACAAGGAAATTCAGGGGGCGACCTTTGCCGATGGTCTGGGCACTGCGGTATCCGGTCTGTTTGGCGCGCTGCCGAACACCTCGTTCAGCCAGAACGTTGGACTGATCGCCATGACCGGCGTGATGAGCCGCGGTGTTGTCACCATTGGCGCGATCTTCCTGATCCTCTGCGGACTGGTTCCCAAAGTCGGCGCGGTCATCTCTTCGGTTCCGATCGAAGTGCTGGGTGGTGGCGTGATCGTGATGTTCGGAATGGTGGTCGCGGCCGGTGTGTCGATGCTGTCAGATGTGAACTGGAACCGCCGCAACATGGTGATCTTTGCCATCGCGCTGAGCCTTGGTCTGGGTCTGCAGCTGGAGCCGGGTGCCTTGCAGTATCTTCCCGCCACGCTGAAGGTTCTGGCAACGTCGGGTATCCTGCCTGCGGCGCTGATTGCCATCGTGCTGAACCTTGTTCTGCCCGAAGATCTGGCGGATGAAGCTACCGAAGAAGTCTCTGGCGGCATGGCTGGTCACGGTCACGGCTCGATCACGCCCGATAACCACGTGTGATGATCGCTTGGTGACGTGTCTGGCGTCACCGAACAGATCGAAATGAAGCGGCGTGCCTTGGCGCGCCGCTTTTTTTGCCAAAAGGCAAGGGTTTAGGCCTTAAAGACGTTGGCTCCGCCTTGGCGGGGTTTGAGGATGGTATGAAGACCATGAGCGCGGGTGAGAAACCTTCCCCGGTCGCCACGGATCGCGGCAGGCGTTCGGCCTTGGGGCGCAATGGGATTGTTTAGTGTTGCCTCCAAACGTCCAAGGCAGTCCCCACGCGGGGTGACCGGGCAATTGTGGTGGCAATTGGTTACAGGATGAGCCTCGGTTTTCCATGCCGCATCTTTTGACAACGAAAAAGCCCCGGACCATCAGGCCCGGGGCTGTGTCGTGTCTGCCTTCGGCTTGGTGCGGTCAGTGACCGCCCTCGGCCTGTAGGGCTGCTGCGCGCAGCTCGTCTTCATTGACCTCTTTGGCGCCATTGAAGACCATGTTCAGTGATACCGCTGAAATGGTCGCCAGCAAAATGCCCGAGTCAATCAGCGGTTCAATCGAATGCGGCAACCACATGCTGAAGGACGGGGCGATCAACGGGATCATGCCCATACCCAGTGAAATCGCCACAATCAGACCGTTAAAGCGGTTCTCCTTGAAGTCTACGCCGCCGAGAATGCGGATGCCCGTCGCGGCCACCATGCCGAACATGACCAAGCCCGCCCCACCAAGCACTGCAACCGGCAAGGATTCGACCAGCGCGCCCATCTTGGGAACAAGACCAAGCACGATCATGATCACCCCACCCATCACGCAGACATAGCGCGAGCGAATGCCGGTGACGCCGACAAGGCCCACGTTCTGACTGAATGAGGTATAGGGGAAGGTGTTGAACAGCCCGCCAATCAAGGTGCCCAGACCGTCCGTCCGCAGACCTGCCGACAGCGAAGGGCGTTCAATCTTTTTCCCGCAGATATCGCCTAGCGCAAGAAACATGCCGGTGGATTCGATCATCACGACGATCATGACAAGTGTCATGGTCAGGATCATGATGGGATCAAAGATCGGCACACCGAAATGGAAGGGCGTGATCAGTGCAAACCATTGCGCCGTGCCGACGTGATCGAAATGCATGATACCAAGAACGGTTGCCGTGACCGCGCCCACCACAATACCCAGAAGCACCGAGATATTGGCCAGAAAGCCCTTGGCAAATTTCATGATGACCACGATCGTTGACAAAACCAGCGCCGAAATCGCCATGTTCAGCGGTGTGGCATAGGCAACGTTGTTCTGCGTCGCCGCAAGCTTCAGCCCCCGCGGCACTTCCGGAACGCCTGCGGCCCCCAGTTCCTTGACCTGCGCCAACCATGCGGCGTGTTCGGTGCTGACCACTTGCGGTGCCGTCGAACCAACGGGAACACCGAAAATCCACTGGATACCAACCCGCATCAAGGTCACGCCGATCACCAGAATGATCGTACCGGTCACGATGGGCGGAAAGAACCGCAACATTCGGCTGACCAGCGGCGCAATCAGCATCGCGATGATGCCCGCCCCCATGATGGCGCCAAAGATCATTCGCGCGCCGTCGATTCCGGGATTGGCCGCAGCGATGGAGACCATCGGGCCAACCGATGCAAAGGTCACCCCCATCATCACGGGCATCTTGATCCCGAACCATCTTGTGGCGCCCATCGACTGGATAATCGTGACCACCCCGCAGACGAACAAGTCGGCGGAGATCAGAAAGGCGACATCGGCGGGCGAGAGTTGCAGAACCCGTCCGACGATAAGAGGCACCGCAATGGCGCCGGCATACATGACCAACACGTGCTGAAGGCCGAGAGTGAAAAGCTTGCCTCCCGGCAGCTTTTCGTCGACCGCATGGGTCGTTTGGGTATTGCCGGTATCAACCGTCGCATCAGATGACATTTGTAACTCCTCCTCTATTCAGAATTCCATTTGGTGGTGTTGGGGTCTTGGCCTGGCCGGATGGTCCAGATCCGGCCAGGCCTTTGGATCCGCCGCAGCTCGACACATCAGCGCCCGCCAAAGCCGCGATGTTCAGCAATCCGCGCGGTGTGACCGCCGGGGTCACAATATGGGCTCGGTTGGCCATGCCCATCAGGATCGGGCCAAACTCCAGACCGTCTGCCGCGCTGTTCAACAGGTTCCGTGCCGCACCGGACTCGATGGCCGCTTTGGCAACGGCGACGTTCGGCAAAAGGCGTGAATCAAACGGTTTCGGGATCAGGTATTCGGGGGCAAAGGTCTGCTGTTCGCTTGCATAGGCCTCGCCCACGTCTGCAGTTGCGGTCTGCCGCGCCAAGGGGGCAATCGCATCGACACAGGCCAGTTTCATCGTATCGTTGACCTCCTTGGCTTCGGCATCCAAGGCTCCGCGAAAAATGAAGGGGAAGCACAGCACGTTATTGACCTGATTGGGATCGTCCGAACGCCCCGTCGCGGTCATGGCCCCGGGCGAGGCTTTGCGCGCGACTTCCGGCATGATCTCAGGTGTCGGGTTGGCCAAGGCAAAGAAGATCGGCTTGTCGGCCAATTCGCGCACCAGATCTGCAGCAAAAGCGCCGGGTCCGGACAGCCCAAGGAGCATGTCCGCGCCTTTCAGCGGCTGCTGCGATGTCGTGTCATCCTTCGCGTTCGCGAACATCATCTGTTCCGGCACGAGGTTGTCCCGCGCGGGGTGCAAGACGTCCGAGCGGTCAACGCTTTGGGGTCGGCTTCGTCCACTTCAATGTCGAAACAGTCGATCCCGGCGAACTTCTTGAACAGCACCGCCTTGCCTTCCGTCACCGGCCTGGAGGCCTGCGCTCCGATGTTACCAAGGCCCAGAACCGCGGTGCCATTCGAGATGACAGCCACAAGATTGTGCTTGGCCGTATATCGGGTCGCCTTGACGGGGTCAGCGGCGATCTCGGTGCAGGCTTCTGCTACGTCCGGCGAACAGGTCCGCGACAGATCTCGCGCGGTCGCCATCGGCTTGGTCGGACGGATTTCCAGCTTCCCGGGCTTGGGAAATTCGTGGTAATCCAATGCCGCTTGGCATTGGATGTCTTTCTTCGACCCATCCAGAGCCATGTCTTTTTCCTCCAATTACAGGGGTCGCGCCGCAAGGCGTTCCGCCATTTCAAGCATCCGGGCCGAGAAACCCCATTCGTTGTCGTACCAACCGAACACGCGCAGTTGCCGGTGCCCGGCCGATTGAGTTTCGGGGAGCGCAATCACCAGTGATTCCGGTCGCGCGCGAAAATCCGTGGACACGCAGGGATCGTCTGTCAGGCCAACAAGCGTGGATTCGGCAAAGGCCTGCCTCAAGAAGTCGGTCATGGGTTCGTCGCAGTCTTCGGAAAGCTGCAGGGTGGCATCGATTGCCGAAACCGAGATACAGGGCACCCGAACAGCCGCAACGCTCAGGCGACCTTTGAGCTCGGGCAACACCTTGATGATCTGATCCGCCGCACTTGTCGTCGTCGGGACCATCGACACCGCGGCGGCCCGGCTTCGTTCAAGACTGGCACCCGGCTTGTCAACCGTCGGTTGGCTGCCGGTATAACAGTGAATGGTTGTGACATGCGCCTGTGCGATCCCAAGGCCAAGGTCGATGGTCCGGAGCAGAGGTGCAATCGCGTTCGTCGTACAGGACGCGTTCGAGACGATCCGGGCTTCACCAAGCTCATGCTCATTGGCGCCAATGACCACCGTTCGATCCGCAATCGCTGACGGACCGGAGATCAGGATATTCGAGGCGCCCGCGTCCAGACCTGCTTCGGCAAAGCCCCGGTCGTTGACCTTTCCAGTACATTCCAGAACCACATCGACATTGCGCAGATCCAAGGCGCGCAAGTCAGGTTCACAGAAAAATGGAATGTGGCGCGCACCGATCTTCAACTGGTTCTTGCTGGCTTCCACGGTCGAAGGGAATAGACCGTAAACACTGTCGTAGCGCAACAAATAGGCGCAGGTCTCCAGCGGCGCGATGTCATTGATGCCGATCACCTCGGCGTTGCATGCGCCTTCGTTTTGAAGGACTTGGCGCAGCACCGTGCGACCGATACGGCCGAAACCGTTGATGAAGATCCGCAGGGGCCGGGTCATGTTTGCACTCCGTTTGTCATGAACAAGGCTGGCGTGAGGGCACCACATAGCAACGTCGCGAATGCCGTGTGACTGATGACGACGATCCCGGCGAGATACGTCGCGCCATCCACGAACCGTTGGGCACGGGAACAGCGCCCGCGAATGGCAGGGAAAAGGACAGAAGCATGTTGATCGGCCTTAGTCGCGCGTGGCGAGATACCTCAGAACGTGTTCGGCGTTCTCGGCGGGATAGAAAACCTGGGCTGCACCTGCATTCAACAGGTCAGCATGATGATCCCGGTAGCCGCAGGACTGAGGTGTGCGGCCTTTGGCCCCGGGAATTTCGTCCCAGCCCGGAATTGCGGTTTCCCCCGGTGGTCTGGCGCGGGGATAGGCATAGAGCACGGGGCAGCCCGGCAAAGATCCAAGATCAATCTCGCGACCGTCGGTGGCCGGAAGCGTGGCCGATGGAACGGCGCTCTCCGTCAGCCTTTGGCAAAGATCGAAAGGGCGAGACATCAAAAATCGACCTCGATCGCGATGCCTTTTTCGACGGCAAGCTCGACAACGGTGGCCGCAACCGCCAGATCCTGCAGGCCGACGCCGGTGCCGTCGAACAGGGTGATTTGCGTGTCAGAGGTGCGGCCCGGATTGGTTCCGTTGATCACCGCGCCCAGCTGCGACACGTCACTTTCCTTGATCAATCCCTCGGTCACGGCATGTTGCGCCTCACCGATGGAGATCGATTGCGCGACTTCGTCGGTAAAGACGGTGGCGCGCGCCAGCAAAGCGGATTCGACCTCTTGCTTGCCTTTGGTGTCGGTGCCCATGCAGGCGACGTGGCAGCCGGGGCTGACATGATCGGCCATCAGCGAAGGCGCAAAGGCCGATGTGATCGAGATGATGACATCCGCCTCGGTCATGCCGGGCAGATCCACCGCCTCAAAGGGAACGCCAGCCTCGGCCGCGACCTTTTCGATATTCGGCAGCATTTCCGGGTGATAGTTCCAGCCAATGACTTTCTCGAACGGCCGCTGTTCCAGCGCAGCGCGCAGTTGGAAAGTCGCCTGATGGCCCGCACCGACCATGCCAAGCACTTTGGCATCGGGGCGCGCCAGATGCTTGATCGACACTGATGAAGCTGCCGCGGTGCGCAGGGCAGTCAACAGGTTGCCCCCGACCATCGCCTTGACCTTGCCGGTATCGGGATCGAACAGGAACACGGTGGACTGGTGGTTGATCAGCCCGCGCTTTTCCAGATTGTTCGGCCAATAGCCCCCCGCCTTGAGACCAAGCGTCAGGCCCGCGCGGTCAAACCCGCCTTTGAAGCCATAAAGCGCGTCCTCGTGCCCGATGGCTTCGCGCACGACGGGAAAGTTGTAAGCGTCGCCCGACGCCATCGCGGCAAAGACCTTTTCCACGGCATCAAAGGCCGCCGCGCGGGTCATGAGGTCAGCAATTTCCCGTTCGGGTACGATAAACATGGCGTTCTCCTGTAAAAGTCGTGCGCCCCTGTGCCACCGCCGGAAGGAGAGCATACACATGGGGCGACTATCCGGCTCCTCTCGAGCCAGTCCTTCCTAACTTCGGCAGCTGGCTCAGTAGGCGTGGCCGCGCGCCGACACCGGCCAGACGCATTCCACCTTGCCGCCGCGCACACCAACATACCAATCGTGCACGTTGGCGGTTGGGTCGCAGTGGCCCGGCACCAGCTTGAGCTTGTCGTTCACCTTGAGCGCGCCGGTCGGGTCCATGACAACGCCATGTTCATCCGAACATTTGACGTATTCGACATCGTCGCGGCCAAAGACAACCGGCAACCCGCTGTCGACCGACTGCGCCTTGAGACCCGCATCAACGATGGCCTTGTCGGCCTTGGCGTGGCTCATCACGCTGGTCAGGATAAAGAAAGCGTTTTCCCATTCGCCCTGGTCGATCCGCTTGCCGTCCTTGTCGAGGATACGGCCATAGTCCGCATCCATGAAGGCATAAGAGCCGCACTGAAGCTCGTTATAAACGCCGGAATTGCTCTCGAAATAGTACGATCCGGTGCCCCCACCGCCAACGATATCGCAGTCCAGCCCTTCGGCCTTCAGCGTGTCGACGGCGTCCTTGACCATCGCCACGGCGATGTCGAGCTTGGCCTTGCGGTCATCATAACTGTCGAGGTGCTGCATCGCGCCCTGATAGGCCTGGATGCCCGCGAATTTCAGCCCTTCGGCGGCATCAATCGCCTTGGCGATCTCGACCACCTCTGGCGTGGTGGTCACGCCGCAACGGCCCGCGCCGCAGTCGATTTCGACAAGGCATTCGATCTGGGTGCCGTGCTTTTGCGCCGCTGCTGACAGGTCTGCCACGTTGGCGATATCATCGACACAGCAGATCGTGCGCGCGCCCAGCTTGGGCAGACGGGCCAGACGGTCAATCTTGGCCGGGTCGCGGACTTGGTTGGACACCAGCACATCCTTGATGCCGCCGCGCGCAAAGACCTCGGCCTCTGACACCTTTTGGCAACACACGCCGCAGGCGCCACCAAGCGTTTCCTGAAGCTTCTGAACATCCACGGATTTGTGCATCTTGCCGTGGGTGCGGTGACGCATGCCGTGGTCCTTGGCATAGTCGCCCATCTTCTTGATATTGCGCTCCAGCGCGTCGAGATCCAGCACAAGGCAGGGGGTCTGGATGTCAGCCTCGTCCATGCCCGGCTTGGCCGGGATGTCAAAGCCCACTTCGAATGCGTCGAGATTGGTCATGTCTTTCATGTCCGTGCTCCTAAATCGGAATTGATGTCTATCGGTTCGGGGTCAGGCCGCGTTCATCCAGGGCAGCTTGTCCAGATCGACGTTGCCGCCGGTGATGATCAGGCCCACGCGCTTGCCTTTGAAGGCCTCGGGGTTCTTGAGAACCGTGGCCAGCGGCACGGCCGACGACGGCTCCATCACGATGCGCAGATGTTTCCATGTCAGCTTCATCGCGTCGATGATTTCCTGATCGGACGCAGTGTAGATCTCGCTGACATAGTTGGACACAAAGTGCCAGGTGCGCTCTTTCAACGGCACCAACAGCCCGTCGGCGATGGTTTTCGGCGCGTCATCGGCGATGATGTGACCCGCCTTGAAGCTGCGATAGGCGTCATCGGCCTGCTCGGGTTCGGCTGCGATGATCTTGGTCTCAGGCGCCAGCGTCGATAGCGTCAGGCATGTGCCCGACACCATGCCGCCGCCGCCGATGGGGGCCACAACCATGTCGAGGCCGTCTGTCTGCTCGATGAACTCCTTGGAACAGGTCCCCTGCCCCGCGATTACCCGCGGGTCATTGTAGGGATGCACGAAATCGCCCCCTGTCGCGGCCTGAACCTGCGCAAAAGTTGCCTCACGCGAGGTGGTCGAAGGTTCACACTCGGTGATAACTCCGCCATAGCGCCGCACGGTGTCCTTCTTGGCCTGCGGTGCGGTGTGCGGCATCACCACGTTGCACGGAATGCCCCGGCGCATCGCCGCGTAGCTAAGGCAAGAGGCATGGTTGCCCGAGGAATGCGTTGCAACGCCCTTCGCGGCCTGCGCCTCGTCCAGCCCGAACACGGCATTCGCCGCCCCGCGCACTTTGAAGGCACCCGGTTCCTGAAAGTTCTCGCACTTGAAAAACAGCTGCGCGCCGGTCAGCTCGTTCAGATAGTCAGAGGTGCGGACCGGCGTACGGCGGATATATGGCTCGATCCGCTCATGCGCATCCAGCATGTCCTGGTAAGTCGGGATATACATGTCGTTGTCTTTCATCACGCCGCGTCCTGCTGGGCCACCACGGAATGGCCGCGATAGTATTCCTGTGCCGCGGCAACGCCCGAGCCGAGTTTGATGTCGAGCCCAAGATCGACCATGCACATCTCGGCGGTGGCGATACCCGACAGCGTCATGACGTCGGTCAGGCTGCCAAGGTGGCCAATGCGGAACACCTTGCCCGCAACCTCGCCAAGGCCAACGCCAAAAGCGACCCCGTACTTGTTGGCGGCATGGGTGACGATATCGGTCGCGTTGAAACCCTCGGGCGTGCGGATCGCGCTGACAGTGTCCGAGTAGACCGAGGGATTGGCCGCGCAAAGGCTCAGCCCCCAGGCATCCACAGCCGCGCGCACACCGCTGGCGATCCGGTGATGGCGGGCAAAGACATTCTCAAGCCCTTCGTCCAGCAGCATACCGCAGGCCGTGTTGAGACCGTTCATCAACCCAACAGCAGGCGTGTAAGGATAGGCATTGTTGGCATAGCCCTTGGCCATGTCGTGAACGTCAAAGAATGTGCGCGGCAAGGTGGCGGTCTTGGTCGCTTCCATCGCCTTGGGGCTAAAGCCAACAATCGCAAGGCCAGCGGTCAGCATAAAGCCCTTTTGCGATCCGGTGACGGCAACATCGACGCCCCATTCGTCAAAGCGAAAGTCCATCGACGCGATGGAGGACACGCCGTCCACAAACAACAGCGCCGGGTGACCCGCCGCATCCAACGCGCGCCGGACAGCCGCGATATCGGATTTCACACCGGTGGCGGTTTCGTTATGCGTGGCCAGAACCACCTTGATCTCATGTGCCTTATCGGCGGTCAGGATCTCTTCGTAGCGGTCCGCAGGCAGGCCTTCGCCCCACGGCGTTTCGACGATCTGCACGTCCAGACCGTGGCGCTGACACATGTCGATCCAGCGATGGCTGAACATGCCGTTGCGCGCGGCCAGCACCTTGTCACCTGCGGACAGGCAGTTGGTCAGCGCGGTTTCCCAGCCACCCGTGCCGGTCGACGGGAAGATGAAAACCTCAGCCTGATCGCTTTTCAGGATCTTGCGCACGCCAGCGCGGGCCGGGTGCAGGATCTGGCCGAACAGAGGCGAGCGGTGGTCGATCGTCGGCATGTCGCAAGCCTTGCGCAGGCTTTCGGGGATGTTGGTCGGGCCGGGAATGAAAACGGGGTTTTGAAAGCTCATGGATGGTCTCCTTGCGTCGTTGCCCTGACACTAGGGGATGCGCGCAGTTCCTGATACTATTTTGAAATCGCCTTTCATTTTGGTGTGATGCCGATTAATCTAACATTGTCAGTCCCTTATATTTTTCATATGGTGAATAAGTCTTTCACATAAAACGAAAGGTTCTTATGGAATCTCAAACGAATAGCTCAGGAACAGGTCGCAAAGCCCGCGGCAGACCCCGTGGCTGGGAAGACAAAACGGCGCAGAACACGATCAAATCGCTCGACCGCGCCATGGAGGTTTTTGAATATCTGAGCGAGGCTCAGGGCAAACCGCTGACCATGCTTTCGGACGAAATGGGCCAGTCTCCGGCCACTGTTTACCGTATTCTCGTCACCTTGGAGGGCCGCGGTCTGGTCGAATTCGACCACGAGGAACAGGTTTGGCATATCGGCCCGCGCGCCTTTGTGATCGGTGCGCGGTTCCTGCGGCGCACAAGTCTGGTCGATCGCGCCCGGCCAATCATGCGCAAGCTTATGGAAGCCACCGGAGAGACGGCCAACCTAGGCATCGAAAAGGAAGGGGCCGTGCTGTTCCTGAGTCAGGTTGAAACGCATGCAAGCATCCGCGCGTTCTTTCCCCCGGGCACGTTGTCCCCCATGCACGCATCGGGCATCGGCAAGGCCTTGTTGGCGCATATGGACCACGAGAGGTTGGACCGGCTTCTGGCCTCAGCGGAATTGCAGGCCTTTACCGAGCGTTCAATCACCGATCCGGTGGCGCTCAAAGATAACCTCAGGACCATCCGCGCAAGCGGATACTCCGTCGACAACGAAGAGAAGAACTCTGGCATGCGGTGCATCGCGGCCCCGGTCTTTGACATGAACCGAGAGGCGGTTGCCGGTATCTCGGTCTCGGGTCCGACCAGCAGGGTCAGCGAAGCCGAGATCGAACGGCTAAGCCGCCCCGTGATCGAGGCGGCTCAACAATTGACCTTGGCAATCGGGGGCAGTGTTACTCCGCCGCCGACCTGAGGCGTTGATGCTGCGCATGGGCCGCAGCGCCAAGACGCAATGGCATATGCCGATTCACGTCCTTGTAAAGAAGATAGCGGAACCGGCCGGGGCCACCGGCGTAACAGGCTTGCGGGCAGAAGGCGCGCAGCCACATGTAATCGCCGGCCTCGACCTCGACCCAGTCACTGTTCAGCCGATAGACAGCCTTACCTTCCAGAACATAGAGACCGTGCTCCATCACATGGGTTTCAAGGAACGGAATGACGGCGCCCGGCTCGAAAGTGACGACAGTCACATGCATGTCATGGCGCAGATCGCTGGGGTCGACAAAGCGCGTCGTCGCCCATTTGCCATCGGTCCCGGGCATCACAGTGGGCGCGATATCGTTTTCATTGAGCACCAAGACATCCGGCGTATCAAGGCCTTCGACCGGCTCATAGGCTTTGCGGACCCAATGAAAGCGCAGCGTGTCCTGACTGCGGTTGTGAAGGGTCCAGCCGCTTGACGGTGGCAAATAGGCGTAACCACCCGGTGTCATCTCATAGGCCTTGCCATTGACGTTCAGAGTCGCTGTCCCTTCAACGACAAACAAGACGCCTTCGGCTTCGGGATCGGTTTCCGCCCGATCGGATCCACCGCCCGGCTGAACTTCCATGATGTATTGCGAGAAGGTCTCGGCAAAGCCGCTGAGCGGCCGCGAAATCACCCAAAGACGTGTATCCTCCCAGAACGGCAGAAAACTGGTGACGATGTCGCGCATCGTGCCTTTCGGGATCACGGCATAAGCATCCGTGAAAACCGCGCGGTCAGTGAGAAGTTGATCTTGTCCGGGGTGCCCCCCGTGTGGCGCGAAATACTTGGGACTCATGGATGCTCCTGAAGGCAGAGTATGTGTTGGATAAAATATGCGTCGCGATCCGGTCGCGGACCACCCGCAAAGTAGCGACAGCTCTCTTCGGAAAGATTTGAAAATAAAACATATCTGCGTAAAGAAGTGAATAAAATAGACTCTTTCGCAAACGGGCAGCCTTCTAAGAGTTGGCATTTCCTGATCGTATGCGCTGTTTCTATGTTGTCCAAAATTGCCAAGCGTTGCGTTCACCGCCTTTATGCCCACCGTGCTGGCGCTTCACTTGTCGATCGCGCGGGCTTTGGGCAGCGCTTTTGACTGCCCGGCCTTGGCCAAGAACCGCAAGGCCGCAGGCTTGTTGCGATGCATTTTTATGCAGAAACATTCGGTGGCCCGCCTTTGGCATGGGTTGAAATCCAGACCGTACTTGACAGGTGGCAGCCATGAACCTTTCCTGAATTGGTTCGAAAAAGCTTGATTCGCGACTGAGGAGCAAGAATGACCGCACCATTGGACGATCATGATTCCGAAGGCGAAGAGACTGCCGAAAACCGCACGGTACTGGCCCTTTCGGATTTGGTCTTACGCTTCAAGGGGCAGACCAATGACGTGGTCGACGGCGTCAGCCTGTCGGTCAAACGCGGCGAAGTCCTTTGTGTGGTCGGCGAATCCGGCTGCGGTAAAAGTGTGACCGCAATGGCCTTGATGGGCTTGCTTCCAGCGGATTCCACCCAAATATCAAAGGGAAATCTGGATGTTTATGGATCTCACATAGATTTGTCGGTGGAAACCTTGCCGTCCGCAATGCGCGGCAATCGCATCGCGATGATTTTTCAGGAGCCGATGACCTCGTTGAACCCTGCTTTCACCATCGGTGATCAGATCAGCGAAGCTGTCTTACGACACAGCGGTGCCACCCGCGCCGAGGCACGAGACCGCGCCTTGCAAATGCTGCAACGCGTGGGCATCGCCAACCCCGAGCAGCGCCTTTCCGAGTATCCGCACCAATTGTCCGGTGGTATGCGTCAGCGCGTCATGATCGCGATGGCGCTGGCCAATGACCCACAAATCCTGATCGCAGATGAACCGACCACCGCGCTCGACGTCACAATCCAAGCGCAGATCCTCGACCTGATCCGCGACCTGCGCGACGAAACCGGAATGGGCACCATCATGATCACCCATGATCTGGGCGTCGTGGCCGAAATCGCGGACACGGTGGCAGTGATGTATGGCGGGCAGGTTGTGGAACAGGGCGCCGTCGCCGAGATTTTCGACAAACCGCAACACCCCTATACCATCGGTCTGATGAGCGCGATGCCGCGGCTCGATAGACCCGGCGGGCGGCTGGCCATCGTGCCGGGCACCGTGCCGACGATTGCGAATATGCCCGCAGGCTGCCGCTTTCGCACGCGCTGCGCTTTCGCGACGAAAACCTGTGAGGCACGGCCAGCCCTTGTGCCGATTGGCGACGGCCATCACGTGGCTTGCCACTATGCCCCGCTTGAAACCAACGTGGCGGTGTCGGCATGACGGATGATGTCATTCTCGAAGCAATCGATGTCGTCAAACACTTTGGCGATGGCGGCAGCTGGCTGTCCCCTTCCCCGGTGGTTCAGGCCGTGGACGGCGTGTCGCTTAAGATCCGGCGCGGCGAAACCTTTGCCATCGTCGGAGAGTCGGGCTGCGGCAAGTCCACTCTGGCGCGCGTGCTCATGCGGCTTCTGGCGCCAACTTCGGGCTCTGTCCTGTTTGACGGGCGCGAGGTCAGCACCACAACTGGCACGGCATTGCAAACCCTGCGGCGTGAGATGCAGTTCATTTTTCAGGACCCGTTTTCTTCGCTCAACCCGCGCATGACCGTCGGCAAACTTGTCGGAGAGCCGCTGGAAGTGCACGCGCCGGAGCTAAGTGCGCAGGAACGCCGCGACCGCGTGGCGGACCTGCTTCGCAAGGTGGGGCTGCGCGCCGAATATGCCGGGCGCTATCCGCATGAATTCAGTGGCGGGCAGCGTCAACGGATTGGAATTGCGCGCGCGTTGGCCTCTGGTCCAAAGCTGATCATCGGAGATGAGCCTGTTTCGGCGCTGGATGTCTCAGTACAGGCGCAGGTGATCAACCTTCTGGACGATCTGTCCCGCGACATGGGGCTGACGCTGGTCATCATCGCGCATGATCTGGGCGTGATCCGCCACATGAGCGACCGCGTGGCAGTGATGTACCTGGGCCGGATCGTCGAAAGCGGCACCACCGAAGAGGTCTATACCGCGCCGCACCATCCCTACACGAGGGCGCTTCTGGCCTCGATCCCGACGATGGGCGGCAAGCCCGAGGGCCACAAGGCCACAGTCTTGGGCGAAATGCCCAGCCCTACCGCTCCGCCATCAGGCTGCCGGTTCCACACACGCTGCCCGCACGCGCAAACCAAATGCAAGACAGACACGCCGGCGCTGCAGGCCAATGGATCGGACGGCCATCAGGTGGCCTGCCATTTCTGGGAGACCCTCGCAGCCGCGACACCCCCCGCCACACAACCCCAAAAACCCCAGGCCGTAGAAGCCCGGTTCGCCCTGTATCGCGCCGCGACAGAGGGCGGAACCGTCACCCACAAGACCAGTTCACCGACAGAGAGGACCTGACATATGTCACATCTTAAGACTGCCATGATCACAGCGCTGCTGGGCGCAACCGCGCTCAGCGCCAGCCCGGCCTTTGCCAAGGATTTGCGCATCGCCCTGCAATCGGATGCGGATGTTCTGGATCCTGACCAGTCGCGCACCTTCGTGGGGCGCATCGTCTATGCGTCGCTCTGCGACAAGCTGGTCGACATCACCCCGGACCTTGAGATCATCCCGCAACTGGCCAATTCTTGGACCACCTCGGACGATGGCACATCAATCACCATGCAGCTGCGCGAAGGCGTGGTTTTCCACGACGGCACACCCTTCAACGCCGAGGCCGTGGCTGCGAATATCACCCGCTCGCAGACGCTGGATGAATCTCGCCGCAAGTCCGAATTGAAGTCGATCACCTCGACCGAAGTCACCGGCGAATACGAGATCAAGCTGAACCTTGCAGGCCCTGACGCCACACTTCTGGCGCAGCTGGCGGACCGTGCAGGGATGATGGTTTCGCCTACGGCTGCTGCTGCAGCTGGCGCTGACTTTGGTCTGAATCCGGTCTGCTCCGGCCCCTTCAGCTTTACCGAGCGCGTGGCGCAGGACAAGATCGTGCTGACCCGCTTTGCCGATTACTGGAACGCCGATGCGATCCATTTCGACAGTGTCACCTTCCTGCCAATCCCGGATACCACCGTGCGTTTGGCCAACCTGCAGTCTGGCGATATCGACATGCTGGAACGTCTGGCGGCCACCGACCTCGGACAGGCCAACGCCGATGCGAATATCGTTGTCGCCGATGCGGTGTCGCTGGGTTATCAGGGCATCACCTTCAACATCAACAACGGCGAAAAGGGCGACAACCCCTGGGGCAATGACAAGCGCCTGCGCCAGGCTCTGAGCTATGCCATCGACCGCGAGGCGATCAATCAGGTCGTTTTTGAAGGCGCCTTTGCCGCGGGCAACCAGTCCTTCCCACCGACCTCGCCCTGGTACAACTCCGACTACCCGGTGCCGCCGCGCGACGTGGAAAAGGCCAAGGCGTTGCTGGCCGAGGCTGGCTTTGCCGATGGTATCGACCTTGAGGTGCAGGTGCCCAACACCACCGTACCTCTGCAACTGATGCAGGTGGTGCAGGCCATGGCGGCTGAGGCGGGGATCAACATCTCGCTCACTTCCAAGGAGTTCGCAACGCTTCTGGCTGACCAGTCCGCCGGCGATTATATCGCCAGCCAGATCGGTTGGTCGGGCCGTGTCGATCCCGATGGCAACAACCACCAGTTCGTGACCACCAACGGCGGCATCAACGACTCCAAGTTCTCTGACCCCAAGGTCGATGAGCTGATGAACGCCGCCCGTGTCGCGCCCACGGTGGCAGAGCGCAAGGCTCTGTACGATGAGGCGATGGTCATCATGCTGGACGAGCTGCCGCGGCTGTTCCTGTACCATCAGAAATGGATCTGGGCCTACAACGACAGCCTCAAGGGCTTTACCCCCTATCCTGACGGGATGATCCGTTTGGAAGGCGTTACCTGGGAGGAGTGACCCTTCCTTGCCCGCGCCGCTGCTGTTTGCGGCGTGGGCAGTTTTTCAAAGGGGCCTGATATGCTGGCGTTCTTGTTGCGACGTATCGTGATTGCGTTGCCGACCATCGTTCTGATCTCGATCTTCGTGTTCGCGCTGCAAAAGCTGTTGCCGGGCGATCCGCTGCTTGTGCTGGCGGGCGAAGAGCGCGATCCCGAAACGCTGGCCTTCCTGCGCGAGAAATACCGCCTGAACGATCCGATATGGATGCAGTACCTCGCCTGGATCGGCAACGCGCTTCAGGGAGATCTTGGAATTTCCTTGCGCACCAATCAGCCCGTGACGGAACTGATGGCGCAAAAGCTGCCTGTGACCATCCAGTTGGCGGTTATGTCGATGATCTTCGCACTGGTGATCGGTATTCCAGCGGGCATCCTGTCGGCGGTCAAGAAGGGCAAGGTGACGGACTATGTCGCCAATATCGTCGCGCTTTCCGGCTTGTCGATTCCGAATTTCTGGCTGGGCATCATGCTGATCCTGCTGGTGTCCGTGAAATGGCAGCTTTTGCCCGCCTCCGGTTATGTTCCGCTGTCCGAGGATTTTGGCCAATCCATCCGAACCATGCTGATGCCTTCCTTTGTACTGGGCACCGCGCTGGCGGCGACGTTGATGCGGCACACCCGGTCGTCCATGCTTAGCGTACTGAGCGCCGACTATGTCCGCACTGCCCGCGCCAAGGGGCTGTCGGAGCGCGTTGTGATCCTCAAACACGCCCTGCGCAACGCGCTGACGCCCATCGTGACGCTGACAGCGCTCTTGTTTGGCGAACTGGTCGCGGGCGCGGTTCTGACCGAGCAGATTTTCACCATCCCCGGTTTTGGCAAGCTGGTGGTCGATGCAGTCTTTAACCGCGACTATGCCGTGGTGCAGGGCATCGTTCTGGTCACCGCTGTTGGATTCATTTTCATGAACCTGTTTGCAGATGCGATGTACTATGTTCTCAACCCGCGGCTAAGGGGGCAATGATATGACCGACGCGACCTCCAACACGCCGCTGGCCGCCGAGCCGCTGTTGACCGCCAAGCCGGAAAACCGCGTCTGGAAGAAATTCCGCAGCCACAAGAGCGCGCTGATCGGCGGCATTCTGGTGGCGTTTTTCGTGCTCATCGCGCTGGCCGCGCCAATGCTGCCCATTCCCGACCCCGCCGCCACCGATTGGGGCGCTGTGCGCAAGGCGCCAAGCTGGGATCATTGGATGGGCACCGATGAAATCGGCCGCGATGTCATGTCCCGGATGATCTGGGGCGCGCAGGCTTCGCTTTTGGCAGGCGTGGTTTCAGTCGGGATCGCGGTGCTTCTTGGCGTGCCGCTGGGGATCGTTGCGGGCTACTTCGGAGGCTGGACCGATGCCGTCATCTCGCGCTGCACCGAGGCGCTTCTTGCTGCGCCCTTCCTGATCCTCGCCATCGCTTTGGCAGCCTTCCTTGGCCCCTCTCTGACCAACGCCATGATCGCTATCGGCATCTCGGCAACGCCGATTTTCATCCGCCTGACGCGCGGACAGGTGATCAGCGTCAAGTCCGAGGATTACGTCGACAGCGCGCGTGCGATCGGTCTGCCGACGCCGCGCATCCTGTCGCGCTATATCCTGCCCAACGTGCTGCCGCCGATCCTTGTGCAGGCAACGCTGACCATCGCGACAGCGATCATCGCCGAAGCATCCCTATCCTTTCTTGGTCTGGGCCAGCAGCCGCCCGAGCCAAGCTGGGGTTCGATGCTGAACACCGCCAAGAACTTCCTCAACCAAGCCCCCTGGATGGCCCTTTGGCCCGGTATTTCGATTTTCCTTGTGGTGCTGGGTTTCAACCTAATGGGTGACGGGCTGCGTGATGCCCTTGACCCGCGCGAACACTGATCTGGAGTAGCCATGTCCGATTTCACCACCCGTCCCGAGATCAGAGGTACCTTTGGCGTCGCCACCTCGACCCACTGGATCGCGTCCTCTGTGGGCATGAGCATCCTTGAGAAGGGCGGCAACGCCTTTGACGCTGCGGTGGCCACCGCGCTGACCCTGCAAGTCGTGGAGCCGCATCTGAACGGCCCGGCAGGTGACATGCCTGCGATCTTCTATTCGGCAAAGACCGGCAAGGTCGAAGTGCTCTGTGCGCAGGGTGTTGCGCCCGAGGCGGCGACGATTGATCACTACACCGAGCAAGGGCTGACACTGATCCCCGGATCAGGCCTTTTGGCGACGGTGGTCCCGGGGGCGTTCGACGGCTGGATGCTGATGCTGCGCGATTATGGCACCATGACCCTGCGCGAAGTGATGCAACCTGCCATCGACTATGCCCGCGACGGACATCCCATGTTGCCGCGCGTGGCAAACACCATTGCCGGACTGGCAGATTTCTTTGCCGAAGAGTGGCCCACATCCGCTGCCGTCTGGACGCCCGGCGGCAAGGCGCCCGAGCCGCATGCCCTGTTCAAGAACCCAGAATTGGCGGCAACCTATGACCGGCTTGCCTCGGCCCAGGGGGACACGCGCGAGGCGCAGATTGACGCCGCCCGTGCCGAGTGGCGGGCCGGCTTCGTGGCAGAGGCGATCTTTGATTACCTCAGGGACGCGCATGTGATGGACGTCTCCGAAGCCAAGCATTCCGCCGTGCTTGCTCCGTCAGACATGGCTGACTGGCGCGCCACCTTCGAGGCGCCGCTGTCCTTCGACTATCACGGCTGGACGGTTCACAAGACGCAGCCATGGTCGCAGGGGCCCGTTCTTTTGCAGGCTTTGGCGATCCTCAAGGGGTTCGATCTGGGTGCCATGGACCCCAACGGCGCCGAATTTGTGCATACGGTGATCGAAGCGATGAAGCTGGCCTATGCGGACCGCGAGGCCTATTACGGCGATCCCGACTTCAGCGAAATCCCGATGGATGTGCTGCTGAGCGAAAGCTACAACGCTGAGCGCCGCAAGCTGATCACGGCCAAGGCTTCGCTTGAGCAGTGCCCCGGCAGGGTGCCCGGCTTTGAGGCGCAGGCCGATGCCTATCTCGAACGCGCCAAGCGCGACTTCAAGGTTGGCGCGGTGGCGGCACAAGAGCCGACCATGTCGCACCTGACCGAAAAACGCGGCGATACCGTTCATCTCGATATCATCGATCGCTGGGGCAATATGGTGGCATCGACGCCTTCGGGCGGCTGGCTGCAAAGCTCTCCGGTCATCCCCGGTCTGGGCTTCCCGCTGAATTCGCGCGCGCAGATGTTCTGGCTGGAGGAAGGCCTGCCGACCTCGCTGGCCCCCAAGCGCCGTCCACGCACCACGCTGACGCCCAGCCTTGCGGAAAAGGACGGGATGCAGCTGGTATTTGGCACCCCCGGGGGCGATCAGCAGGACCAGTGGCAGTTGATCTGGTTTCTACGCTTTGTGCATTTCGGCATGGGTTTGCAGGAATGCATGGATCAGCCGCTGTTCCATTCGATGCACTTCCAAGGCTCGTTCTTCCCGCGCGAGGTCAAACCAGGCGAGATGATGATCGAACCCGATGTCGGAGAGGACGTGATCGCCGAGCTGCGCAGCAGAGGCCACAAGGTCACCGTGGCCGAGCCATGGACCGTGGGCCGACTGACCGCTGCCTTGCGCGAACCCGGCGGTATGCTGCGGGCCGCCGCGACACCGCGCCTGATGCAAGCCTATGCGGTGGGTCGATGACCTATTCTCTGATCGCAAAAGACACCGATGGCAGCATTGGTCTTATCGTCGCCAGCAAGTTCTTCGCCTGCGGGGCTGTGGTGCCAAATGTCTCAGACACCGTTGCCGTCGCCAGTCAGGCTTTCTGCAACCCGATCTGGGGCACCGAAGGGCGGGCGCGCATGATGGCGGGCGAAAGCGCGGAGGCAGTGATCGCGGATCTGGCGGCGCGCGATGAGGGCCGCGCCATCCGGCAGGCCCACATGATGGACGCGGATGGCAATTTCGCCGCCTATACCGGCGTGGATTGCGTGGATTGGGCCGGGCATCTGCTGGGCGAAGGGCATTCAGTGGCGGGCAACATGCTGGCGGGACCCCAAGTGATCAAGGCCACGTCAGAGGCTTACCTCGCCAATGCGGATCTGCCCTTTGCCGAACGGTTGATCACCGCGATGCAAGCTGGTGAGGCGGCGGGCGGCGACAAACGCGGCCGACAAGCGGCAGGGCTGATCATCCACCGAGGTGAGGCGCACCCGTGGCTTGATCTGCGCGCCGATGATCATGCTGATCCTCTGGGAGAACTGGCACGGCTTTGGGATGTCGCGCAGGAACGCTATGTGCATTTCGCCAAAGGGATGCCCACAGCCAAGCGGTTTTCCGGATATCCGACCCGCGATGGCATCGACGCGGACATCGCGGCGGCAGAAGCGCGGCGCAAGGCCGAAGGACGCGCGAGCCGGTCGCAGGCTGTAGAGCTTGAGTAAATCAGGAAGCCTCCGGTAACTTGGCCATCGAACGCTTTGATCTGAGGAACGCCAGATGAACATCATATCCTCAAAAGGCCCGACTGAGCAGGTGCGCGGGCAGCTTCTCGCTCTGATCAAATCGGGGGACATCAGCTCCGACGGAAAGCTGCCGACAGAGCGCGCGCTGGCGGACCGTTTTGGCGTCGGGCGGCGGTTCGTGCGTCAGGCGCTGGATATGCTGGAGGCCGAAGGCTTGGTTTGGCGCAAGCAGGGCAAAGGCACATTTGCGGGCCAGCCATCCGATCCGATGGGCGATCTGGCTGCCAAGATCACCGGCGAAACCAATGCTTTGGAAGTCATGGAGGCGCGCCTTTGTATCGAGCCGGAGCTTGCCGCGCTTTGCGCGCAGCGCATGCATCCCGATGAGGTCACGCGTTTGCGGATGCTCGCCCAGCGACAGTTCGAGGCCGCCGATGCTCAGGCGGTCGAGCTCTGGGACGGCTCGCTGCACCGGCTGATTGCGCAATGCGCGCGCAACCGGCCCTTGCTGACCGCCTTTTCACTTTTGGACAAGATCCGCTCCAACCGCGATTGGGTCACGATCCGCGCAAAGGGCCGTGACGGGGCATCGCTGCAGGTCACCCATAGCGAACACCTTGCCATCATCGAAGCCATTGCCGCCCGCCACGCCGAAGCCGCCCGCACCGCCATGCGCGATCACCTTGAAACCCGCTTCAATGCCCTGCTTGGAGAGTTTGACAAGGCCGCGCGTGAAAAGGGCGAGGCCTTCTTCGCGGCAGACCCCAAAACGTAATCGCAACCCGAAGGAAGCCTTATGCCCATTCGCAACCGATTTGCCGAACTGCATCCCGAAATCACCGCTTGGCGGCGGGATCTGCATGAAAACCCCGAACTGCTTTATGATCTGCCGCGCACCGCAGGCTTGGTCGCGGGCAAGCTGCGCGATTTCGGCTGTGACAAGGTGGTAGAAGGGATCGGGCGCACCGGAGTGGTGGCGTTGATCCATGGCAAGACGAATACCTCTGGCAAGACCATCGCCTTTCGGGCCGATATGGATGCCTTGCCGATTTTTGAGGCGACGGGCGCGGCACATGCCTCGAAAACGCCGGGCAAGATGCATGCCTGCGGACATGACGGGCATACCGCAATGCTGCTGGGCGCGGCGCAGTATCTGGTGGAAACGCGTAACTTCGACGGCACCGTTGCGGTGGTGTTCCAGCCCGCCGAAGAAGGCGGCGCCGGGGCCGAGGCGATGGTGCAGGATGGGTTGATCGAGACCTTCGGGATCTCGGAAATCTACGGGCTTCACAATTCGCCGCTGCTGCCACTGGGCCAATTCGCCATCCGCCCCGGTGCATTCTATGCGGCGGTGGACAGCTTTCATATCAAGGTGCGCGGCAAGGGCGGGCATGCGGCGCGCCCCAACAACACCGTGGACACAACGCTGGCGGGGTCCGCCATTGTCATGGCGCTGCAATCCATCGTGTCCCGCAACACCGACCCGCAACAGCCGCTGGTGGTGTCAGTGACTTCATTCAGGACGGAAACCGAAGCCTTCAACGTGATCCCCGAACACGCCCTGCTGCGCGGTACCGTGCGCAGTTTTGACATGGACGTGCGCGCCAAGACGCTTGAGCGTATCGAGGCGCTGGCGACTCTGACCGCCCAGAGCTATGGCGCCGAGGCCGAACTGGGCTTTGACGAAGAACCCTATCCCGTCATGGCCAACCACGAACGTGAAACCGTCCATTGCATCGACGCCGCCCGCGCGGTGGCAGGCGATTGCACCACCGATGCCCCCCGCACCACCGGCGGCGAGGATTTTGCCTATATGCTGCAGGCCTGTCCCGGGGCCTATATCCAGCTTGGCATCGGTCAGGGCCCGGGGCTTCATCACCCGGAATATGACTTCAACGACGAGGTGATCCCCGTGGGATGCTCCTATTGGGTCAGCCTCGCAGAACAAAGGCTACCAGCATGATCGTCGAGGCCAGCGTAGAGACCTGCCATTGGGGCTTTTTCGATGCGGCGTTGCCTGCCGTGGCCACCGTGCCAAGCGGCGCCGAGGTGACGATCAACACGGTTTCAGGTACGCCAAGTGTCTTGCCCGGAAAAGGCTTTCACGTTCCGCCAGAGCTTTTGGAGATTCATGCGGCAGGCCATCCCTCGGTGCCCGGCCACTTGTTGACCGGGCCGGTCGAAGTTGAGGGCGCGCGCCCCGGTGACGTGCTCCAGGTAGATATTCTGGACGTCGCGCTCCGGCAGGATTGGGGATACAACTTTATCCGGCCTCTGGCGGGTACGCTGCCGCTGGATTTCGACGAATTTCATATGAACATCCTGCCGCTGGATCTGGACAGGGGCGAGGCCACCCTGCCCTGGGGTCTGAAGCTCCCGCTGGCGCCGTTTTTCGGGGTCATGGCTGTAGCGCCGCCGCCATCCTGGGGACGTATTTCGACGATCGAGCCGCGCGCCCATGGCGGCAACCTTGACAACAAGGAGCTGATCGCCGGCACGACGCTGTTTTTGCCTGTCTTCAACGAAGGCGCGCTGTTTTCCTGCGGCGACGGGCACGGTGCGCAAGGCGATGGCGAGGTATGCGTGACAGCAATCGAAACCGCGCTTCAAGGCCGCTTTCGCCTGACGGTGCGCCGCGATCTGGACATCACCTATCCCGAGGCCGAGACAGCCACGCATCTGATCACCATGGGAATGCACGCCGATCTGGACACCTGCGTTGAAATCGCGCTGCGACGGATGATTTCCATTGTTTCCGAACGCGCCGGCATTACGCGGGCCGAGGCCTATATGCTTTGCTCGCTGGCTGGCGATCTGCGGATCACGCAAACCGTCAACCGCGAAAAAGGCGTGCACATGATGATGGCCAAAGCGCTGCTGTAGAGCGTTTCGGGAATTACCGGATTACCGACGCGCCGTGACAATCGGCTTGGACGAGGCCCTCAGCCGCCACGCCCAAGCAGAAGCCCTTACGCACCGTGGTGTTGATCCTGCCCTCAAATTGGAGCGGACTCCGATCAATGATGGCGAACTATTCTCGTGGCAGGTCACCATCAACCACAAAGTCCTCAAAACCTCAGGCCCAAGATTGTGTACTTTCTGGACGTCTAGAAATTTGTCTGAACTTCAGCAATCCAATCCGTGTAATTGGCCACTTTGGTATAGACACCGAAAAGTTCAGGACGGGCGCAGCCGATGCCCCAACTGACGACGCCAAACTGCGTCCATTCACCCGTGTCCGACTCATGGCCGATGAAACCGCCGCTGTCACCCTGACAACTGTCTATGCCGCCTTCGGGTCGCCCGGCGCAGAACATGTTGTCGGTTACGATTGGCGCGCCACCCGGCATGGAACCCAGGACCTTTTCGTAGTTCTCGTTGCAGGTTTCAGTCGGCTGCAATGCAACGGCAACCTCTCGCAATATGGGTGTGCTTTGGCCACCTTCCGAGGTCCGGCCCCAACCAATGACCGTAACTTCACTGCCATTTGCATGTGCCGGATCGAATTGATCCGCCGTGGCTGGCTGCGTTGTCTCAATCTCGACAGGGCGTGTGAGTTTCAAGAGCGCGATGTCATTGTCTTGCGTGTCGGGGCTATAGCTTTGATGCGAGATGATCCGCGCCACCGAGACCCGCTCGCCCGTTGCCGCACCGCCGGTTGGCAATTCTTGAGCGCCTGCGTAGATATCGACCTCTTCGGGCTGCGTATTGGGAACACAGTGCGCGGCTGTCAGCACCCATTCCGCGTCGATAAGCGAACCGCCGCAAAACTGCCCGAAGGCTTCGGACCCTTCGTCAACACGCGAAACTACCAAACCGACCTGAAAGGGAAACGCCCCCGGTGCGGCTGGTTCGCCTCCCACGATTTTGGGCTCTGGACTTTCAGACGCCTGAACATCGACCCGGTCAACCGGTCGTTGTTGCTGTGCCATCGCAGCTTGGGAAGCCAAGCCAGTAAAAGACAATAATAATAAACCGAAAGACCAACGCATAATCCTATCCATGATGCAATCTCCAGCCGAGTTAAATCAATGTGATACACTTTAGCACGAATCGCGATTTTTGTCAGGGAAGAGGCCAAGTGGATTTCAAACCCATAGTTTGTTTCATGCTTTTTTCGCTCTCAGCGCCGATCTGCGTCGCACAACCCGTTGAGGAAATTGCAGCACGCGTCGCCGAGGCAGAGGACAAACTGCGACAGCAGTTCGAGGAAGGGCCTGTCGTAGGTAGATTCCTTGAACGTCTGGAAGCTCAGTATGTCTTTTCACCCGATGCACTGGAGTTGCCAGTTGCCGAGGTCGAAAATCCTGACAAGATCGGGTCGATGGCCCTTGGTGCGTTGATGAATGTCTCCGGCACGATTGCCGAAGGCGGGGGCCTTGTGGTCGAAGCCTACAAGATCGTTTCCGAACGTGGAGCGCCGCGCGGGATGGACGGCGGTGAAGCGGAATTCATACCCTTTTCAGAAATTTCTGACGAAGCCGGGGGCGTTGCCGCGCTCCAGATCGTGACCGGTCTGGAAGTGGCCTCTCAGCCCGGCGCAATGAGCGTCGCGACGGAAACACTGGATGACACTACGCCACTTGGTGCCAACACGCTTGACGGGGTGCGCGACCTTGTCGATCAATACGCGAATGCCGATCCGGCAACCCAGGTCAAACTTGCCCGCACATGGCGAAGTTTGCGGTTTACGATTGCAGACTATTTTCCGGACGCCCCGGATTTCAAGGCAATCTATGGCCGCGTCGACAACTACGCGGCTTGGCGTTATGGCCGCATCTTCGAAGAATCCGCCTCTGTCGTTGCCATTGCGAGGGCCGGACAAGATCGGGCAATTTGTTCCGGGGTGTTGGTTGCGCCTGATCTTGTGCTGACGGCCGGGCATTGCTTTGAGGCCCCTCCAGACGAATATGATGTGTGGTTTGGCTACTTCCAGTATCCCAACCGAACGCAGGCGCAGATTGTCCGTCGTCAGCTTTTGCCGAACCCGGTCATGCCCCCGCCGGACAGATGGCAACAGCTTTTCAGAAGGAAATTTGACGCCACGCTTCCTGACTATGCTTTGGTGCGTATCGCGCCGCCCACGGATGGCCCTCTTTTGCCCGAGGTCGAGGTATTGCCGGGACAAGTTGTCATGCCGAAACCTCAATGCCTCCGGTCCAGTTCGCCGCAACGCGGAGATCCGATTTATGTCGTCGGCTACCCGCAAGCCCGACCCGCCACCGTACATGACAACGCCAAAGTCGAGTTCCCGTTCAGAATTCTGGACGGGCCCGATTTTGATTTGCTGCGGATGGATGTCGGCGCGGATTTCGTCGACACCGAAGATTATGAGACCGTCCTTGCCGAATTCGAACGCAGTTACGTGCTGGGTGAACCGGAGGTCATGGGGATCGTCTGGAGGCGTTTCTATGACATTCGTGAGGGCGGCCAACCGCGGATGGGGATCGTTGCCGACACGTTTCGCGGAAATTCGGGAGGTCCGGTTTTTGACCATGAAAACGATCAATGTGTTGTCGGCATTCTCAACAAGGGCATGCCGGATACCGGAAAACGGCGCTCGGCCAACTGGAAGGTGCACGAGCGGGTGCTGCCCGTCACCGCGATCATTGAGGACTTGCAGCGATATCCCGAAGCGGCCGCGCTGATCGATGACGATATATTGGATATCCGGCGATGACACGCTTTGTCCTTACAGCCTTCTTTATGGCGTTTTGCGCATTCCAAGTCTCGGCAGCAGAACCGCGACTGTTGGCTTTTGTGGCGGGGATCGAGAACTATCAGGATGCAGAACTCGACAAACTCGAATTCGCTGCGGACGACGCGCGCAAAATCTTTGAACGTCTGGGTGTCATTGCCAACCTGAGCGACAAAAGCGAGCTGCACGTTGCAGATGATCAGGACGGATCGCGGCTGAATGTGCAGCAATTGCGAAACGCGCTGAGCCTGTTCGCGCGGAAGATCGACCACGAAGACACTGTTCTGGTCTATCTTGGCGGGCACGGCACGTTGTCTTCGCGAAGCAACGATTTGTGGATCTTGCCCAGCGACTATGATCGTCAGGCCGAACTCAACTACATGGAATATGATGAGATCAAAGACATCCTGACAAAGGAAGTCGAGCAGAGAAATCTTGCCAAGGTAAAAATCGTTCTCCTCGTCAATGTCTGTGGTGCCGGAAATGCCGTCGAAGACGGCGCAACCGAAATGTCCGTTCCGATCGAAGACAAATATATCCAGCAAGCCGTAAATTGGATTTCCGAATTCAGAGTGGGCCAGGCGGACCTTGCCGTCATCCCCGCGACGCCAAGAGGCCGGAATACCTTTGAAAAGGACGGCAGCAGCATTTTCGCGAGGCATCTGATCGAGGCCTTCGACGGTGCAGCAGCGGGACCAGACGACCAACTGACGACGGGCGAGATCTTTGCTTACCTCAAAACCGCTCTGGGCGAGAATCTGCCCCGGAACCCCGAATTCGCAAACGACATTGTCGTGGGCGAAACCAGTCGCGCACGCGGCCGGGATCATCTGGTTCTGGGAACCGCGCTTATGGGGGCGGCTCGCGCGATTCAGGACCCGGATATCGCCCGGATACTGCAGGATCTGGCAAGTTTCCATTTCGACGAGGTGCGCGGCCGGAACCCCGAACTCGCGGCGCGCGCGCGCCTGCGCAAGCTTCAGGTCGGTGTGCTCGCGCAATCCATCACGGATGTTGCTGCGAAAGCCAAGGAAATCCCCAAGAATGCGCTGACCCAAGTGGAACGCGGTGAGTTGCAAACCCTATTGGAGGTTGGTTCAAGTCTCCGCTATCCCACATTCGCCGACTATCTTGCAGATTTGGAGGCCGATCCAAAAGCGCGTGTTTTGATCTTGCGACCTAGTCTGACAATGGCGTCCGATGTTGATGTGGAAGGCCTTCTCAAGCTCAGATTTGGTCAGGAAAAAGTCTATGCGGGCGATATATCCGATTTGTCAGGCCTTACCGATTTTTTGGCTACACCGACAACTGATACCCCTCCGTTGGTGGTATATTCCGGAAGCGAGGGCGGCGCGGGCTGCAGCGTTGTTGAGGAAAAATGCCAATTTGCGCATCCATGGGAGACCATTCTTGCCTCGCTCAGGGAAAGCAATGGCGGTCCATTTGTCTTTGTCTTCAGCGCTCCGTTTGGCGGGGCATTGGCGGAAATCGCCCCGAAGGACATCATGCTTTATCTGCCGGCCAGCCAACGCAACGGAATGCTTTGGCGAGGTGCTGACGAAAGCTCGGCAGGCATTCTCTTCGAAGGCATTGCCGACAGGTTTTCCGATGCTCAGCTCGCCGAAAACCTGCGGAGTTTCCACAGCAGCTTTTCCAACAGTGAATTCGCGCCGGGTGAGCCGATGTGGCGCCAAGGCGGCGTTGATCCCCGTCCAGCAATTGTCAAATCTCTTGCCCCTCTTGACGAGTTGTCTTTGCTCTCGTCGCTGGGGTGTCTCGACCTCGACCTGCCGTCTTGCGCTTCACGAGAGACGTTGACGGGATCACGACTTTTCGATGCTTTGGAAGCTGCGGCAAGTGCGGATATGAAAGGCGACATGCCTGATGCCCGGTCAGGGTATCTATCGGTCCACAATGCGATCGACGCTTTGCCAGACGGGGTTGAGGCACTTGGTGCCGTCAAGGTGCGTGCTGATTTTGAAGACCTGGCCACCGTAATCGGCGCAAGGCTCAGCGACTTTCTCGGACCCGGCGATCGAAATTTTGTGATCGTTCCTATCGGCGTAGAGGATTATCTGTCTCCGCTGATTGGCGATGTTCCTCATGCTTTGAACGACCTTGCTGTCTATTCGGACAGGCTGACGATGGCCATCCAGCGTTCAGCGGGAAACGGCGAAGCGACGATCAATCAAATCAAGGTTCTCCCAACCTTTGAGCCGCGGACAGCCTAGGCGTTGCGGGACCATCTGAAAAAAGTGGCGGCAATGACCGTCGATCGACCTAATGATGTGGTTGTGCTGCTGTTCAGCGGACGCGGAGACGAAGAGGATGGTCGGCGTTTTCTGGTCACTTCAGCGCAGGAATATATTCCGAGCGATCCGGATCTTGTGGATTTTTCGGACATCGGCAGAAGACTTCGCGACCCACTTGGCCACCGGTTTGATCTGTCAGAGGTCGCTAGCATCTTTCATGACCATTGGTTGCTATCGATTTACGATACCCAGTTCGCTCGACCGGTTCTTTCTCGGCGTCGCGATGTTATTCTGGAAAAACAGCTGTATTCGGCTTACCCGCTGACCTCCGCGAACGCGGCTCAAACCCAGCGAGAGTCAAGTGTGGTGCCAGCTAACCTGCTCACCCAGCGCCAGGTTCATTTGTGGGTCGATGGTCGAATAACGCAGGCGATGACCACCCGGCAAACCTGCGGTCCGGGCGTCGAGGTCGCGGCAGTCGCGTCGCCTCTCGCTGCGGGCATCTTGAGGGCACTCGATCGATTCAAAGGTGGGACGTATCGCGAGTTCATGCAAACCCTTCAGGCGGACGATTGCGCGAGGTCCGACAGATTACCGGGGTCACTTGTCATGCAGGGCGACGTTGATCTGCCAATGTTTGCAAGCGGTGACGGGGCCCGTTTCGTGCAATATTTCAAAAGCGGTCAAGCACGTCGCGCCGCGGCACTGAGAGCGGCATCGCTTGTCGCCGATGACATGCTGGCGCGATACACGGAACCAGAAATGGTTCTGACAGGCCTGGCTTTGGATCTGGCCAATGCGCATTTCTCCAACGGCAGTCCGCATCTTCCGGGGTTGCCTATTAAAGACTGGCAGGCGCAGGCAAAATCCCGCCTCTTGCAGGTGACGCAGCTTGAACAGTCTCTGAAACCGATTTTCTGGGAAACCAGGTCCCGGATCAGTGCCGAAGCAGGCGAACTGGAACAGGCGCGGGAAATTCTGCGCAATGCGCCACCGTCAATCCTGAGCCAACGCCATCTTGCTGAGCTTCTCGTTGAATTTGCCGAGCGTTCTTTGCGCGCACAACCGTTGGAAATTCTCGCAAAGGTAGATGACAAATTGAAAGATCCGGGTTCAATGAGATTTGATGAGTTCAGGATTGCGTCCAGGCGCCTGCAAACACTGATCCGGGCTGAGCAGGCAAGGCTGTCTGAAGGTTACAGCATCCAGGAATAAGAGACGTATTCCTGCTGACCGGTAGAACCGCCCAACGGATTTCCCCGCGGCCATCCTCCGATGCCTCGATTGAACTCCTCTCAAAACCGCCGATCTCATCCAATCTTAGACCGCTTCAGGCTCCGTCCGAGGAAATCTACTACCGCCCGCGGCACACGTTTAACAGGCGAAATTCCGACCAAACTCTCGCAGATGTAGAGAAGTTGGCGAAAATGTGGCATAGTGGCGATCTAGACGGCTTGGTGAGAATGCGAGTCTAAAACCATATTTTTCAGACATATTTTTTAAAGCGAGGGAAGTGTCATGGCACTTCAGAAATATGAAATGGTGCTGGCAACGCCGTGGGCCAAGCTGCGCGAGATTGATGCAATCCTTGGGGATATCGCGGCGATCGATACAGAAAAGACCGCGCGGCGGGTGGCCGAAATTGAACTTCGCATTGCCGAAGGCGACGCGCTGGCCCGGAAACGCAGCTATGACAAGGCGCTGGCCAAGTACAAGACAGCAAGGGCGCTGATCTACAAGATCTTGTATCCCGGTTTCAGTATCAGCGGCTATCTGGCGCAAACGGCGACGGTCCTGCTGCCCACCGGTCAGGCGCTCGAGCGAAGCCTGATCGAGGCATCAATCTCTGCCGCCGATGTGGCCAGACCGATGGCACCGCCGCCCGCGTCGGCTCTTGGGATCAAGGTTCCACCGGTGGACAAACCCTTGCGCCCATTTTTCAACGACGGCTACCGTGAGGCCGTAGAGGGCGAAGAGGCGATCCGCCAAGTGAGCGAACAGGCGCTGCGCCTGATCGCCGAGGACAAGGCCGACGCCGCGGTAGTGGTGCTGGAAGGCGCAGCGAACACCCTCGAAAACGCAGAACCGACCTTTGCCGCAGCCCTCTCGCTGAACCTTGCCGCCGCGCAGGTTCAGGCCGGCAATCCGCGCGCGGCCGCGAGGACATCGGAGCGCGCCATCCAGTTCTTTGCCCGCGCCAAGGATCTCGTTGGGCAGGCGCAGGCGATGCACATTCAGGGTGTCGCCTTTTCCGAGATGGGCAACGTCGATCAGGCCAAGGAACTTCTGGCCAAAGCCGCCGAACTGCTGGCCAAGGCGGGCGGGACCGGTCGCGAGCTGCGCCCGGAGACTTCGGCCCGCCTGTTGCCCAGCGTGCGGCCTGAGCGGGCCACCGCCATCGTCCGACCCGAGAAAACCGTCACTGTCGATCGCGACCTCAGGTTGCTTGCTCCGATCGCGGCGCAGGACAATAAGGCGCTGAGCTTCCGTATCCCGGGGCGTGACGAAGCCTGGACAAGCCTGCCGCTTGCCTCGAAGGCCGACCGCGCACGGCATGACAAGAGCTGGTCGGTGGGTGTCCCGGTCGCAGGCCAGATCGCAGAATTCACGTTTTCAGACACGAAGAAACCCGGCGCGGATGAGGTGATCGGCAGGATCTACGAACAGCGCATCGTCGCACAAGCCGTTTCCGACCTGCAACTGGTCTGGACCGGGATTACCTCTACGACCTTCTATCTCAAGCAGCTCTTCTCCTATGCGCTGCTGCTCAAGATCGGCGATATGTACCACCACACCGGCCAGTACCGCCAAGCTGAGCGTCACTATCTTCAAGCCGCGGGCTACAGCCATCTCAACCAGACCATCGAAGCCGCGATCCTGTGGAACCGGATCGCCCGTAACGCCGTCCGTTGGGGCCACGCGCTCTATAAGAACGAGGATTTGCAAGCTGCCCGTGTGCAGTACGAAAAGCTGATACAGACCAACGGAACGGAACCGCCGCAAAGCTTGCTTTATGACACCGCGAGCCTTGGAAACCCTGCAAACGAAGCCCGGCAGCTGATCGCGGGCCTGATGCAAAGGCCCCTTCCCTCAGTAAACTGGGAAATCGCAATCAACGTGCTGACGGCATTCCAGTACCTTCAGCAAATCTCGGACGGGCTCGACTTCTACGGTCTGGCGCTCTCGCCGATCCACACGTTCGAATACCTGCAAAGTGTCGCGCGTGGGTTCGCCGACGAGGCAATTCAGGCAGAACGCGAGTTCGTAACTTTCAAGATGCGCGAAGAGGCCGAGGCGGCGACGCGGCGTGATCTTGAGACCACACAGGCCATGGCGCAGGCCGAAGTCGAGATCCGGTTCGAGTCGTGGCAGGCCGCAATTCAGGAGGAGCAGGCAGCACAGCACGCGCTCGACCTGGCCATCGAGCGGCGCAACAACGCTATCGATCAGCGCAACGCCTATGCCGCCTCAAGCGCGACCCAGATCTGGTCGCAGGCGGCCGCCACCGCGCTTGGCGCCGGCGAGGACGCCTATTACGGCGAGATCAGCGAGTTGGCCGACAAGCTGGCGCGGGGCGAGACGATTTCCGGGGCCGCGGGCAAACTTGCCGCGGCGCAGGTGCTTTTGGGCGGGCGGCGCACGCGCGAGTACGAACTTGCCAAGATGCAGGACAACATCGACGAACTGACCGCCGCCATTCCGATGGCCACCGATCAGCGGGACGCCGCTGCACGCCGCACCGCCGCAGCCGAACTGGCCTGGCAAGCATCGCAGCAACGGGCTGGCATGGCCACTGCGGCGCTCGATGCCTTCGATGACGAGTTCTTTGTGCCCGACACCTGGTCCAAGATGGCGGACGTGATGCGCGACATCTCGCGCGCCTATCTGACCCGCGCCATCCGCATCGCCAAACTGATGGAGCGCGCTTACAATTTCGAGAACGACACCACCTATTCGATCATCAAGAACGAATACGGCCACGGACTGGCAAACGCCTTGCCGGGAGAAGACGCGCGCCTTCTGGGCGGCGACAGTCTGGCCAAGGACATCGACGCCTTTACCTATTACGCGATCACCCGCAAGACGCGGAAATCGAGCAACATCAAGGACGTGGTCTCGATCTCGGCGGACTATCCGGCGCAGTTCCAACAGTTCCTTGAAACCGGTCTGCTGAGCCTTGAGACCGAGCTGTACGAGTTCGACCGGCGTCATCCCGGCTTTTATGCGCAACGGATCGAGGCCATCGAGGTCGTCTTTGTCGGCGCGCTGCCCGATGGCGGCGTTAACGGTACGCTGCAGCTTGGCGGTGTCACCAGCTACCGCAAGCGCAACAACACGTCGGCGACGCGCATCCATCAGATCGACACGATGGCCCTGTCGGAATACCTGCTGCGCAACGACGGTTTCGTATACCGTGCCGAAACCGGGGTGCGCGGTCTGTTTCAGGGCTTTGGCGTGGCCACCACATGGCAGCTGCATCTGCCGCGACGCAGCAACGCTTTCGATCTCCGGCGTATCTTTGATATTCAGCTGGACATCTATTACACTGCAACGTTCGACGCGCCCCTGCGCACCGCCATCCTTCAGGCGCCGCCCCGCGCGGACGAGCTGGCCCGGCTTACGACCTTTTCGCTGCGCCATACCTTCCCGGACGGCTGGTACGCCTTCTATCAGGGGGCCGCTGCCGATTTCACGGTGTCGCCGTACCAATTCCCCGCCAACCAGCGCAACTTTGCCATCAACGGCTGTTTCTTCAGGGTTGAGACTGCGACGGGGGTGTCGCCCGAGGCCATCGACCTGCGCATCATCGGCCCGGGCGGGGTGGATGCCGCCGTCACCACGGATGCCGATGGGGTCGTCTCGACGGATCTCGGGCCTCTGGCCGGGTTGATCGGTCAGGATCCGCTGGGTGCCTGGCATGTGGAAGTGACAGGCGGGGCCTCGGTGACGGATGGCGGCGCGGTCGTGCCGACGCGGATCTATAACATCCGTATGGGGCTCGATTACAGCTTTGAATACCTTCCGGAAGTGGCGGTGTGACATGCGTGAATCCAGTGGCGTTGCCGATGGCCTGACATCGGTGCCGAAAGGCGCCGGCATCGCGCCTCTCGGAGACAGGTTCCAGCCGGATTTCCTCCGTGGCACGGGCAGTTACGCGGTCCCCATCCGTTTGCCTCGCGGCGTCGCAACGCAGCAGCCGCAGCTGTCCCTGACCTATTCGACCGGCGCCGGGAACGGGCCGTTCGGTCAGGGCTGGCGGCTGGATGCGATGCGGATCGAGCGGCGGGTGGATCGCGGTGTGCCGCGCTATGACGATACGGATGAATTCGTGATAGGCGGCGCAGAAGTGCTGTTGCCGGTCGGTGGCGGGCGTTACCGCACCCAGACGGAAACCCGGTTCTGGATGATTGAGCGGCAGGGCGACGGATGGCGCATCCGCACCGGTGACGGGCGCACGCTGCTGTTCGGCCAGACCCCGGCCAGCCGCGAAGGGCCGGCGGGGCAGACCTTTGCCTGGGCGCTCGAGGAAGAACGTGACCCGGCGGGCAATGCCATCCGCTTTGGCTATCGCCGCGACGGCGAACGTCTGTACCTAGCGGAAATCTCCTGGGCGGTCTTCCGACTGGCGATCGACCATGCGCCGAGGCCCGACGTGATCCGCAACGGGCGCGCCGGTTTCCTGCGCGAGACGCGGCTTCGGGCCGAACGGCTGGCGCTACACTGCGACCGGTTGGCGCCGACCGAAATGCGCCGCTACGAGCTGACCTATTCACAGGCAGCGAACGGATTGTCCCTGTTGGAGCGGATCGAGCTTTCGGCCGATGACGGGGCGGGTGGACGCATCGCCCAACCGGCCCTGACGTTCACCTATTCCGACGCCCGTTTCGACCGCTGGCAGGTCCACACACCCGAGGCCGACATTCCGCCTCCGGCGCTGTCCGACACCACGGCCCAGATCGTTGACATGACGGCGAACGGGCTTCCCGACGTGCTGCAAAGCCTCAACGGTCGGATGTATGTTTGGGAAAACGACGGCGCGGGACGGTTCAGAGGTCCGCGCGCCCTTGCTGCGGTGCCTTCGACTTTGGCGCTGTCGCGCGGCAACGTCGCGTTTGCCGATCTGAACGGCAATGGCCGCGTTGATCTTTTCGCGGTGGATCAACCGATGAATCTGGCCTTCCAGGCGGACGGGAGGGGCGGCTTCGAGTCCGACCCTGTCGTGTTCCACGATGCGCCCACGGTTGGCCTCGCGGATGGCAACTCGCGTCTGATGGACGTCGATGGCGATGGTGTCACCGACCTGATCGCCAGCGGCCGCGACAACCTGCTGCTTTATCGCCATGCGCCCGGCCGGGGATTCGAGCCGCCATTGGCAGTACCCCGCAATCGCGACCTTTCGGTTTTTCCGGATCTTGATCTGGACCGTGAAGGCACCCGGATCGCCGACATGACCGGCGATGGTCTGCGCGACATGGTGCTGATCCACTCGGGCGAGGTAGCCTATTGGCCGTATCTCGGCCACGGGCGCTGGGGCGCGCGGGTCGAGATGGGCGCGCCGCCGCGTCTGCCCGCGGGCTATCGCGACGAGCATCTCTACATGCTCGACGTGGACAGCGATGGTGTGACCGATCTTGTCTATGTCGATGCCGACCGGATCCTGATCTGGCTGAACCTTGCTGGCAACCGGTTCTCGGCGCCGATCGAAGTGCCGATCGCGCCTGTGACTGGTAGCCGCCGCATTCACGCCGGCGACTGGTTCGGCGACGGGCGGCTGAGCCTGGCCTGGGACGCGCCCTCGCCCTCTGGCGCCGCAGGATACCGGGTGCTGCGGTTCGACGAGGGGCGCGCACCCTATTTGATGACGCGGGTCGAAAACGGTCTGGGCGGCGCCTTTGCAATGGACTACGCCACCACCGCCACGATGCGGCGGCTGGACGAGGCGGAGGGATTGGATTGGCCCGACACGCTGCCGCTGACAGTGCCTGTCGTTTCCCGCATCACGCAGGACGATCAGGTGGCTGGCAACGGACATGTCATGGCAATCCGCTATCACCGGGGTGTTTATGACGGGCCGAACCGGGAATTCCGCGGGTTCCGTGCCGTGACGGTCGAGACCACGGGCGACGATTCAATTCCCGACACACGGCAGGAAATGACCTTTTTTCAGGGTGATCCTGAACACCCCGATCTGGTGGAACGTGTCCGGCAGCGCGCTCTGGCTGGCAGTTCCGAGACATCGGCCACATTCGAACGGGCGGGTGACGGATGGCGGCGGATACAAAGCTCGCAACAGATCTGGGCTGCCCGGCTCGAGGCCGACCTTGGCCCGCGTAGCATCTACTTTCCCAACGTGACCGAAATCGAAACACGCGAGCATAGCCCGACCGGCGCACCGGACCGGATCGACCGCACGGTGTTGTCCGACTACGACGCGCATGGAAACCCCGGTCGGCGGCAGCGCGAGAGCCTTGCCGAGGGCGCTCCACCCGCCGATGTGATCCGGACAGAAGAGATCTTCACCTATACCGACGACGAGGCCCATTGGCTGGTCAAGCTGCCGGTGCGCATGGAACTGCGAGACGGCAGTGGCGCGCTCTTCGCGGCCCGCGTGATGACTTATGATGGCCCCGATTTCGTGGGTCTCCCCGAAGGTCAGGCGAGTCGGGGCCTCCATACCCGCACGCTGGAACTGAAGCTTCGCACCGCCCTGCTGCCAGCCGACTATACCCAAGGTCGCGACTTGACCCAGCTCGGCTATGCCGCTTTCGGTGCCGGCGATGCAGCAGGCTTCTGGGCCAGCGCCCAGAGCCTTGCCCGCGATACCGATGGCAATGTTGTCGCCCAGCGTGACCCGATGGGCAACACCTTGACCATCGCATATGACGCGGACGGAGTTTTCCCGATCTCAAGTACCGATGCGATCGGGCGCGTCACCCTGCTGGAGTTTGACCCGCGTTCGGGTGAGCCACGCCAGATGACCATGCCCGACGGACGAGTGTTGCGATATGCCTACGATGGGCTGGGCCGGTTGCAAGCGCAGTTCGAAAGCGATGCGGCGGGCGTGTTGCAGTTGACCAAGGCATGGGCCATCGAGACGGCGGCCGCGCCTGCCTTCGTCACTTCCTTTGCGCCGAACGCGGCCGGTCGGCATCTGGCCGAGTTCGGCCCGGGAGTCGACGCGGCGTCGCTCGACGGCGTCTCGGTTTCGCGGCAGTTCTACGACGGTTTCGGTGGAGAGGCGATGCAGGTTTTCCGTGCGCCGGATGGCCCCGGTGGCGAGCGCCGTTTCAGCGCACGGGCACAGCCAATGCGAAACCCGCGCGGGCTGAACCGGGCGCTGGTTCCGGCGCGCTTTACCTCTGACCTGGGGTTTCAGGCGCCGCCGCAGCCACTGCCACCGGGAACCTCGCGCACGCGCTATGACGGTCTGGGGCAAGTGGTCGCCACACAAGGACCGGGACCGGCGCTGCAGCGCGCGGTGCGAGATACTTTCCAAATCGACCATTTCGAAGGTCCGGGCGCTTTGCCTCTCGACGGTGCTCCCGCAGGTCCGCGAATTCGGCGCGAACATTTCGACGCACGCGCCCGGCTGATCCGCATCGAAGAGGAAAAGGGGGATGGCAGCCAGTCCGTGACCTCCTATGATCTTGCGATCGACGGTCGCATCGAACGGATCACCGACGCACTGGGGTCGGTTGCGCTGCGCTACAGCTTCGCTGGGCCCGCTCCGGCGTTCCGCATTGCCCAGCGAGAGGCTGGCACGCGCACCTATTACCGCAATGCCGCCGATCAGATCGTTGAACAGATCAACGCCGACGGCTCGCGCCTTCTGCACGATTATGACGCGCTTCAGCGGCTGGTGCGCGTCCGGCGCCTGCCCGCGGCGGGCGGAGCCGAGGAGGTGGTCCGGGAGATCATCTATGACAGCGACCCCGATCAGGCGGATGCAGGCCGCTTCCTTGATGGTCGCGTGGCGCTTGCCCGTGACGGCGGGGTCGAGACCCGGTACAGCTATGCCCCTTCGGGTCAATCGCTCAGGGAAGAGACCACCGCCGGGGGCGAGACACTTGCCATCGTCCGGGAGTACGACCTTCAGGGACACCTGAGCGCCGTGACCTATCCCGACGGCACCCGAGTTCCGGTGGCGCTTGACGGCAGCGGCGCTGTGATCGGCGTGCCGGGCCTTGCCAGCAAAGTCGACTACAATGCCGAAGGCACCGTGACCGGCTATTTGCTTGGCAATGGCGTAAGAATAGCGGCGCAGCATGAGCCGGACTCGCGCCGGCTCTCGCAGCTTTCGGCGCGGCTCGGTGCCGCCGTCATCCGGCAGCTCGACTATGGTTATGACACGACCGGGAATGTCACGGCGCTGACCGATGCCCGGCCCGGCGACCGAATTCATCAGGTGTTTTCCTACGACGGTCTGCATCGCCTGAGCCGCTTTGAGGTCAGGGCCAATGACGCCGGAGGCGCGTTGCTCAGTTCCGGAAACTATCGATATGACGACGCCGGGAACCTCACCGATCTGCCCGAGACCGCGTCGCGTAGACTGACCTATGGCGATGCCGCGCGGCCCGGACTTCTCACCTCTTTCACCGACGGCGGCGGGGCGCCGCAGCCAATCGGATATGATGCGCGAGGTCACATGGCCTCGGGCGGCGGTCTTGCACAGATGGAATTTGACGCGTTCGACCGGCTGATCCGCGCTGTGCGCGACGATGGCACGGTGATCGCCTATGCCTACGATCACCGTGGTCGACGGGTTTTGCGCACCGTCACGCCCGTCGGCGGCGGTGCGGCGCAGGTCGTGCGGTATGCCGCCGGGCTTTATGAACGCCACGGAGACCACACTCTGCGGCACCTCTATCTTGGCAAGACTTTGCTCGCGACCGAGCACGTGGCGCAGGGTCAGCCGGACCGGAGGGCCTATTTCTTTGCCGACCACCATGGCAGCGTCATGACGAGCATGGACGCTGCCGGGGCAGCGATCGAGCAGCAGCGCTACACGCCATTCGGGCTGCCACAGACCCCGGGGGCGGCGCTTGACCGGTATCTCGGACGCGAGCGCGACCCCGAGACCGGCCTGACTCAACTTGGGATGCGGATGTACCACCCCGGGCTTGGCCGCTTCGTTTCGCCGGACTGGTATGTCTTCGAAAACCCCGACAAGCCCGCGCGGACACCGCAAGGCTACTGCGCCTACGGCTATGCGCTGAACAATCCGCTGGTGTTCAAGGATCCGAGCGGGCTCTGGTTCGGGCTCGACGACCTGATCGTCGCGGCTGTCGGCTTTGTCGTGGGTTTCGTGAGCGGGCTGATCTACGGGCTGGCGAACGGCCAAGGCTGGGGCAGCCTGCTGACGGCGCTCGAAACCGGGCTGACCACAGCGGCCGGCGCCTGGCTCGGCTGGACCGTGGGCGGGCCAATCGGCGCGATCATGGGGGGTATGAACGGGCTGATCAGCGGCGTCCACGGCATCTATGACTGGACCAGCGCTGAGGGGTGGTTTGCTTTCCTGTCGGATTCGACCTGGGGCCTGATCGGCACCTCGCTGGGCAACGTTGTGCATGTCATAAACTTGTTCTACGGCGATGCCAATTACCGCGAAGATCTTAGCCGTCGTCAAAATCGACATGTCTACGAAGGCGGCTTTGCGCTGAAAGAAAGCTTTGCTTTCACCCAAGGCAACGTGATCTCGAACGCCGGTCAGGGGCGCGGGGCGGCGGGGATCAATGCCAGCTTCATCGCCAACCACGAGGAACTGCACATCTGGCAGGCCCGCATCTTCGGCCCGTTATTCCAGGCGACCTATATTGTCTGGGCGGTTGGCGGGTTCATCGTTGGTTCGGTCGTGTGGTTCTTCAACACCGACGAGGATTGGGGCAGTTTGGTCGAGACCGCGGCCTATTACGATAACCCGTTCGAGTACTGGGCGTATTCAAACGACAACAACTGGCCACCGTCCGGAGCCAATCCACTTCTGACTTATTGAAACCTGCAAGACGCGCGCGCCTTTGGAAGGCAGATTTCGAAAATAAACGGTGCCGGTCCACCCAAGTTGGGAAGACCGGTTCTTGGCGCCTTCCAAAGGTCAGTCACGCCAATAGTGGCGTCAGGCCTTCTTGCGCAGGGTATTGACCTGAATATGCGGCCAGCGGGTGACGCCGCCATCGGTGCCAAAGTGGAACTCGAAATCCACGATCTGAGCATATTGCAGTTGAAGGATCTCCTCGCCGTCCTCCACCACGGTTTCGATCCACATCTGCATGTCCATCCGCACAACCGGCACGTAGCGCCGCACGATCGGCGTGTTAAGCACGCCGCCCTGCGCCCCGGTCGCCTCTTCGGTGTCCAGCGCCAACATGGTGTAGCCTGTGATGTTCTGGTCTTTGATCGCGTCACGCAGAATTAGGTCGGGGCGCACCGAGTAGGGATATAGCTCATGCGCCAGAATGCGCTGCGTATAGGTGCGGTTTCCGCTGGGATCGCTGATCGGCAGACCAGTGTCGAACACCCAGTCGGGCGGCGGTGCGTCAAGGTCGATGGGGGTCGAAGGCGTGGCGCCTGCGCCGCCCATGCTTGGCGAGATCGACAGATGTGGCTCTTGCCAGGCTGCCTTGCCGGTTGGAAATTCCGGCTTGCCCTTGTGCTCGCTACTGTGCCCGAACATTTGCATGGTGCTGCCATGCGGGATCACGCCGCTGCGCGCGACCGAATAGTCTGGCACATAGACCGGCCCGTTGGCACCGGCACCGGACGCCAGCTCTGGCGCGCCAAGATCCTGCTCGACGCTCTCGTCGTCGGCGGGATGGTTGTAGATCTGGTCGAGCCAGAGATACATACCGTTTTCCTCGTGCAGCAGGTTGCCGTTTAGGTCGCGGATGGCCGTGTCGTATTTGACCGCGCCGCAGAATTGCTCGTTTGCACCGGCCCGGTTGCGCACACCGCCGGGCACCAGCGAAAAGGTCAGCTCTTCGGTGTAGTTCTGGCACAGGAAGGTGAACTTGCCGGGGATCATCTCTGAATTGGTGCCCGGCGACGGCATGCAGGTCGTGTGCACGCCCCATAGCGTCGGTGCGGCGGTGGGATTCACGTTGACCCATGTGCCTTCAAGCTGCTTGAGCACGCCGTAATCAGCCTGTTCGCCCTGCTCTTTGAGAACCTCAGGTGTGAATTTTGGAGGGATAGCAACCATGTCGGACGTCCTTCTTAATATTGGGGTTCAGCCGCAAATCAGTTTGTAGATGGAAGTGTCGATCAGCGGCGACATATCGAGATAATCCACCAGAACAGACTCCGCGGTGCAGAACGCGCCTTCGACCCAGGCCTGATCGTTGGAGAACGCCGAGCCGACAAGATAGACCGGAGCCCCCTTCAGGCCTGCTATCTGCGCAGGGGCACGCAGCCTTTGCATCACGTCGGTGATGTCGTAATGCGCCGCCCATGCGTGGTAGCCCGCGCCGAACGGATTGCGACTCCAGTTCAGGTAATAGGTGCTGAGCGCCTGCGGGATCTGATGCGCGGCATTGGGATCGCCATAGTGCACCTTGGCCAGTTGCAGGCGCAGCATGCGCTCCATCTCGGGCGGGGCCACCGTGCCGCCCTGCAGCGGCTCGGTGTTGCGGCTATCGGCCACCTCGCGACGTGCATCGCCGGGCAATTCAAGCTGCGCCCAGAAATCCACAAAGCGTTCGTCATCGTAAGATGCCAGCAAACCATATACCGGCTTGCCCGCGTAGCCCGGAAGCGCGTTGTCGCCGAAGTAATAGATCTGGCGCAGCGGCAGGTCGGTGATGGTCGGACCAAAGACATTGTCGGTGACCCCGTCAGAGGTCAGCTTTGGCGGGTATTTCGCATCCTTCCACCAACAGGAGTCAAAGAACATCGCTACCTTGTAGGAACTCTGGCGGATGACCGATTCCAGATAGTTCGCCACCGTGCCATCGTTGAGAAAGTCGGTGCCGTCGGGCGGGCTGTCATAGCGTGTCGCCTGCGCCACCAGCTCTACCGATTCCGGCGGCATGGCGAGAAAGGCGCAATCGGTGGTCTGCGCTCTGCCAGTGGCTGCAAAGGGATCTTCGGCGGTGGCGAGCCTAAAAGCGATCTCGTCGTGCTGCATCCAGATCGAATGCAACCGCGTGCCTTGGTGCAACTCAAACGTCGCGCCGCAGTCTTCGGCGGCGGCCACAGCCTGTCGGTACAGTTCGACAAACAGCCGCGAATACCCGCCCGCGATGGTCTTGAACTTGCCACCCGGGGCGAATTCGCCGTTGTAGAAAGCCGCGTCGGCGGCGTTCCAGTTGATCACGTTTGAGCTATAGCCCCCGGCATCGGCGGCATAGTTGAAACCCTCGTTTCCGGCCTGGTCGTAGAACACGTTCCAGTAGCCAACGTTGCTTGCGATCTCACCGCCGCTGTAGACGAAGGAGTTGAAGGACTCTGGCAGCGTTCCGTTGGCGTAGAAATTGCATTGCGCGGTCCGGGTGGTCAGATCGGCGTCGCCAGTGATCAGGTTTGAGATGTTGGTAAAAATATCGGTGGCCGGGGCCTCGTTGTTGCCAGGGGTATTGTAGGGCGCGCGGACGTCGCCCGGTCCGCCGCCAAGCTGGTCTTGGTAGAAATGTTCGCCCCTCAGGAAATACAGGGGATTTTCGGTGGTCAGGAAATCCACCACATCGCCCTGCATGCCCAGATCGCGGATCGTCTGGGACACGAGCCGGTGCCCCGGTGAGGGTGCCGAGGTCGGTTGGCCGTCCTTGTCGGTCTCGTGTTGCGAGCCGTCCCATTCCAGGAACCGCATGCCACCGATTTCGATATAGCTGCCCGACAGATCCTCCCCCTCACCGGACGGGGCGGGAATGTGTTGCGAGCAGATGCGCCCGGCGGGTTGGCGGTGCTTGCCATCGCCGTCGAAATCATATGTGCCCCACTCGTACAGGACCACCTTGTCGCCTTTGCCGGTCTTGCCACTGGAGAGCAGGCGCCACGCCGTATAGAGGCCGCCCGGCCCCGCCCCGAAGATTGTATAGGTTCTGGTCATGCTCTGCCCTCCCGGCTTTCGCTTGCAGTGGTCCAGTCGATGGCGAATTTTTCCAATGGAATCTGGAACTTGCCATAATCCAGCTGGTCACTCGGCTGATCCAGCATCCGCACGATCATGTCGCCAAGGATCGGCACGTATTTACCCGCCCAGCCGGCGGTGTAGGTCACGATGTTGGAATGCTTGCGGCCCCAGGCGGGCGTGTAATCAAGCAGCAGCTCGCGTGAGGAATCCTTCGCCAGCGCGATCAGGCAGGTTGAGGTGAAGCGCGGCACCGGATCAAGGCCGGTCATGTGCTGCGCCACCCATTCGGAATCAAGCGCGAGGTTCTTGGCGGAGGGCCGAAAGCTGCGTTTGTCGGGGTTCGTCAGGGTGACATCGGGGAAATCCGTCGCCACACGGGCATAGCCGGGATGTGACCAGTCGACCTCGGGAAACCCGTAGAAAAGCGCACTGTCGCTGGGGTCCTGAAAGACGAACCAAGTGGGCAGCCGGGTAGCGGCATCGGTGACCGCGAAATAAGCCGAGGACATCTGCCAGATATTGATACCAAGCGCCAGATCCAGCGGCGCCAGCGTCTCGTTGACGTAAGCCCCGGTGCAAATCGCAAGCCTCGCGCCGTCATAGTGTCCGCGTGCAGTGGTCACCGTGATACCGCCGCCATTTTCGCTGATAGCCGTCGACGGCTCCCATTCGTGCACATCAACGAACCCGGTGGCCAGTGCGGCGTCAAACGCCGCCTCTTCCGTAGCCTTTAGATCAATGATCCCGCCGCTGGCTTGAAAGAAGCCTGTGTAATCTTTGGGCAGGTTTTGGAACGGAAACTGCGCCTCGATTTCCGCAGCGGTCAGGCTGGTATAGGGAATATCGAGCCCGTCCATGACCTTTTCCGCCGCCGCGATCCCGCCTTCCTGTGAAGACAGGTTGGGGTCGCCAAACCAAAGGCTGCCGCATTGCCGGATCAGGGTTTTCTGGGTATGGCCCTGAAGCTCTGCCCAGAAAGATTGCGAGGCAAGCGATAACTCGGCCATATAGCTCTGTGCGTATTGCAGACGAAACTGGCGCGAGGCCCCAGCCGAACTCCCGGCATTGTTCAGAACGCCGAACTTCTCGAGCACCAAGGTCCGCCAGCCTCTCTTGCCCGCGTGCCAGGCCGTCGAAAGCCCGATGGCACCTCCTCCGAGTACGATCAGGTCGTATTTCTGGTCTGCCATATTGTCCTCTCCCCCTTGTCCAGCCATCCGGTGTTCCGGCGGCGGGTGTCCGTCAGATCATTGCCTCGACCCCGTGGAAATTTTCGTAGAATGTCACCGCAAAGACCTGACCTTGGGTCGGGGAGAAATCCCGGCCCAGCCAATCGGCAATCAGCTCCGCCTGCTCGCCTGTCCCGGTCCAGCGCAGCCCCGTGACACGGCCATGCGGTTGCGGTGTCATCGTGAATTCCAGTAATCTGTGGCCTCGCCTGACCGACAGCGTGAGCGGCGCCGGCGACGCTGCGGCCCAGTCCATCGCAGCGCGGGTATAGGCAAACCCGTTCACGGCGGTGATCACGTCGCCCGGCGCAAGGCCCACCGAAGCGGGCATGTCATCGGCGACGCCGTAGATCTCGGGCGCTCCGTCATTGAGGAAAAAGACACCGATGGCGTGGCTCTCTTCCACCACGGGTTCCAGTCCCAGCGCGACCAGATCGGCGACGGTGTCGATCCCGGCTGGGTATTTCAACCAGTTGCCTAGAGTATCGCCGAGACCGCCCTCTACGCCATTGAAAAAGTCGATTACCTGTGTGGTTGTATAGCCAAGATATTCAGGTGGCAGCGTCTGGCCCTGGCCAAAGAATTCCAAATAGAAATCGCGGAACGCGGCATCCAGTGATGCGCCAGAACGGATGCGTCGCAGGCGGCTGTCCAAGGCGAAGGCAATCAGCATTCCCTTGTCGTAATAGTCAATGCTGTTGTTGACCCGCCCGGGGTATTTGGCGTGATTGAGATATGAGGCATAAGAGGAATCGACCGCCGACACGCGACCAAAAGCAGGCTGACGCGACAGATGTTGCCAATAGCCAAACACAGCACTGAAGAAATGATCAGGGTCATAGGCTCCGGCACGCGTGCTGACGAGGAATTCGTAGTATCGGGTAAAGCCTTCGGCCATCCAAAGCCCTTCGGTAAAGCAACCGCAGGTCAGCTGTTTTGATAATTGCCCCAGCGGCGCGGGCCGTAGTCGGCGCACGTTCCAGGCGTGGAACAGCTCATGCGCGCAGACCCTGACACCTGCGGCAAAGGCTGCCGGATCGACGTAGACGTCCGGTCCAAGCCCGCTCATGTTGCTGGTCAGATGTTCCAGCCCCCAGTCCGCCTGAGGATTCTGCGACAAGATGAAGGTGTAATCTTCAAAGGGAAATAGCCCAAAAATATCATGAATGGCTTTGATCGCGGCCTCAACAAGATCAAGGAATTCAACGACTTTTTGATCAAAGCCAACCGCCTGATCGACAAAGACAAAGTGGAACGGCACGCTTTTGATCGTCCGCGTGTGGACGGTGGGATTGCCCAGCACCACCGGCGTGTCGAGCAGGATCTCGAAGCTCGGATAGCGCCACGCCGTCGCATCGCCCAGCCGTTGCGCGCCAGAGGGATGGTGGATGTCCCAGCCGTCCGGCAGATTGACATAGTGGACCTCGCAGTCGCCCAAATAGTCGGGATTGAACAAGTAGCGCGTCGCCAGAAGGATTGCATAGTTGCTGTCCACCAACCCCATCGCATCGCCAAGATCGGGGGTATAGGCGCAGGCTGTGTAGCATATGTCGACCCGGTCACGAACACCTGTCAGGCGGTATCCATTCCATCCATCCCGAAAGATTTCCACGCTCTCGTCGGTATCGGGATCGCTGGCGGAGATCTGGAAAAGATCGCGGCCGTAGGGTTCGAATTCATAGTCGCCCGGCACCCAACTTGGCACCGTCAGGGTCATGCCGTCACTGACGGCTTTGCCCGAAAGATGTAGCTTGACGGAAATTTCCAGTTTCTTTGGATCAATAGAAATGACGTATCGAGCGTCGCAATCGTCGCGCTGCATGTATTGCCCTTTGCCGAATTAGATTGTGAAAAATCTTGAAAATACAAACAGCAACAGGCGCGAGGTTGCATTTGCTCAAATGGCAAAACCCCAGCGCTTCACTCATATGAAAGAAGTGAACCAGCGTCATGACCATGCTCGACACATCTGCGGTGAGTCAAGAAAATTGCAACTAAAGCGAGATTGCCCTGCCACAAAGACAACCAATACTATGGCCGCCGATACTGTCACGGATTTGGCACAGACGAGTTGTGTCGCAATTTTTCGGGAAACTTGGATGATAAGAAAGCTTGTCCAGATCAAGCTGCAAGGCTTTGATAAATCACGAAGGAACAACTTTCGTTGAGTTGGCCTTGATGATCGGGTGAGCCGTTTCGATGCCATCCAAAGCTGATCTTGCCGATGTGATCGCATGGAAGCCCTTCACAGGCCTTATGAGTCTCTTGATCCCCCGGTGATCCTCATGAACAACCACGCCGGTCGATAGATCTTTCCTGTGAAATTTGCGACTGGCCTCTCAGCCATTCGCTCCAAAAGCCAATCAGGAAGGCGCTGAACAGATTAATCGTCATTGAGCGGCGCGACACCATATTTGAGCGGCACGGTGCAAATCCATTAGGCAGAGCTGTTCTCGGCGTTTTCAGCGATACCCGGCAGATTGAGCCGCAAAGCCGCATCGCAAAATGCGGCCAACTGTCAGATAGTGATCGCTGGGCCGATAAGCAGTACCTCTGAAGGCGTCAACGGTTTGGACCGGGCTGATGCCATTTTCGTTTGGCGCACCCAACCGTCAGGATAGTGGAACCGAGAACGCCTGAAGAAAGCGGTCTACCGTTCGTTCAATCGCGGGACCGGGATTTTCGGGGCAAGGCATCCGGTAGATGTGCTGGCGGATGCCGATATAGACGATGCCACCATGCAGATTCCAGAGGTCTTCCATGTCCGGCATGATCCCTTGGGACGAGGCGGCACGCACCTCTTCCAGCAGGGGATGCAGAATCATTTTATGCATGTGTTCCAGATATCGCCTGTTCAGCTCGGCCCCCGCCAGACCTGAAAACATGAAGATGCGCATCCACTCATATTCAAAAATCAGCTTGCTGTAGTCTGAATAGAAGGCGAGCAGTCGGCTGCGCAAGGGCACGCTTCTATCCGCCAGAAGGACAGGCCAGTCGGGCGAAAGACGATCAATATAGACCTGTGCATAAACTGCCTCGATCAGGGCGTCCTTCGTTTCGAAGTAATTGAAAAGCAGGGACTGTGTGATGCCGAGATCCTTGGCAAGATCGCGGGTTTTCCCCTCCAGACCGACTCTGGCGAAGAACGCTACGGCGCCGTCAATGATTTGCTCGCGGCGTTCATCCGCAGGCAAACGCTGTCGCCTGGCCTTGTGCGGCGCGTCCTTGGGAGCGGCGGTTTTCTTGCTCATGTCCATGCCCTGTCTTTTGGTCAGAAAAGATTCTTCTTGCAATGACATTCGCTTTATAGATCATATGATCAATAGTCGGCGAGGAGGATTGTCGACTATCAGGGAGGACAGCGCATGAAAGCATCGGCGGGCGGCTATGCCCGGGCAAATGACCTGCGTCACGCGATCGAATTGCTCGGCTCGGCTGATGGGATGGGCCGCGTTCTTGCGGGTGGGCAAAGCCTTGTCGCGGCCATGAACATGCGGCTGACGACCGGCGACCTGCTGATCGACATTTCGCGCATTTCAGAGCTGTCGGGTGTCACTGACGAAGGTGACAGGTTGCGCATCGGCGCACTGACTTGTCATGCGCAGATCGGCACCGACCCCCTGATCAGAGACCATGCGCCGCTCCTGCACGATGCGGTCGCTTACATCGCCCATGCTGCGATCCGTAACCGCGGCACCATCGGCGGCGCGCTGGCTCATGCGGACCCCGCGGCAGAGTTCCCGGCCTGTGTTCTTGCGCTCGACGCGACGATTCATGTGACCGGCCCCGATGGTGACCGCGCCATCGCCGCTGACGACTTTTTCCGCGAGGTATTCGAAACCGCGCTGCACCCGGATGAAATCCTGACCGCAATCACCCTGCCCAAGGCCGGACCGGAAGAACAGCAGATCTTGCAAGAGGTCACACGGCGGTCCGGAGACTATGCCCTGGTCGGGCTTTGCCTTGTGAAACGCAGCGCCGGACATCGGGTTTCGTTGCTTTCGGTGGGGCCGCGACCTGTGCTGGCTCGCAAGGCCATGGCGCAACTGGATTCAGGCGATATCGACGGAGCTGTTGCCGCGCTACGCACCGAAATGGACCCGCCTTCTGACACCCAGGCCAGCGCCGGATACCGCCGCCATATCGCTGGCGTACTGCTGCGCCGCGCGGTGGCGACCCTGACAGGAGAGACGGCATGAGCGAGATTTTCCGCGACAAGGTCGACATCGGCCTGAGCGTCAATGGCGAAAAAGTCGAAGCGCGCGTGCCCGCCGAGCAGCACGTCATCGACTTTCTACGCCAAGAGCTGGGCCTGACCGGCGCGCATGCAAGCTGCGAACACGGTGTCTGCGGGGCCTGCACGATCCGGGTGAACGGACAGGCCGTACGGGGATGTCTTATGCTGGCAGCGCAGTTGGACGGGGCCGAAGTCTGGACGGTCGAAGGGCTATCGGACAACGACGCAATCCGCGATTTGCAGGACGCCTTTGTCGCCCGCAACGCCCTGCAGTGCGGGTTTTGTACCCCCGGCATGTTGGTTGCAGCCGAGGAGCTTTTGGCACGGGGCGGCATTCCAGAGCGCAGCGCGATCCGCGAACATCTGTCCGGCAATTATTGTCGCTGCACGGGCTATGAGGCCATCGTTGATGCCGTTGATGCCGTCGCCCGGCAACGCGCTGGAAAGGCAAGCTCATGACCGTTCAGTTTGGCAACCCCGACCGCCCCAATTCCTACATCGGCAAGACCGTCCCGCGCCCCAACGCCGGGCGTTTGGTCGAAGGGCGTGGCAAATACGTTGATGATATCGTTCTGCCGCGCATGGTTCACGTGGCCTTTGTCCGCTCGCCCTTTGCACATGCCAAAATCAACAGCATCGATGTCTCCGAGGCGAAATCTGCCAAGGGCGTCGTGCGCGTGTTCACTGGCACTGATCTGGCCGAGGTCTGCACGCCTTGGGTCGCTGTGCTTGCGCATCTCAAGGGGCTGAAATCGCCACCCGAACACCCGATGGCCGTGGATCGTGCCTGCTGGGTCGGAGAGCCGGTCGTCGCGGTGGTCGCGACCTCGCGCGCGGCGGCAGAAGATGCCGCGGATCTGGTTGCCATAGACTATGACCCACTGCCCATCGTGGGCGACATGATGACCGCGTTGGACAAGGACACCCCAGTGCTCCACCCCGAAATGGGGGACAATCTGGCGTTTGAGCGCCTGCATGAAGAGGGCGATGTGCAAAGCGCCTTTGCCTCTGCGCACAAAGTCGTCACGGCGCGATTTCGCACTGCGCGCCATACGGGTGTCACACTCGAACCACGCTCGATCCTTGTGGATTGGAACCGGGCAGAAGGTCAGTTGACCGCATGGCATGCGACGCAGGCGCCGCACATGATGCAATCCGTGCTGGCAACGCATCTGGACGTGCCCGAATCCCGCGTGCGTGTGATTTGCGGCGATGTGGGTGGGTCGTACGGCATCAAGGTGCATGTCTACCCCGATGAGATGGCCACTGCAGCGATTGCCAAGATCATGGGACGGCCGGTCAAATTCATTGCAGACCGTCTGGAAAGCTTCAGCACCGATATCCATGCCCGAGACCACGAGATCGAGGGCAGGATCGCGGTAGATGAGGCCGGCAAGATCCTCGCCTTTGACATTGATGACTGGACCGCGATTGGCGCTTATTCGGTCTATCCCCGCACCTCGGCGATCGAGGGAAATCAGGTCGTCAACCTGTGCGGCGGACCCTATGATTTCGCCAACTACCGCGCCAAGACAACGGTTGTTTTCCAGAACAAGACCCCAACCTGCCAGTATCGTGCTGTCGGCCATCCCATTGCCGTTGCGATCACCGAAGGGCTGGTGGATATGGCCGCCGCAGAGCTGGGCATGGACCCGGTCGAGATCCGTCGCCGCAACATGTATGCCGACGATGTCTATCCGGTGACCTCGCCCGCCAAGATGCGGTTTGAAGGCCTGTCGCATCATCAGAGCATGGACAAGCTCATGCAGCTGATGGATTACGACGCGCTCCGCGCTGATCAGGCCGAGGCCCGCAGCCGCGGCGTGCATCGCGGCATCGGCATCGCCAGTTTCATCGAGCTGACAAACCCGTCGCCCTTCATGTACGGTATCGGTGGCGCGCGCATTTCGGCGCAGGACGGTTGCACCGTGCGGATGGACCCGGACGGATCGATCGTCGCGCTGTCGGGCGTCACTGAACAAGGGCAAGGCACCGAGGCGATGCTGAGCCAGATCGTCGCCGAAGGTGTCGGCGTGCCGCCGTCCAAGGTGCGGGTCATCACCGGCGATACGCAGGTCACGCCCTATGGTGGCGGCACCTGGGCGTCGCGCGGCGCTGGCATAGGAGGCGAAGCGGCGCTGCGCTCTGCACGGGCACTGCGCGACTCGATCCTCGAGATCGCGGCGGCGATGCTTCAGGCGGATCAATCGAGCCTCGACATTCGCGATGGCGAAGTGGTCGACAGCGATACCGGGGCGGCGCGTATGCCGCTGGAGGAATTGGGCCGGATCGTCTATTTCCGGGGGGATACGCTGCCCGAAGGGTTGCCGCGCGAGCTGGTGCAGACGCGGCATTACATCACCTCAGAATACCCTTTTGCCTTCACCAACGGTGTGCAGGCCAGCTACCTCGAAGTTGATACGGACACCGGCATCGTGACCCTGCTAAGACACTGGTGTGTCGAGGATTGTGGACGCATCATCAACCCGCAACTGGTCGATGAACAAATCCGCGGTGGCATCGTTCAGGGGCTTGGCGGGGCACTGTTCGAGGAAATCCACTACGACGAGGACGGACAACTGCTGAACGGATCCATGGCCGACTACCTTGTCCCCATGGCTGCCGAGATGCCCGACATGGTGATCGGCCACGTTGAGACCCCGACAAAGGAAAGCACGCTGGGAGCGAAGGGGGCCGGAGAGGCCGGAACCGCCGGGGCCCCCGCTGCCGTGATGAATGCGATCAACGACGCCTTGCGCCCTATGGGCGCGCAGGTCACCGAAATGCCCTTTACGCCGGAACGCATTCTGCGGGCGCTTGGGGCGATAGACGATTGAAACAACAAGAAGATGCACCAAGCATCTTCGCCAAGGGAGGAAAAACATGAAGTTCACAACTTTCAGCGCGGTTGCCGCGCTTAGCATTTCCGCAGCGGGCTGGGCCTCGGCGCAGGAACAGATCACCGTCAACATCGGCTCTTCGCATCCAGAGGCCAACATCTGGGTATATGCGATGAAGAATACCTTTCAGCCCGAGGTGAACCGGATTCTTGCAGAAGCAGGCAACGACTATCAAGTGAACTGGGTCGAGGCCTATGCCGGCACGCTCTACAAATTCACCGACACCCGCGAGGCTGTCATGGATGGCATCGTGGATGTGGGCATGGTCGGCACCGTCTGGGAAGGGGCGAACATGCCCTTGCAGAACGTCACCTATTTCACACCCTTTGCCACATCGGATCATAAGATGATCATCGAGATCTTCGACGATCTGAGCCAGAACCTGCCCGAGTTGGCCAATAGCTGGTCCGAGAACGGCATGGTGCATCTGTCATCGCTGATCACCGACAGCTATGACATCTACGCGACCTTCCCGGTCAACACGATGGCCGACCTGCAGAACCGCAAGCTGAACGCGCCGGGCACCTCGGCAAACTGGCTGCAAGGCACAGGGGCCACGCCCGTCGATGGTGCGCTGACCACCTATTACACCAACATCCAGACCGGCGTGACCGAAGGCACCTTGTCCTTTGCATCCGGCATTCTGCCCACCCGCGTTTACGAAGTGGCGCCCGAGCTGACCCGCGTTGGCATCGGATCCATGTACTTCGGCGGTATCGCGGCCAACGAAGACTTCTTCAACGGTCTGCCCGAACCCGTGCAGCAAGCCTTCCGCGAAGCGGCCAAGGCGACCTCGGTGGCCCACGGCGACTATGTTGCCGATCTGGCCGAACGCGCGATGACTGAAATGCAGGCGGCGGGCCTGACCGTGCGCGATCTGCCCGAGTCGGAAAAGGCAGCATGGGTCAACGGCCTGCCGGATATCGTTGCTCCTTGGCTGGAACAGACCGGCGAGGCCGGCAAGGTTGTGCTGAAGGCCTATTTCGACGCCCTGCGCGAACGCGGTGCGACACCGCTGCGCAACTGGGACGAAGGGCGCTGAACCAGCGCGCATCTGAAAACGGCACCCGTCTGGACACAGTCCCGACGGGTGTATTCTTGATATCTCCAACCCATGAGTAAGCGCGGATGAGCCAGGACAGCCCCAGCGAAACCAACGAAGCCTTCGTCCCCAAGTTTGCCGACGCTCCGGTTGGCGCGGTTTTGGGAACCGTGGCGGCTGTCATGTCCTCTGTTGGCACGCTGTGTATCGGCGGCCTTATGGCACTTGTTGTGGCGGATGTTCTGGGACGAAACTTCTTTGACGCGCCGATTACCGGCGTGTCGGAAATCGCCGCCCGCACCGTCGTGGCCATCGTTTTCCTGCAGGTCGCCGCCGCCATTCAGCAAAAGCGTCTGACGCGGGCGGACTTCCTTGTTCGGAGGCTCAATCGTGCCGCGCCGCGCATGGTTTTCTTGCTTGAGGCGTGTTTTGCCCTGACAGGCGCTGTGGTTTTCGCCCTGATCTTCTGGGCGTCCTGGCCCAAGCTGATCGACGCGTGGCAAGGGGCCGAGTTTTTTGGCGTACAGGGGGTGTTTACCATTCCAACGGCGCCCTTCCGCGCCATCACGGTTCTGGGGTCTGCGGTCGCCGCTATGTCCGCGCTTTACCGGCTCTCCGAGGAAACGCGCAACTTCCGGGGCTTTCACTCATGACCACACTCACCGTTGGTTTCATTCTGATCGCGGTTCTGATCGGGCTGGTGCTGCTTGGCATGCAGATCGCTTATGCGCTGTTTGCCGTGGCCTTCGCGGGCATCTGGATCATCCGCGACAACATGGGCCTCGCCTTCAAGATGCTGGAACTGACCGCCTACAGCGGCATTGCGGACTATCTTTTTGCGACGATCCCTTTGTTCGTCTTGATGGGGCTTTTGGTCAGCGTATCGAATGTTGGCCGGGATACATTCGAGGTAGCCGAGGAACTTCTGCGCCGGATGATCTGCGGGCTGGGCGTGGCCACCGTTGCGGCCAACACGATCTTTGCGGCTGTGACCGGCGTTTCGATTGCCTCTGCCGCGGTTTTCACGCGTGTGGCCGTGCCGGAAATGACTCGTCACGGGTATCGTCCCGAATTTGCTGCAGGAACGGTTGCCGGCTCTTCGGTACTGGGCATGCTTATTCCACCCAGCCTGTTGCTGATCATCTATGGTGTTCTGGCCGAGGTATCGATCGGCGGCATGTTCATCGCGGGAATTGTCCCCGGCATCATGCTGGCAGGTGGTTTTGTGACCATGCTGATTGGCGTGACCTACCTGTTCCCGGGGTTTGTCCTGATCGATCCCGAGGCGTCAAAAGCCCGCCGATTGGACGTGGAGGCTGCAAAAATGCCGCTGCCGACCATGGCGGCCAAGCTTTTCCCTATCGTTATGCTGGTTGTGCTGGTTCTGGGCGGACTTTACACGGGGTACTTCACCCCGACCGAAGCAGGCGGTATCGGGGCTTTTGGCGCTCTTTTGGTTGCGATTTCGCGGCGATCCCTGAACCGGTACAAGCTGTGGGAGGTGATGAAGCAGACCGGCGTCATTTCGGTGTCGATCCTGCTTTTGCTGATCGCGGCCAGCTTCTATTCCAGGATGTTGTCCATTGCGGGCCTGCCGAATGCGATCGCCGGCCTGGTTCAAGACTCGGGTTTTGGCCCGCTGGGGTTCCTGTTTTTCTACGCGGTCATCATCCTGCTGATGGGCATGATCCTCGATAGCACCTCGATATTGCTGATCATGGTTCCGATTGCAGCCCCGATTGCGCAAGGCATGGGCATTGACCTGAGCCATTTCGGGATCGTGACGGTTCTGGCCGTCGAGATCGGGCTGCTGACGCCGCCATTTGGAATCTCGGTATTCACGGTCCACAACACGCTCAATGATCCAAACGTCTCGGTCGAGCAAATCTTTGCGGCGACCATTCCCTTCATCGCAGTGATGTTGTTCGTGTTGGCCTTGGTTGCGCTTTTTCCGGTTCTGTCTACGCTCTTTTTGTAAGTGGCTGACGACAGTCACACGCATACATACCGCTGTTCCACCCGAAAGGCGGATCAAATTCGGTCGATGAAACCGGCCAGCTTGTGAACGCGGATCGACATGCAAAAGATCACTGTCTCAGCTCGGCTGGCTGAGAAACTTGTTCTAGCGCCAAATGGCTTGACTCACAGCACCCCGTTCCCAAAGTCCTGAGCCCAAAACCAACACAGACAGAGTACGATCCATGATATTGCACTACAACGATCATGCCGCCAACGAACGGACCTTCCTGGCTTGGGTCCGAACCGCCATTTCCGTCGTGGCTTTTGGCCTTGCGCTGCCGCGATTGCAGTCTGCCCAATCTACCACGTGGTCGGAGGTCCTGTTGCTGTTGACCGGAGGGCTGGTGATCTTGCTGGCCTATATCCGCATGCATACTTTGCGGTCCCAAATTGCCGCGAAGGCAGAGCTTGACGACAAGGCTATGCCACGCGATATCCCGCTTCTCCTTCTCGTTATTGCATTGTTTTCAATGCTGATTTCCTTCGTCTTTCAGATACAATAGCGGACACGACGCGCAGACGACTGGCTCCCATCGCCACCGCCAGCATTGGGTTGATCGCGCCGATTGCCCCGCGCCGCCACGCGAACCGAAGTAAACGCTTTGAAATCGGCGAAAAATATCCAAGGCGCGACGCGCGGCGATATCTTCAGATGTCGGCAACGACGTCCATCACGGAAAGGCGGCCAAGTGCTTGTGGTTCGCAGGGCTTGCGCAACGGCAGGATCGGAGGGGCGCATGGCCCCTCCGCCGATTGCCGGTCAATCTATCAGGATGCGTCGACGCAAGTCAGGCCCCCGCGTTCGGGTTTCAGCTTTTTGTTATGGGGGCCGTCGCCGTCCGGACCATTCCGGTCCTCGCCACTTAGAGCGCGGCGCATGTCATCAAGGTCCGTGCTGTGCATCATCCTGAGGCCAGTCGTGCGGTAGATATAGCTGAAATACATCACCGCCTTCACACCGCCTGCACTGGGAACCGCGAGCGGTCCGGGCTGCGCAGAAGCGCGTTGTAATGGGTGATCTGGTCCTTCAGACGAAGGCGCTGGCGCTTGAGGTGTTGCAAGGCCACGCTGCATGGCGCCGGCCGTTGCAACTCTTCGTCGATCCGCATCGCCAAATCGTGACGGCGGCGGTGCAGATTTGCGACCCTTGCCTTGATCGAATGCAGTTTTTCAGCGGACGTCTTCTTCATGGCTGGTCTCCTGTTCAATTTTCTTATCGGGGCAATCCTTCGCGATCGCACCAAGGATGTGGGCATAAAAACAATTGGAAAAAGGCGGGAGACCCTGAAACTCTGATCGGCTTTTCCTATCTTATTCAAAAGCCCCGAACGCCGAAGGATCACCCGATGCCCACCGATCTCACTCTCAGGCAGCTGACCTATTTTGTGGCTCTCGCGGACACACGCCACTACCGTAGGGCGGCGGAACGTGTCGGGATCAGCCAGCCCTCGCTCAGCCAGCAGATCGTGGCGCTGGAAGAGGCGCTGGGGCTGGAATTGGTGGAGCGCGGCCAGCGCGGCGCGATCCTTACTCCGCATGGGCGGGCGGTTCTGGAGCAAGCGCGCCGGGTGCTGGATGAGACCGCGACCCTGCGCGCGCTGGCCCAAGACGCGCGCAAGGGGTTCAGCGGGACGATCCGGCTTGGCTCCACCCCAACGCTGGGGCCGTACCTGCTGCCCTATGTGATGCGCCAGCTCCACGAGACCTACCCGAGCCTGAAGGTGATCGTGTGCGATGCCACGCCAGTCGTTTTGCAGGAGGAGCTTCTGACTGGTCAACTCGACCTCATCCTGACGCAATTGCCCGTGCCCTCGGGCGATGCAGAGGTGTTGCGGCTGTTCCGCGAACCGCTGAAACTGGTCATGGCATGGGATCACCCGCTGTCGCAAAAACAGGCGATCACAGACGATGATCTTGCCGCTCAGGACGTGCTGACCCTATCCGACGCCTACCGACTTCATGCGCAGGTTGCGGCGCTTTGCGACGACCTTGGCGCCAATCTTCGGCGCGATTACGAAGGGACCAGCCTAGATGCGCTGCGCCAGATGACCGCGCTGAACATGGGGATCAGCCTCCTCCCTGCCCTCTACGTTCACTCCGAAGTGTCGACGGAAACCGGCGATGTCGCCGTGCGACCTTTCCGCAAGGACAGGGTCACCCGATCTATCGGGCTGGCATGGCGCCGCCGTTCGGCTCATCGCGCCTTGATCCAGCATATGGCAGACCTGATCGGTGCCGTCGTGCAGGAGAGATTCACCGGGGTCGTCGTCGTCGAGTGATCGACATGGCGGACGTCAGGCCCGCCAAATTCTCGGCCTTGCTTCACTCGTAGCTCAGTTCGGTCGCCTTGCCGCGGAAGATCACATAGGCCAGAACCGAGTAAGCGATGATAGTCGGGACAACGAAACAGGCCCCTACCAGAATGATCATCAGGCTTTCGGGCGCGGCGGCAGCTTCGTAGATCGTCAGCCGATCTGGCACCACATAGGGATAAAAGCTGTAGGCGAGCCCGACGTAAGCCAGAGCAAAGATGGCGCTGGAGGTCGCAAAGGGCAACCAGTTCCACCGATCCCCGGCAAAGGGCATGCGCCGCAACATGACCCAGAGCGCCGCGATCAGCGCGCCCGAGATCAACGGCAAGGGCGCCAGCCAGAGGATCTCTGGAAAGGTGAACCATTTGCCAAAAATCCGGTCGCTCACCAGCGGCGTCGCCAGTGACACCGCCACGATCCCCGCGATAACCGCCCACAGGCTGTGCCGAGCCAAACGCAGGCCTTTGAGCTGCAGGTTGTCGGTGGTCTTGTGTACCAGCCAGGTTGCGCCGATGAAGCTATAGCCTACCGCCAGAAAAATCGAGGTGAGCGTGGCAAACAGGTAGGTCTCGGGCGTCTGCTCAAGCCCCATGATGTAGAGGCCCAGCATGAAGCCCTGTGCCAAAGCCGTCGCCAGCGAACCAACAAAGAAGAGACGATTCCATAGCACTTTTTGCCTGCCCTTTGCCTTGGCGCGGAACTCGAATGCAACGCCACGCAGGATCAACCCGATCAGCATCACAAAAACCGGCAGGTATAGCGTGGACAGGATCATCCCGTGTGCCGTAGGGAAGGCCACCAGCAGCAGCCCCACCGCCAGTACCAGCCAGGTTTCGTTGGCATCCCAGAACGGGCCGATGGACCCGATCATGCGATCCTGTTCTTCCTTGGTGCCAAAGGGAAACAGGATCCCAATGCCAAGGTCGAAGCCATCCAGCACGACGTAGATCAGGATCGACATCCCCATCAGAGAGGCGAAGGCCCAAGGCAGCCAGTCGGCGGGGTTTGTGAAGTCAGGAAGCATTGGTTTACTCCGCGGGGCTGAGGGCTGCGACAGACGCTTCGCCCGAACGTGTCATGCTGTCATCGCCGGTATCGTTCCCACGCGCGGCCTTTTGCGCGAGGTGGACGATCACGCCGACATAGGCGACCAGCAGCGCGGCATAGACCGCTAGGTAGGTGACCAAGGTGCCCATCACCATCGGCGTCGGCACGTCGGCCACGGCCATGTCGGTGGTCATGATACCCTGCACCAGCCACGGCTGGCGGCCGATCTCGGTCGTGTACCAGCCGGCCAGCGTCGCCACCCATCCCGAGAAGGCCATGGGGACCAGTCCCCAGAGCAGCGGCTTGGGCAGACCTTCGACTGCCATCCAGTGACCTTTTATGCGACCCTGGTGCCAGTTACGACGGAGCCACATAAAGAAAGCAGCGCTCCAACTCAGGGCAAGCATGGCCATACCCGTGCCCACCATCACACGAAACGACCAGAACACAGGCGTCACCGGCGGGTGCATGGGCGTGCCGTCCTCGGCCACGAAATCGTTAAGACCTGGCACGACCCCGTCCAGGTGGTGCGTGAGGATGAGTGAGGCGCCATTTGGAATGCCGATCTCGAACCGGTTCTCGCGCGCCTGTTCGTCCGGCAGGGCAAAGAGCAGCAGTGGAACATTCGGCCCGGTCTCCCAGTTGGCCTCCATTGCCGCAACCTTCTGAGGCTGATGCTCAAGTGTGTTCAGGCCATGCATATCGCCCACGAAAATCTGCACCGGGATCAGCAGCGCGGCAATGGCAACGCCGGTCTTCAACATCGCCCGCACCTCGCGCGAGCGGTCCCCGATGATCCAGCGGAAGGCCGAGACTCCGGCCACCAGGAACGACACCGTCAGGAAAGACGCCAGCACCATATGGGCAAAGCGGTACGGCATGGAGGGGTTGAAGATGATATCCCACCAGCTTGTGGCATAGGCCACGCCGTCGATCACCTCATAGCCTTGCGGCGTGTGCATCCAGCTGTTCAGCACGACGATCCAGAAGGTGGACAGCATCGTGCCAAAGGCCACCAGTGCCGTCGCCGTAATGTGCAGCCAGGACGGCACACGGGAATAGCCGAAAAGCATGATCCCCACAAAGGCCGCCTCGAGGAAGAAGGCGGTCAGAACCTCATAGGCCAGCAACGGTCCGGCGATGTTGCCCACCGTTTCCATGAAGCCCGGCCAATTGGTGCCGAACTGGAATGACATGGTGATCCCCGAGACAACGCCCATGGCGAAGCTGAGGGCAAAGACCTTCACCCAGAAACGGTAGGCCGCCATCCATTTTTCGTCACCCGTACGCGCAAAACGCAAGCGAAAGAACAGCAGCACCCAGCCCAAGGCGATGGTGATCGTCGGGAACAGGATGTGAAAAGAGATATTCGCCGCAAATTGGATGCGGCTGAGCAGAAGTGTGTCGAGCGCTTCCATTCTGTCGTGTCCTTTAACGTTGCGTGGACGGAAATACGCCGCCCACCTTGTCAATGAGGCCCGCAATCTTGCTGCCGTAGGTCATCAGGCGGACCAGTTTCTCGGTCTCCAGCCGGGCCATGTCCTCGTAGAACTCCGTCACCATCTCGATCATCTCGCGCAGCTCGGCGATGCGTGCCTCAGAGTAATCGTCCCCCGTCGGCCCCTGTATTTCCAGCGCGCGCAGCTTTGTCAGCGTCGGGTCGATCTCACGCTTCTTACGTTCCTCGATCAGGATTCGAACGATTTCCCACAGGTCGTCGGGCGTGGTGAAATGGTCCTTTCGATCGCCGGGCACGTGTTTCATGCACACCAGCCGCCAAGCCTGCAATTCTTTCAGCCCCATCGAGGTGTTGGACCGACTGATGCCAAGAGCATCAGTGATCTGGTCGGCCGTCAGCGCATCGGCCGAGAGAAACAGCAAGGCGTAGATCTGCCCAACAGTTCGATTTATTCCCCATCGGCTACCCATTTCACCGAAATGGAGCACAAATTCCTGATGGAGCGGTGGCATCTTCATTTGTCGTCACCATGATTTGCAGAGTTTTCAGTAATTTCTGAAAATTGAGATAACCCGAGATCCCGCTTGGTCAAACCGCTGCGCCAATGTTCACGCAAATGTTAGTTCGTGGACCGAGCCGGACTGCAGCGCGGGCGTCTGACGGTGCGGACGAGACCAGATCGCAAACGATGCTACAGTGATCACATTTCGTATCGCACAAGCTTGTACTTTGATCGCAGTCCAAAGTTTGCACAGCGTTTCAACACGCCATCCTGTGCTCCGGACTCCCACCGCAGCGTAATGAGAATACGTTTGCAAATTTGTGATCAAGAAAGCATGATTGGCAGAATAAATTCGAAAATTCAGCCAGAAAGGAAACATTGTGCCAACTTCGCAACCGCCTGTCGATGGCGTCACTTGGCTTCGCGCCCCACGCCTCTCTAGTGAGGCTGGAACGGCGGATATCCATGATACTGTTTCCAATGTATTACATGAAGTTAAAACCCGGGGCGACGCGGCCGTGGCTGATTTCGCCCTGCAATTCGACAAAAGCCAACTGACCGCTTTCGAGGTCACCGAGGAAGAGCGGGAGGCGGCGCTTTCCGCGCTCGATTCACAAACGCGCAAGGACACGGAGTTTGCGATTGCAAACGTAACCAAATTTGCTGAAGCGCAGCTTGCCACGATGCTTCCGTTGGAGGTGGAAATTCGCGATGGCGTGCACCTTGGCCATCGTATCATCCCGCTGGAACGGGTCGGCTGCTACGTACCGGGTGGGCGTTATCCACTGCTTTCCGCCCCCGTGATGACCATTGTCCCGGCCAAGGTTGCGGGCGTCGATGAAATCATCGCCTGCCTGCCGCCCAACGCACATCCTGCAATGATCGCCGGGTGTCACCTGTCCGGCGCGCACCGGATTTTCCGCATCGGCGGGGCGCAGGCGATTGCTGCCATGGCCTATGGCACGGAAACCGTGCCTGCGGTGAACAAGATCGTCGGCCCTGGCAACGCCTTCGTCAACGAAGCCAAGCGTCAAGTCTTCGGTCCAGTGGGCATCGATCAGCTTGCCGGCCCCTCCGAGATTTACACGCTGGCCGATGCGACCGGCGATGCCGAGATGATCGCCACCGATTTGCTGGCGCAGGCCGAGCATGACGTGCGCACTCGGGTTGGGCTGATCACCACGGATGCCGTTTTGGCCGAAAAAGTAGAAGCGGAAGTTGCTCGTCAGCTGCAGGAACTTGCCACGGCGAAAACCGCACGGCAGGCTTGGGACGACTATGGCGAGATCGCGATTTGCGCGGATGAGGCCGCGATGATTGCCTATTCCGATTACATCGCAGCCGAGCACCTTCAGGTGCATACAGCTGATCCAAAATCCTTCGCCAAGAAGCTGCGCAACTATGGCTCGCTCTTCATCGGTGAATTGGCCAGCGTTGTCTATTCCGACAAATGTTGCGGCACCAACCACACCCTGCCCACCATGGCGGCGGGGCGTTATACCGGCGGGCTTTGGGTGGGCACCTATGTCAAGGTGGTTACACACCAATGGATGGAACCCGAAGGCGTGAAACAGGTGGCACCGCCTGCCGTACGCCAGAGCACGAGCGAGGGGCTGGATGGCCACCGCCGTGCCGCGCAACTCCGGCTTGACAGGCTTCAGTCCAGCGAAGGCTGAAGCGCAGAGTGATCGGTCGCCGCCTCAAAGGCGGCGCCGATCCGCAGAATTACGTCTTCACCGCCCTTGCGCCCGACGATCTGAAGTCCCAGCGGCAACCAATCAGCCAAACCCATGGGAACCGACAGCGCAGGATGGCCTGTCATGTTGAATGGGATGGTGCGCATGGCCGTCCAGACGGGCTTGCCCGCGGCGAAAGCGGAAAAACGCGGCGCTGGAGCAAGCGTCGTGGGCAGCAAAAGCGCATCGTGATCGGCAAGCACCGCGTCAATGGCCGAGGTAAGACGGGCCACGCATTCGCGCGCGCGAGCCAGCCTTTGGGCCGGGATAGAGTGCCCCGCGCGGATGCTTGCGCGGGCCATATCGCCGATTGCCGCTGGATCGGCCTCAATCATTTCTCCGTGCACCGCATGTCCTTCGGCCAGAATGATGTCAGATCCGGCAGCCTCTGCCGAGCCATATTCCGGCAAGTCGACAGGAACAATCCGCGCGCCGCAGAGGCTGAGCGCTCCGGCGGCGTCGTCAAGCAGCGGCAGAAGCGATGGATGCGCCGACGGGTCCACTGCCCAGCCCCGGCCATAGGCCAGTGACAGCCCGGATATGCCACCGGGCTGCCATGAGCCACCGGTAAGCGCGGCAAAGGCAAGCCCCGCGTCGTCGACACTGTGCGCCAGCACGCCGACATGGTCGAGCGAGGGAGAGAGCGTCATGACCCCCATGCGCGATATCGCGTCAAAAGTGGGCTTCAACCCCACCACGCCGCAATAGGCCGCCGGGCTGCGAACCGAGCCGCCGGTGTCAGTGCCTAGCGCGATGCGCACCAGCCCCGCCGCCACCGCTGCCGCGCATCCGGACGATGAACCGCCAGTGATGTGGGACGCGTTCCAAGGGTTGACAGGCGGGCGGCTCAGCGCCGTGGTATCCGGTCCGACCGTGGCCAGTTCATAGGTCGCGACAACACCAAGAGGCACCGCACCTGCCGCCAGAATCGCCGTAACCGCATCGGCCGTTTCGCCCGCGATGCGCGTCGCCTGTCCGCGCGATCCCCAGCGTATCGGCCACCCCGCGACGTCGATAATGTCTTTCACCGCAAAGGGAATGCCGTGCAGCGGTCCTCGGTCCAGACCGGCGGCCAATTGCTTGTCTGCGATCTCGGCCGCCACCAAGGCGTCGGCTTTGGCCACGTGGATGAAAGCACCGATCTGCGGATCACGCATGGCAATCCGGTCAAGATGCGCCTGAATGAGCGCAACGGAGCTCAGCGCGCCTCTGCGCAGAGCGGCGCCTGCTTCGGCAATGCTCAGGTCACAGGGATTGATCTGCGCGGCGGTCACGGCTGGTCAGGTCCGGGCTTTTTCGAACGCAGTCCAAGCGGCCTCGAATTTGTCAAAATCAAAGCCTTTTTCGCGCGCAGGGCCAAGCACGAGATGTTCGGTGCTTTGCATCTTGTCGATTGCCGCGGCGATCTGATCCACGATATCGGCCGGGATCACCAATGCGCCATGCCGGTCCGCATGCACCAGATCGCCGGGTTGCACCGTGAGACCAAAGATCGAGACAGGAGTGTCCAGTTCCGTGACGTGCACAAAGCCGTGGCTCGGACCGACCGAGCCCGCGATCACCGGGAAGTCCGGCGCCAGATCGCCAAGGTCGCGCATCACCCCGTTGGTGAGCGTGCCGGACATGCCGAACCCCTTGTGCACCGTGGTGTTGACCTCTCCCCAGTAGGCGCCGATGCAATTCGGGTAATCCACGTCTTCCACCACGGCAACCGAAGGTTTCGGGCCGTCCGCCATCGCCTTGTAATAGGCCATACGCCGCGCGCGGATCACATCCGCCGGTTCGGTGGGCGGGGCGAGCGCCGAGATTTTCGCGGTCACCGCATAACCTACGACAGCGCCGCCGTCAGGGTCGGAACTGAGCATGGTGCCACGTGTGAAATCGTTGAAGCCGCGTTTGCCTTGCGCCACTTCGATGGCGTTGCAGACCGTGGGCGTATCCACGCTGCGCAAAAGCTTCAATAAGGTGTCATCCATCAGTTCTCTCCAGCCAGGTCGCCAGCGCGGCATTGGTTTCGTCGGGTTGCTCAAGCGTGGGCAGGTGCCCTGCATTTTCAATCAAGCGAAGGGTGCTGCCCGCGATCAGATCATGCATCAACTGATGCCGCGCCACCGGACAAAGCGCGTCATCGCGCCCGCAAAGTACAAGCGCCGGTCCGCTGTAGGCACGCAAGGTGTCTTGTTGGTCGGGACGGTTGGCCAAGGCCCGCGACTGGTTGAGAAAAACCTCTTTTCCCAACCCCAATGCCATCTCCATGCAGAGATCGAGGATCTCGCTCCGCAATGGGCCGTCGGTGAGGTAGTTGGGCTTCATCTCGTCGCGCATCACCTGCGCCAGATGCCCCTCGCGGACCTTGTCCATTTGCGGCACGCGGCGGGCGCGGATCTCTTCCGGCTCTGCCTTGGGATTAGTGTCGAGCAGGGCAAGCGCCGCCACGCGGTCCGGCGCCCGGCGCAGCACTTCCATGGCGACTATGCCACCCATGCTGAGCCCTGCCAGCGCAAAGCGCGGCGGCGCATTTGTCAGGATTTCGATCGCCAGCGCCGCCATCGTATCGTGCGCACCAATAGGGGCGCAGTGCACGGCGCGAGAACCGGAAAAGGCGGCAATCTGCGGAGCGAACAGCCGCGCGTCGCACATCATCCCGGGCAAAAGGACCAGCGGGGTCATGAAGCGCGCTTTGCCCCCTCAGCCAGCGCCGAAAGCTTGGCAAAGGCAATATCAGGATCAACCGCGCCGAAGCCCGCAAAGGTGCCGAAACCGCAGTCGGACCCGGCGATCACCCGATCCGCACCTACGATATCGGTAAAGCGTGCAATGCGCTGCGCCACGAGATCCGGATGTTCGACAAAGTTGGTCGTTGTGTCAACAACACCCGGCACCAGCACCTTGTCTTCGGGAATATCGGCCTTGCGGTCGCGGAAGACACTCCATTCATGGCCGTGACGCGGGTTGGAGGTTTCGAACAACACATAGCGCGACTTGGTCGCCATCAGCGTATCGTACATCTTTGCCATCGGGATGTCGCAGACATGCGGGCCTTCATAATTGCCCCAGCAGATGTGCACGCGGACCTTGTCCTGCGGCACGTCCTGCAAGGCATGGTTCAGCGCCTCTACGTGGCTTGCCGCGACTTGGACGAACTCGTCGTCGGACAGGTCGTTGAACAGCATGTGCCGCGACAGGGCGAGGTCGGGACAATCGAGTTGCAGGTCAAGACCAGAGGCGACGATGGTCTCGTATTCCGCCTTCATCGCGTCGGCCAGCGCGGCAAGATAGGCCTCGCGCGTCTTGTAGAAATCATTTTGAAGAAAGAGCGATATCACACCGGGCGATGCCGCATTCATGAAGCCACGATCGACGCCATGCGCCTTCATCGCCGCCTTGAGATTGGCAATGTCCTTTTCCAGTTCGCCCTGCCCCTTGGACTTGACCTCGCCCACGCACATCGGCCGGGCATATTGCGGCGTGCCGCCATCCTCGGCAATGCGCTTGAGAAACGAGGGGAAAAGTTTCAAGTCGGCAGGCGCGTTGCGCGGGCTGTCACCGTCGAAGCCGGTGTAGCGATCCTTGACATAGGTCGCATAGCTGATCTTCGATGTTTCGCCATCCGAGACGATGTCGATGCCCGCATTGGCCTGTTTTTTCACCGTCTCGTTCACCGCCTCGGTCATGGCGGCGTCAAATGCGGCAGCCTCGTAATCCTGGCCATTCTCGCGTGCAAAAATGAAGTCCACGACCTTCTGGCTGCGTGGCAACGATCCGACATGGGTGGTCTTTACTGGCATATCCTATTTCTCCTTTCCGGCCATCAGCAGGCTGTGGCTGTTTCATTCCGGGACTTCGGCCAATAGACCAACCCGATGCCTCAATGAGCGCGCGCTCCCCTCGCCCGTGACAGGTAAAGACTGCGGCCCCGTTGACCGCCTGAATGGCTACCGGATCGGCGGCCTTCACCTTAGCCCCGCCAAGTCTGACCGGCGGGATCTCCGGTGGCGATGACATGATAGAGTGCCGCCTCTCCCGTCATCGACGGCACCGCGGAATGCGCGAGGTTTTCGGGCACGCTCATTGTGTCGCCGGGCGCCAAGGTGGCGCTGCCGCCGTCCCACTCAACGCGCCAGTGGCCCTTGACCGGCATCAGGACCGAAGGCTTATCGTGCTCGTGCACTTCTGCGCGCGCATTGGCGCGGGTGAGAAAATCTACCTCGAAGCCGGGCTTGTCACGGATGATGCCGGTCACTCCGATCACCTTGACCGGGCCCTCGTTTGCCAGCGCCACCATGTCGAGATAACGGCGCACAAAGCCGCCGACCACCTCTTTCGCTGAGGGACAATCGACCTTGGCCAGCTCTTCCTTGGTCAGGAGCGGCATGGGTCCGACGCCTTTCGGCAGACTCTGACCCTTCTTGCTGTCATATAGCTTGCCGTTGTCGCCCAGGATCAGCCCATGCGCCTTGGCATCCTCGATCACATGCGGGGCCCAGATCACGCCGCCGCCGGCATCATCGCCGCCAAGGATTGCCATGATCATCCCGTAGTCGGTGCCGACATTCTCGAACCCGCGAAAGATGTTGGTCGGGATGTTGAAGATGTCGCCTTCTTCAAGGATCACCTCACCCGCATCGCCCTTTTCGCCCCAGAAAAAGCGCCAGCGTCCTGAAAGTACGAAAAACACTTCGGCGGTGCGATGGTTGTGCATCGAGTTGCGGCACTTCGGCGGCTGACCGGCGGCACCGATGTTGAATCCGTGCGGAATTGTAATGTGCACGTGCTGATCGGGGGATTCCGAGACCCCGCCACCGATGATGGTAAAGTTCTCCTTCTGGTCGCTGCCCGGGGTATGGGCGTCAATAAAGGCGGTCTTGCAAGGGTGCAAGTCGCCGTAGCGGACGATGCGGGTTTCCATGTCTTGCGGAGTCATGATGGCGTTCCTAGGTTTGCCGGGCCTCGCGTGCCGCGGCGGGTTGAACAAATTGCTTCGAATTTGCTCGCACACCCGGGTGGGTGATTGTTGAGCCGCCGGGCGCGACGACTGGCCAGATAGCCGTGCAAAACATCCATCCATCGCGCGTGAGAGATCATGACGCCCGGCCCTCGTGAAGCAGGATTTGCTTCCAGATCGCAACCTCGTCGATGATGGTGAATTCCCGGCGCAGGCCCCATTGGCCCCATTCGGCGTGGGTGGCCCCCATCACATGCACCTCGGCCCCGGTGGGCGCGCCGAAAAAGCCGTGACCGGAATGCCTGCCGGTAAGAGACCAGCGCACCGCCGCGCGGTTGGCTGTACCCGGGTCGGCGCGGCCAATCTGGTGGTGGATTTCAAACTTGGCGTTGGGGAAGGAAGAGCGCAGCCGCATCCAGTCAGTTTCCGCGAAGTCGTAGGACCAGCCGCCGCGTGCGCCCCAGTGCTCGGTGCGCACCGCGCGATCGTATTCCTGTCGGACTACGGTGAAATCCTTGTCCATCATCCGGGTCAGGATATCCGCCAGCCGCGCCCCCCATTCGCTGTCATTGCCGCGCCCGGTATATGGTCCTTGCACGTCGTCACCGGGCTGAAAAGGGCGTTGGCATTTGTCCGGCCCGCCCTCCATCTCGATCTGGTAACGGGCATAATCCGCAGGGTCCCATCCCAGCTGCCGGGCAATGCCGCCGACATCACGGATCAACCATTCATCGTCGATGACATCGGCCCTGGCGGCGCAATCGGCGATCACCCGGATGGCAAAGCTCTTGCCCGTGGGCGGACCAAAGGCGCCGTGGCCGGTGTGGGTGCCCATCGTCACGATGCGGTGCGAAGACAGGTAACGGCCCTCTTCCGGCCCTTCGGACCAGATCACATCCTCACCCAGAAGCTGCCGGTCGGGAAATTCGGCCAGCGTGGCCATTGTGCCGTCGATCACGCCCGCATTGCCCGTCAGCAATCCCGAAGGGAAGCGCATGGGAATGTCCCTGCCATAATACCGATGCAGCTTGGCCAGCCCGCGATCTTCCCAGATCTCCTTGGTGATCTTCAGGATGTAATCAGGCAGGTCTCGAAAATTGTCGGAAAACCCCTTCATTCGTGATCTCCGGTTTGCAGGAGGATCTGTTTCCAGATCGCGGTTTCGTCAATCAAGGTGAATTCGCGGCGCACTGTCGGCTGACCCCACTGGCCCGCGCCCCCGAAAGGGCCGAAATCGCAATGGCTGATCCCCATGACATAGATATCCGCACCGGTCGGTTGCCCGAACCGGCCCCAGCCCGAGTGTCTGCCGTGAAGGCTCCAACGCACCGCGGCACGGGGTGGCATCAGGGGGTCGTCGCGACCCACCACATGCTCGATCTTGAAATCGGCCGTCGGAAAGGCGGCGCGCAGCCCCATCCAGAACCGATCGGCATCGCCCCAACCAAGACCGTCCTGACCGCCGGGGTAGTGCAGTTCCACCGCACGGTCATATGCGCGTGGGATAACGTCCATGTTGGCGGCCATGATGGAACCGAGCACGTCGGCATAGCGCTGGCCCCATTCATTGTCGTTTCCGGGCCGGTCATAGGGGCCGGCCACGTCATTTGCGGGGGTCATCGGCTTCACGCATTGCTCCGGCCCGCCCTCGCGAGTGATCAGTTCGCGGGTCCAGTCGACTTGGTCAAAGCCCATCTGAGTCACAATGGCGGATTGGTCGCGCACCAGCCATTCGTCATAGACCGCGCCATCTCGGATCGCACAATCGGCCAAAATGCGATAAGTCACCCGGCGTCCCGTCGGTGCGCCATACACGCCGGGATGGCTGTGCGTCGCGGTACAGATCAGCCGGTGCGACGACAGGAAGGCATCGGATGTATCCGTGGCACCTTGTTCGTCCTCGCACCAGATCACATCCTCACCCAGAAGCTCTCGGTCGGGAAATTCCGCCAGCGTGGCCATGGTGGCGGCGATGACATTGGAATTTTCCCTCACCACCGAGGCGGGCGAGCGGACGATCAGCCCCGGCGCATAAAGATGCCGCAAAGCACCAATCTCGCGGTCCTCCCAAATCTGCTTGGTGATACCGATGATGTAATGCGGCACATCGCACCACTTCGGGTCAAATCCCCGCATTCAGGTGTCTCCAGTGTTCTTGGTCGATCCGCGCACCTTCAACTCGCCATCGAGTTTTATGCGCTCGGGTGGGGCCGCACTGTCGTCGATACGGCGCAGAAGGATGTCCACGGTATGCGCCACCAGTCGGTTGATGGGCTGGCGATAGCTTGTCAGGTCATAGGCGGGCCAGGCGGCGATAGGCACATCGTCAAATCCGGCCACGGCCACGTCTTCGGGGATGCGCAGGCCCAGCTTGGACCGGATCACATCCATCGTGGCAAAGGCCATGTGATCGTTGCAGACGAACACCGCTTCGGGAAAGTCGCGCCCGGCAAACATCTCCAGTGCGGCTGCGCGGGTGCGGTCGTATTCGAAGTTGCCCAGTTCGCGCGCCCCAAGCGACAATCCGGCTTCCTCCAATCCGGCAATAAAGCCCGCCTCGCGATCCCTTTGGGTCGAGGCTTCTTCGAGCCCTGCGATATAGCCGATCTTCTGGTGACCCGCGGCCGCGAAATGCGCGGCAATCTCGCGTCCGCCGAGGTAGTTGTTGGTGGTCACCGAGGACATACCGGGATCGTCCTGTTCGCGGTTGAACAGTACCACCGGGATACCGTGGTCATGGCAGCGCCGCGCCAGCACAGAAGACATGGAGACCGAAGCCAGAACGATGCCATCCACCTGATAATCCAGAATTTCGCGCATCACGTCCTGCACGTCACCCACCGTCGGCGAGGACATGAAGACCAGCACATGATAACCCTTGTTCTGAAGCGCAACCGACAGGCGCTCTACCACTTCCGGGTAAAACTGGTTTTCCAGGTAGGCGACAACCAGACCGATGATGCGCGACCGCCCGGTGATCATCGCGCGCGCCAGAACATTGGGCCGATAACCCAGTTCCTCGGAGGCGCGCTCGACCTTTTCGCGGGTCGCCTTGGACACGCTGGCGCCGGGAGTGAAAACCCGGCTCACTGCCGATTGGCTCACCCCGGCGCGCCGCGCCACCTGTATCGATGTTACACGTTCACCTGCCATCAATCCGCCGTCCAACCTCCGTCAATCAACAACGACGTACCGGTTACCAGAGCCGAGGCATCGGAAGCCAGATAAAGCACGGCCCCCATGATGTCTTCCACCTCGCCGACGCGGCCAAGTTTTATCTTTTCCGCGATCCATGCTGCGCGCTCAGGGTTGTTGAAGGTTTGTTCAGTCAGCGGCGTGCGGATGAAGGTCGGGCAAATTGAATTGACCCGGATCTGCGCTTTGCCCCATTCAATGGCCATCGACTTGATCATGCCTTCAAGCCCATGTTTCGAAGCGCAGTACACGGCTCTGTCAATTCCGCCGACATGGCCCATTTGACTGCTGATATGAATGATCGACCCGCCCCTATCGGACATGGATTTCGCTGCCGCGACGGAAAGGAAATAGGCGGCGCGCAGGTTGACGCCCATGACCACGTCAAAATCCTCGGGTGTGGTCTCAAGTGCCGGGCTGTGGCGGGCCAGACCGGCCGAGTTGACCACGACATCAAGGCTTACGCCTGCCAGCGCTTTGCGCATGGCCTCCAGATCACTGATGTCAATCGCCAGTGCTTCAGCCGACCAGCCCTCGACCTGCATCGCATCCACCGTCTCGTTCAAACGATCCAGACCGCGCGCCGCGCAGATCACATGCGCGCCCGCCTCGGCCAGCGCCACGGCGCAGGCCTGACCGATGCCCGAAGACGCGCCGGTCACCAGCGCGCGTTTGCCATCAAGGCGCAGGGAAGGTGTACGCGGCAACTTCACTCCGCCGCCTCCGGCAGGCGCGCCGCCCCGCCATAGGGCACGTTCACACCGCCATAGCGGCGCACCCGCACGTTGCATTGCTCGGCATGGCCAACAAAGCCTTCGAGCAGGCAAAGCCGCGACCCATAGGCGCCGATGCGCGCCGCGGCCTCATCGGATGTGATCTTTTGATAGCTGTGGGTTTTCAAGTACTTGCCCACCCAGAGCCCGCCGGTATAACGCCCGGCCTTTTTGGTCGGCAGCGTATGGTTGGTGCCGATTACCTTATCGCCATTGGCCACGTTCGTCCGTGGCCCAAGGAACAACGCGCCATAGCAGGTCATGTTCTCCAGAAACCAGTCATCGCGGTCGGTCATCACCTGCACATGTTCCGATGCGATGTCATCCGCCACTTCGAGCATTTCCTCGTATGTGTCACAAACGATGACTTCGCCATAGACATCCCAGCTGACCTTGGCGGTGTCGGCAGTGGGCAGGATGCCCAAAAGGCGGTCAATCTCGGACAGGGTTGCCTTGGCCAGTTTCTCGGAATTGGTCAGCAACACGCAGGGACTGTTATATCCGTGCTCTGCCTGACCCAAAAGGTCGGTGGCGCAGAGTTCCGCATCAGCAGCACTTTCGTCGGCGATCACCATGGTCTCGGTCGGGCCTGCGAACAGGTCGATGCCGACGCGGCCGAAAAGCTGGCGCTTGGCCTCGGCCACGAAGGCATTGCCGGGACCCACAAGCAGATGCACCGGTGCAATGCTCTGGGTGCCGATGGCCATGGCCCCGACCGCCTGAATACCACCCAGCACATAGATCTCGTCCGCACCGCCAAGATGCATCGCCGCAATCACGCCGGGGTTCGGCTCGCCGTTGAAGGGGGGCGTGCAAGCCACGATGCGCGGCACACCCGCTACCTTGGCCGTGGCGACTGACATGTGCGCGCTGGCAACCATCGGAAACTTGCCGCCTGGCACATAGCAGCCTACGGACTGAACAGGGATATTCTTGTGGCCAAGAATCACGCCGGGCAGCGTTTCAATCTCGATGTCGAGCATTGAGTCGCGCTGCGCTTGGGCAAAGTTTTTCACCTGCGCCTGTGCGAACTTTATGTCCTCCAGATCCTGCGGACTGACCTTGGCGATGATCGCCTCGATCTCATCGGTGCTGAGGCGATAGCTTTCACGGTCGTAGTGATCGAATTTTACCGCCAGTTCGCGCACCGCCTCGTCGCCGCGCAGCTCGATTTCCTTGAGTGTAGAGGCCACCACAGCGGCAGTCTTGGCGTCGTCTTCGGCGCGATCGGCTTCGGCTCTGCCACGCTTGAGGTAGGTGATGGTCATGTTTGGTCCTCTTTTGCATTTAGGGGCGTGAGCTTGCCGTCATCGAGGTGCTCCCAGCCCTGTCCGTCAAAAACATCGCAGCCCAGTTGGGCCAGAACGGCGGGAAAGTCGACCGATACCCAGTTGTCAGCAATGCGCCCATCCACCACTTTCCAGAAATCCATATAGGGGATCTTCACCCGCTTGCCGGTGGCGGCAATCCCCATGAATTCGCCCGAATGGGTAGCCTCGATATGGCCAAAACACGACGCCCATTCTCCTTCGCAGATAAAGCGATCGGTCTTGTAGTCGCGTTCCGTGAACGCGGCGCGCAAAGGCAACTGCCAGTTGCGGCGAAAGGCATCGAGGCCAATTTTCGTGCCGCACCCCTGATTGCCCATCCAGCGGAAATCCTCATGGAAATGCGCCGCCATGTCATTGGAATTTGCGCCAAGCGCCTTTTCCATCCGAAGTATGACCTGACGCGTTGCCTCGGCTTTCTCTTCGGCGGTCATTCGCGTTCGATCCTTTCTCCGCTGGCGGTATCAAACAGGTGGCAGATCTCGGCCGGTATGCGGGCATGAACCATATCCCCGATCTCGGCCCGGTATTCCTTGTTGGTCTTGATCGAAACCAGCGCCCCACCAAGCCGCCAGGTGATCATTGATGCCTCGCCCAGAAGCTCGATCGAGTACATCGGCGCCGCGATCTGGCCAGAGCCTTCGACGATCTCCGCATCCTCGGCGCGAAAACCCAGCGTGATATTGCCGGAGGGTCCAGTTGGCAGACCCTCGACTCGGATGCCCTCGCCTTCGAATATCCCGTCTTCCAGTTTGCCCTCGACCAGGTTCATCGCCGGAGAGCCGATGAAGCTGGCAACAAACGTATTGGCCGGGTTGTCGTAGATGTCGGTGGGCGTTCCGACCTGCTGGATCTTGCCCTTGTTCATGACAACAACGCGATCAGCCAGCGTCATGGCTTCGATCTGGTCGTGGGTCACATAGACAGTTGTGGTCTTCAGCTTGGATTGCAGATTCTTGATTTGCGCCCGCGTGCTTACGCGCAGCTTGGCATCAAGGTTCGACAACGGCTCGTCCATCAGAAAGACCGTGGGCTTGCGCACGATGGCACGCCCCAGCGCCACGCGCTGACGCTGCCCCCCCGAAAGCTCGGCCGGGCGACGATCCATGAAATCACCCAACTCCACCATTTCGATGGCCTTCATGACCATCTCGTGATGCTTCTCTTTCGGTACTTTGCGCACCCGAAGCGGGAAGCGGATGTTCTCATAGACACTGAGATTCGGGTAAAGCCCATAGGACTGGAACACCATCGAGATGTCCCGGTCCTTCGGCTCCAGCTTGTTTACCACCCGGTCGCCCAGCCATATTTCACCATCAGTCACATCCTCCAACCCGGCGATCATCCGCATGGTGGTGGATTTCCCGCAGCCCGACGGCCCCAGCAGGACGAGGAATTCCTGATCCGCGATGTCGAGGTCGAAATTGTCGACGCCAACAAAGGAGCCCCAGCGTTTATTGACGTTCTTGAGTTGCAGTCTGGCCATGATGAAAGCCCCTTATCCCTTGACGGCGCCAGCGGTCAGGCCGCTTACGATTTGGCGTTGGAAGAACAGAATGAGCACGAAAAGCGGCACGATGGCCGAGACCACGGCGGCGACGGCATACATCACCTTGCCCTCTTCCTGGGTCGAGCCCAGGAACGAGTTGATCTTGGGGATCATCGTCGCGTTTTCCTGCGTGAGCAGCATCGAGGTGACGGTGAAATCGTTGTAGGCCAGCAGAAAGCTGAACAAACCAGTCGTAACCACCCCCGGCCACATCACCGGGATGATTGCCAGCCGAAAGGCTTGGAACCTTGTGCAGCCGTCGACCATAGCGGCCTCGTCCAGATCCTTCGGAATCGACAGGAAAAAGCTGTGCAGCATCCACAGCGTGAAAGGCTGGTTGATTGCCACCAGAACGATGATCGTTGTCGGCAAATAACCCCATATGTTGAGCTGAAAGAACGGCAACAGGTAGCCCGAAACCAGCGTCACATGTGGCATGGCACGAAAAACCAGCGCCGCCATCAGCAGCCAGAAGGTATATTTGAAGCCCGAACGCGCCAGCGCGTAGCCGCCGAGCGTTCCCAATGTCAGCGAAATAACCACGGTAAAGAACACGACGATCCCGGTGTTGACCACCGCGCGCCAGAATTCCTGTTCGATCCATGCTCCCTCATAGCCAGCGCCAGTGAAGGAACTGCCATGCTGCCGCAGCGTCACCGGCCCAGTGATCGCATTCATCCAGTCGGCACGAGAGAAAAAGTCCCCCTCCACCTTGAAGGAGCCCCACATCGTCCAAAGGAAAGGAAAGGCAGCAACCACGAGCCAGAACAACACGAAGACTGTGGAAATGGCCACCAGCGACGGTGGTTTCTTGTTAGCGATACTCGACATACTGTTGCCTCCCTCAGGTCTTGCGGTTGAATTCGCGCCAATTGCGGCGCAGCACAGGCAAAAGCAGAATGATGACGCCCAGGATGGTCAGCATCGAGGTCGCCGCGGCAGAGCCGAAGAGCGGCGATTCAGCCGCACGCAGATCGTTGTAGATCAAGTAGCTGAGCGAGGTTGCGCTGGCGGCGGCAGAGAAACCGATGATCGGCTCGAAGATTCGGAAATTGTCCATCAACTGCATCAGCGCGACGAAGGTCGCCAGCGGCATCAGATAGGGAATGATCACAAAGCGCACCCGCTCCCAGCGACTCGCTCCATCAACCATGGCCGATTCCATCGTATCCTGCGGCACCGTCTGCAACCCCGCATAAAACACCACAAACGCAAAGGGCGCGGAGTGCCAGACGCCATAAACGAACAGCGTTATCCAAGTCAGCGTCGGCGAAGCTTTGAGCGACAGCGAGGGATCGCCGAACAAGGTCTGAAGCCCTGCCCCGATGATACCGCGGCTGTCGATCATCCAGAACAGGACCAGCGAACCCACCAGCGGTGTGACCAGCATCGGCAGCAGCGAGAAGAAGATCACCGGCCCCTTGAGCAGCCTGGGGATAGAGTTGACTACCACCGCGATGACAAAGCCCAAGATGATCACCAGCGGTGTCACGATGAAGGTATAGGCCAGCGTGAAGATCAGCGCCTTGTAGAACGGCAGGTTCATGATCCTGTTTCGGATTTCCCCGAAGTTTTCGCTGGTGGCGAAAATCTCGCCAATCTCATCAAATGCGAGGTGGCTCGCGTTGGTATAGGTGCCTGTCCCGTTAAAACGCCCTGCAGGTTGCTCTTCGCGCAGTTCCTGCATCGCTTCGAAATCAACACTGACTTCCATATTGCAACCGAAAGGCCCGCAGCTCTCAGCCTCGATGAGGATTTGTTCGTGTTCGATGAAAAGCGACTGGTACCCCACCGATACGATCGGCAGCGCGATGAACAGGACCATCGCCAGAAGTGATGGCCAGATAAAGGCCATGAACGTCTTGTGAGGCATGACTTCCCCCTTGTCGCGCCCGACGCGGACACGAAGCAATCCGTTCCAAGAAACGGGGTGAAGGGGGCCGCGCGGCGGCGGCCCCTGTCGGTTTGGACTTAGTTCAGGTAACCGGCTTCGGTGGCGGCGGTAGTATAGGCCGCAGTCACATCTGCCAAAGCTTGCTCGGCGCTTTCATTGCCTTGCAGGAATTCCGCCAGGTTATCGCCAAGTGCAGTGTGCAGCAGACCCATGTAAGGCAGCATCGGATAGGCGCGCGCACCGGCCTTGAGGTCGGCGATCACACCAGAGGCAGCCTTCGTGGGCTCATAACCCTCGATAAGCCAAACAGCTGCATCCATGTTTTCCGCCATCATCTCCTGCGAGACGCCATTCATCATCGCGCGGAACGATGCCTCGGCGTCTTCGTCGGAAATGTTCTTAGCAATAGTGAACCCATCCCACCACAGCGCCGCCGAGGGAATGGATTTACCCCCGATCGTGGGCGCAGCGGCAAAGGCCGTGTTGGCTGCAATTTCTGGTGCCGGGTTGTCGTCGGCAATATAGGCTCCCGCGCGAGATCCCCAAGAAATCGAGAATGCCGCTTCACCGGCCTCCCAAACAGGTTTCTGCGAATTGCTGTTAAATGTAGCCCAGTCCGGGCTCATATAGCCGAGCATCTTCTTCATGTTCTCGAGGACAAGAAGGCCGTCTTCGTTGTCGATCGCCAGCTTGGCGCTGCCCGGCTCGAAGAAATCGTTGCCCGTCGCGAGGTATGTGTTGACGAATTCCGCCGCAATATCCCATCCCGGCTTGAAGTTTGAGGAAATCGGCGTTTCCATCACGCCGGCGTCTCGCAGCTTATCAGCTGCGGCAAACATCTCATCAAAGCTGGTTGGCACCGCAATGCCATTTTCCTTGAGCAGGTCTTCACGATAAAACAGGTGCTGAGCATTGGCCATGAAGGCAATCGCCATAATCTTGCCGTCGACAACGATCTTCTGGCTGTCCTGAAGCTGACCGCCCCATTTCTCCACATATTCATCCAGCGGCCGGATCAGCCCGCCGCTGAGCAGCGGCACAACCGAGTTGGTAGCGACGACGGCCACTGTGTAGCTGGCGGGATCGGTTGTCAGTGCGGGCACCTGGATGTTCTTGTGCTCTTCTGTTTGGTTCTTAGTCACCTCGACGGTATCGGAGGCGCATTTCTCGGCCCAATTTGCCACTGCATGCAGCGCCGAGAAGTCATTTGACAGAATGCGAACCGAGCCGCTTTCAATGCCACAGTCGGCCCAGACACCGCCCGCCGATGCAATCAGCGCGCCGGCGGCAACTGTTGCTTTCACGTGAAAATTCATTCCAATCTCTCCCGTCGTAAAATTGCGCACCGGCCAGCGCCTCTGGCGCCATCCAGTTCTGTTCCCGTTTGCGGCCCCGGCCTCACTCCCGCTTGGGCGGTGCGCTTATCATGGCCAATTGCCCCATGTCGCCCGGCATCTCTCCCGGAACATTGCCCATCGTAGCGCTGCATGAATACGATTGCAATGTTTTCCTTTCGACGTCAATATATTCACAAAAGGAGGTCCCTATGATCGAAGACATCACCGCGCTGAAAACGCGGGTGCACAGCGGTCTGTCCGCACTTTGCGAGGCCGGAGAGGTTGATCTTGGCGCCCAAATGAGTGCGCTCTATCATCCTGAGGTCACGGTGCGCGCCGCCCATCCGATGAACGAAGGCCGGGGCCTGGATTTCCTGGCCGATTCGGTTTGGCGGCCCCTAATGGCCGCGCTCCCGGATCTCGAGCGGCGTGATCTCATCGTTCTGGGCGGACAGTTCGAGGGCCGCGACTACGTGGCCATGATGGGCCATTACTGCGGCACCTTCCGCCGCGATTGGCTGACCATTCCCGCCACCGGCCAACCCGTCTACCTGCGCTATGGCGAGGTGCATGAGATCAGGGATCGCAAGATCGTTCAGACCAATTGCCTCTGGGATGTTCTCGACGTGATCCGCCAATCGGGATTCTGGCCGCTTGCGCCCAGCCTTGGGACCGAAGGCATGTGGCCCGGCCCGATCACCGGCGACGGGCTGCTATTCACCCCGCAGGACCCCGATCAGAGCGCCTCCAGCATTGCACAAACCCTCTCAATGCATGGAGCTTTGGGCGCTTACAACGACTTTGAAGGTGCTGGGCGCGAAGGCCTTCTGAATATGCCACAGAAGGACTATTGGCACCCGAAAATGATGTGGTACGGCCCTTCGGGCATCGGCACCACGCGCGGACTTCAAGGCTTTGTGGATTATCACCAACTGCCGTTCCGACGCGCCTTTCCGGGGCGAAAAGGCGGCGGGCAATGGGATGAGATCGCCGAATTGAAGGCAAGCCACGGCGGCGGCCACTATATCCGCGTGGGTGACGGCGCTTATTCTGTCACTGGCGGCTGGCCCAGCGTCTTTGCCATGCACAACGGCCCTGACTTTCTGGGCGTAGGCGCTACTGGGCGGCCCGTGACGATGCGGGTGATGGATTTCTACCTGCACCATGAGGGGCTGATCCGCGAAAACTGGGTGCCGCTCGATATCCTCGATCTGCTGATGCAGATGGGCGTGGATGTGCTTGGGCGCATGCAGAGCCATTTCCGGCGTGGTCGAATCGAAACCTGACTTGCAAGCGTATGCAATTGGTGGTTCACTGCATTGATTGAAACTCGAACATCAGGACGAACCGATGGCAACGAAGGACCAGCCTGAGAAAGATCAGGCAGCTCACAGCACCCCAACCCCGCAGAGCAACGACACGCAGGCGCGGGTTCTTCAGGCTGAGCGCCGCGATTTTGTGGATCTCGTGCCGGAAGACCGCGAACGGGTGCAGCCCATGAAGGGTTTCGACCCGATCTATACCGACATCGTCGATTACATCATCCGCTGCACGCACCGCATCTGGGACGAGCGCGATGTCGGGTTGATTTACACCCACTACACCCACAACTGCGTGGTCTATAGCGCCTTGGGCACAACCTATACGCGCGAGGAGGTGGTACAAGGGACAATCCAGCGGATGTTCATGTTGCCCGAACGCCGCGGCATGGCAACCCAAGTGATCTGGAACGGCAACGAGGACGACGGCTTTTATACCTCGCACCTGGTCACGGGCACCGGGCGCCACACCCAGCTTGGCATTTATGGCAAGCCCACGGGACGCACATTCGTTGCGCGCACCATCGCCGACTGCATGGTCTATGAAAACATGATCTATCGGGAATGGCTGGTGGTCGACACGATGGCTCAGGTCAAGCAGATCGGCCTCGACCCGCAGGCCTATGCAGAAAACCTGGCCAAAGGCTATTTCGACAAGGGGCTTCTGGCCGTGGACATGGGTGAAAACCGCCGCCTGATCGGCCAATACCCCCCCGAGAGCAAGCCCGACACCGCCATCGCGAACACCGATCTGGAGCGTGAGGTCCTCGAGTGGCTACACGAAATCCACAACAAGCGGATGTTCGGCAAGATCAGGGATGTCTACGCCCCGACGGTTCAGTACCACGGACCGCTGATGAAGGAGCTTTACGGCCACGGCGCAGTAACGCACCAGACAGTCGGGCTCTATTCCTCCTTCCCCGACGGCTTTTACATGCCACAGCACATATGCTCGCAACCGTGCGAGGAAGGCGGCACCAAGGTGGCCGTGCGCTGGCTTATTGAAGGGCATCACCTTGGCTGGGGCGTATTTGAAGAGCTTGGTGCACCTACCGGCAAACGCGTGCAGATAATGGGCATGAGCCATTTCCACATCAAGGACGGTCGGATTGTCGATGAGTGGACGAACTACGATGAGATGTCGGTGCTAATGCAGGTCAAACTGGCACAGATGGCCGACCGCGACAGCGCCGTTCTGGTTGAAGGGGAAGGCTGAAACAGCGGCGGCAGCCTCCGCCCGGGACTGTTGATTTAACCTATCCGACGCGCACGGACACCGGAAGCCTTTCGGGCGCGGCGTGTCAGTAGGAATGTTCGCTTGGTTCCCGAACCAAGATCAGATGTAGCCAAAAACTTGGCGATACCATCCCTTTTGTCATCACGGCCTAGCGCGGTGCTGCACAGCGGACCGTTTTCGGGCCCGCCAGCCATGGAGAGATTCGCCATGCCAGCAAGGCGAATGCGGCGGTCCAAAGCGCGACAGCCAGATTGATGCTTTGCGCACTCATGTCGGGAAACCATTCGGCAATCCCCCGAAATAGTGCGGCGCAAACAAGAAGTGTAAAGGCCAAGATCAGCATGCCGCCAGCCTTCAGATCACGACCTGTATGGCCCATCGTGGCCCGCATCATAACTGCAATTGTCATGCCGCCGATCGCGCCGATGCCCAACAGGTGCGCCCCCATGGCCAAGGTTGTGATCCCGTGCGCGCCCGCTGCCACACCCAGAAAACCGAGCGGAATGAACAGATAGGCGATGTGCAGCATCAGCAGCAACGGCGATGGCCAGGTCCTTACCCCCTGCCACCGCCACAACCGCAAGACTTGCAGGATTGCCGCCAATAAGGACAGCCCGCCGCAGACCATTCCAACCGGTGCCAGCACCCATGCCAGCAACGCGGTGACACTGACCCCGATTGTCGCTCCGTCAAAGCGATTGAAAGCGACAGGCAGTTGGGCCGCATCCCTGCGCGCCAACCAGTTGCGTGTGAAACTCGGGACGATGCGACCGCCGATCAGCAGGATTAAAAACACCAGCAGTGCGATGCCGAGACGTTTGCCGATATCGGCATTGCCCTGCCAGGCGGCCTCAAAATGGAAGGCCAGATTGGAGACCCACAACAGCGTGACCGGCACAAGAACCTTAAGGTTCTTCCAGTTCTTGCCGGCAAAGATCTCGCGCGCGATCATGGCCGCCACCGCCAGTAGAAACGTCTGATCAAGCAAGGCGACGCTGATAGGTCCCAACCCGATCAATCCGGCGACCGCAACACGCCCGACAAGCCAAAGGCCCAGAAGCACGGCCAATGGCCAGCCGCGTGTCGGCAAACGTCCGGTCCAGTTGGGAACGGCTGTGAAAAGAAACCCGGCCACGACCGCTGTGCCATAGCCATAAATCATTTCATGGCTGTGCCAGTCGGTCGGCGAAAATACCCCGGTCAGGGATACCCTGCCCTGCAAGACCAGCCACCAAATTGGAACGACGCACAAACCGAACAGGATCGCCGCCAAAAAGAATGGCCGAAACCCGTAGGAAAAAAGTGCGGGGCCATGAAACTCTGCGCGCTTTGTCATGGATCGTCTCCTGTCGAAAATGCAATCGGGCGGTGCCAAAGACACCGCCCGATCTGGCCTTAAGATGGGCCGCAGGGTGTCATTCGACCATCGCGATCAGGTCGGCCATGCGGGTCTTGGCCTTGCCTTTTTGTTTGACAGCAGCGGCGGCCTCGAGATTGACAGCCTCGCCAACCTGGATCAGTGCGACCATGCCCATACCGTAGTGCGGCGTGCATTTGACGCCGTAGACGCCCTCTTGATCGACAGCCAGTTCGAACTCCTCGTTGAATTTGGTTTTGAACTCTTCGACCCCATCGGGAAGCATGTCGTCGATGCTTTCGACGTTGTGGCCTTTGTCGACGGGGACAAAGTGGATCACGTCGCCAACCGCGGCATGAACATAGGCCGGTTCGAAAACCATTGCGCCCGCCTCGCCTTTGTTGAGCATATGAACCTCGAAGGTTTCTGCGCTTGCGACCCCAGCGGCCATTACCAAAGCGGCGGACATCATCATCTTGAACATCGGAACTTCCTTTCATCGTCGTCCGGTTGTTTTGTCTGGAACCGATATGCGCTATGACACCGATCTGAACGTTGCTCTGAAACAAACTTCCGGGACATTCGTGGCCAAACTTGACGAAAGCCTTTTGACTGGTCTGCCGCCCTTTTGCCGGCTGACGCGACCGGAGATTCGTGAAATCCTCGATCTTGCGTCGTCGCGCCGCTACGATGAAGGCAAAGAGATTTTCAACGAAGGGCATGACGCAGAGCGTTTCTTCTTGTTGCTGGATGGATACCTGAGGGTAGTCCGCAGCACGCCCGGAGGAGATCAGATCATTGTCTTGCACATCTCGCCGGGGCAGTTGTTCGGAATCGCGCCTGCCTTGCAGCGCACCACCTATCCGGCCACGGCCATCGCCGCCGCCGAGTCGCTTGCGCTGTCCTGGCCGACGCGGCTTTGGTCCGAGTTCACAGGCAAATACGACGGCTTCGCCACCGAAAGCTACAAGACGCTTGGCCAGCGTCTCGGACAGATTCAGGAAACTCTGACGGAAATGGCCACACAGGCCGTCGAAAAACGTGTTGCCTGCGCTTTGTTGCGAATGGTGAACCAGAGCGGTCGTAAGGTCGATGACGGAATCGAAATCGCCTTTCCCGTCACCCGGCAGAACATCTCGGACATGACTGGCACAACCTTGCACACGGTCAGCCGCCTTCTGTCGTCATGGGAAAAAGCGGGCATCGTCCGATCGACCCGCAAACATATTGTCGTCACGGCGCCACATGAGTTGGTGCTGCTGGGCGGGCTTCAGGGCTAGTCAGCCTCGCGAGGGTCGTCGCGCGCAGCAATCAGGTCTGCGCGAAATTCGTCTTCGTTCAGATCGTATTCCAGACAAGCGTCCGTGATTGTATGGAACGGCGCGATCGGGCAGCCCGGACAGAGCATGCCTCGATCCATAAAAACCCGCACCAGCCTTGGCCATTCGGAAAACAGCACCGAAAGCGGCAAGTCCGGGTCATCAAAGCCACTGCGTTGCATGGGACTCTCCTTTCAGAGAGGTCAGCATGCGTCGATCTTTCGGTCAGTTCTTTGCGCTTGCGCAACAAGTCGTCGGTCATCGCCCCTTACGACGGGGTCATCCGAAACGAAAGTCGGGAACCGCGACATGTCTGAAATACTCACAAAATCGCGGGCCAGAAACGTGTTCTACGGAGGATCAATTTTCTTCGTCGTCGTGTTTGTGGCCCTGACGGTGCAAAGCCACCGTTACATCGTCAATACCTCTACCGCCGGAATGCCCATCACCGAAGCCGTGAAGCTGGGCAAACACGTGTGGGAGCGCCATTCTTGCATCAACTGTCACACGCTGCATGGCGAAGGGGCCTATTTCGCGCCCGAACTGGGCAACGTCATGACCCGCTGGGGCGTCACGGATGACCCGCAGGGGGCCTACGAGATGCTGGATGGCTGGATGGCCGCGCAACCCTCGGGCATCGAAGGCCGCCGTCAAATGCCCCACTTCGAGATCACCGAGGAAGAGATGAAGGCGCTGGCCGAATTCCTTCGCTGGGCCGATCACACCGATACCCAAAGCTGGCCGCCGACGGACGCGGGCTAAGGAGAAAGATCAATGAAATATCAATCTCAAAAGGTGGCCTACGCCTATTTCCTTGTGGCCATGGCGCTGTTCGGCATTCAGGTGCTGGGCGGCCTTCTCGCGGGCTGGGTCTATGTTTCACCCAACACCCTGTCCGAGATCCTGCCCTTCAACATCATCCGCATGATCCACACCAACGCGCTGATTGTCTGGCTTCTGCTGGGCTTTTTCGGTGCCGCCTACTACCTGATCCCCGAAGAGAGTGAGCGCGAGATCTTCTCGGTCAAGCTGGCCTATCTTCAGCTGATCATTCTGGTGGTCGGCACGCTTGGCGCTGTCGGCAGCTATCTTGTCGGCATCCACGGCGGGCGCGAATTTCTTGAGCAACCGCTTTGGGTCAAGTTCGGCATCCTTGTGGCGGCAGTGATCTTTCTGGTGAACGTGACGCTGACCGTCCTTGCGGGGCGCAAGACGGCGATCACCAATATTCTGCTTATGGGCCTGTGGCTGCTTTGCCTGCTCTGGATCTTTGCCTTTATCAATCCCGACAACCTGTCGCTGGACAAGATGTACTGGTGGTTCGTCGTGCACCTTTGGGTCGAAGCGACATGGGAACTGGTCATGGCCGCGATCCTTGGCTTCCTGATGCTGAAGCTGACCGGGGTTGACCGCGAAGTGATCGAGAAATGGCTTTACGTCATCGTCGCCACGGCGCTGTTCTCGGGCATCCTCGGCACGGGGCACCACTTTTACTGGATCGGCACGCCCGGATATTGGCAGTGGATCGGCTCGATCTTTTCGACCTTCGAGGTGGTGCCGTTCTTCGCGATGATGTCCTTTGCCTTCATCATGGTCTGGAAGGGCCGCAAAAACCATCCGAACAAGGCCGCGCTGCTCTGGTCGCTGGGGTCTTCGACGGTTGCCTTCTTCGGTGCGGGCGTCTGGGGGTTCCTGCATACGCTGCACGGCGTGAACTACTATTCTCACGGCACGCAGATCACCGCGGCGCATGGCCACCTGTCGTTCTATGGCGCCTATGTCGCCCTGAACCTTGCCATGTTCACCTATGCAATGCCGCAACTGCGCGAACGTGCACCCTATAATCAGGTGCTCAACATGGTGTCTTTCTGGCTGATGACTGGCGGGATGGCCTTCATGACCTTCACGCTGACCTTCGCCGGAACGATCCAGACCCACATGCAACGGATTGTGGGGGACTACTACATGGACGTGCAGGACCAGCTTGGCATCTTCTACATCATGCGCTTCGGCTCGGGTGTGGCGGTGGTGCTGGGGGCGCTGCTCTTCATCTACTCGATGCTCGTGGTGCGCCGCGAGATCGTCAAACCCGGCCCCGTGGCCGTACCGGGAGAGTGACCATGAAAGATATGGCCCCCTCAACCTTGCCGTTCTACCAACCCGTCGCCGACGAATGCACGGTGTTCGAGACGGCCCATGCCAACGGTTTGCCCCTTCTTCTGAAGGGGCCGACCGGCTGCGGCAAGACCCGGTTCGTGGAACATATGGCGGCCCGGTTGGGCCTGCCGCTTCACACCGTGGCCTGCCATGATGACCTGAGCGCCGCCGACCTGATCGGGCGCTACCTTCTGAAAGGGGGGGAAACCGTCTGGGTCGATGGCCCCCTGACACGCGCCGTGCGCGAGGGCGGGATCTGCTATCTCGACGAAGTGGTCGAGGCACGTAAGGATGTGACGGTTGTTTTGCACCCGCTGACCGATGACAGGCGCAGGCTGGTCATCGACCGAACAGGCGAAGAATTGCAGGCGCCGGGGCCCTTCATGCTCGTCGCCAGCTATAACCCCGGCTACCAGAACATCCTTAAAAAGCTGAAACCCTCAACCCGGCAAAGGTTCGTCTCGATCGGGTTCGACTTTCCCGAACCGGATGTCGAAACCGAGGTTGTGACACGCGAAAGCGGGTTGGACGCATCCCGCGCTGGGGCACTTGTCCGTCTGGCCGGTCACATTCGCAAATTGTCCGGGATGGATCTGGAAGAGGGGGTTTCGACCCGTCTTTTGATCTATGCCGCCACGATGATCGCCGGGGGAATGCCCATCGACCGGGCGATCGAGGCAGCGATCATCGAACCGCTGTCTGATGAGGCCGACGTGCAGCAGGCGCTGCGCGATCTTGCCGCCAGCGTATACGGGTAGGGCCATGATCCATGTTCTCGATTTGATGGAGCCAGAGGAAACCGTTGGCAACCTCTGGCATGATCTGGCCACCCGCAGGGCCGGGGCCGTAGACAGCGCTGACCGGGCGGTGACCTTCGAGGTGATGCGTCCCAGTATCGCCGCGCTGTTTCGGGCCTTGGGCGGCGGCGCCGGGGTCGAGATCGTGCCCTCCCCGCTGGCAGCCTCCGAGCACAGACCTGGCGTGTTCCGCCGGATCGGATCGCCACGCGAAATGGCGCATGTCGCCGACTTTAACGGGGAGCGGCTTCGCCTGCCGCCGGCGATGCAAGACTTCTCGACGCGTGACTTGAACCGCGCGGCCTATCTTTGGCTGGCGGCCATCGCGGCCTTTACCGAAATGCCGGAATGGCACAGCGATCCCTACCGATCAGACCTGGCCCAGATCACGGCAAACGCGCGGGCGATGGACCGCACGTTTGAGGCCTGTCCCGGCCTGCGCGACGCATATAGCGCCATGTGCAAGGAACATTGCGCACAGCGTAACCGCACGACGCTGCCCCGCTTTGAAGCCTCGATCGAGCGGCTGATCCTTGACCAGATTGGATGTCAGCGCGGCGGCGATGACGTGCTGGACCGCCCCGCGCCACGGGGCTATCGCTCTTTCGCGCCAGTTCCCTTCTGGTTGCGCTTTTTGCCGTCCATCACGGGGAAATCCGCCGCTGCAGAACAGGACGAGGCGCAGCCAGCGCCCAGCTTTGCCACGGCAAGCCGCAAAGAGGGCAAGCGGGAAGACCGGGATCAGGCCAACCGGCGCGATAGCTTTATCATTCACCGGTTTGAATCGATCATGTCCTGGGCAGAAAGCCTGAACATCAACCGGATGGTCGACGACGACGATCAGGACAACGCAGCGAAGGCAGCCGAGGATCAGGACCATTTGACCCTGTCTCAGCACGCGAAGCGTGCCGCCACCCGGCTGCGTCTTTCGCTGGACCTGTCGCCACAGGATGCCGAGCATGAACGGCTGGCGGGCAAGTTCACCTATCCTGAATGGAACCGCCGGACCGGCGAGTATATGCCTGACCACGTGCGTGTGCTGGAAGCCGAGGTCAAACCGCGCGCCGAATATACCCCCGATCCGCGTCTTGTCGCGCGGGTCAAACGCCAGTTCGCGCCATTGCACCCCCGCCGCGTCACCCTGCCCCGCCAGATCGACGGCGATGATCTGGATCTCGATTCCGTCGTGACTTCGCACACCGACATCGCCTGTGGTCACGAAGGCAGCGACCGGGTCTGGCAAGCCAGCCGTCCCATGGCGCGTGACCTCTCGGTGGCGATCCTGATGGATTGCTCGCGCTCGACCGAGGCCGCAATTGGCGACACCTCCGTGATCGAGGTTGCGCGCGAGGCGCTGTCTGCCCTTGCAGCGGGCCTCGACACCGCCGGGGATCGCTTGGCGATTTGGGGGTTTTCCTCGTTGCGCCGCGACCGGGTTTTCCTGCACCGTGCCAAACGTTTTGAAGAGCCGATGTCTTTGGACGTGACGTCGCGCATCGGCGGGTTGAAACCCGGCCATTACACCCGGCTGGGCGCCGCGATCCGACATGTTTCGGCGCAACTGGCCGAGGAGAGCGCCGAACGCCGCCTGCTGTTGGTGCTGACCGATGGCAAACCCAACGATCTTGACCACTACGAAGGGCAGCACGGGATCGAAGACAGCCGGATGGCCGTGCGCGAAGCGCGAGCGCTGGGACAGGCGGTGCACGGGGTAATCGTCGACGCCGATGGGCAAGACTGGTTCGCACGCATCTTCTCGCGCATCGGCTTTACCCTGTTGCCCCATCCCGAACGCCTGCCCAAGGCCCTTCCCGAAATCTATCAGACCCTGACCATGGAGCATTGAGATGAAACGCATCTTTTTATTGGCTGCCACGCTACCCGTCCCCGCCTTTGCCGCCGGGTTCGAGCGCCCGATCCCACAACCACAAACGGCCACCGCCGAGCTTTCGTTCCTGCTCGCCTCGCTGGCGCTGATCGGCGCATTGGCGGCGGTACAGATGCTTGTAAACCGGCGATGAAACCCTCGCTGAAGTTGCTCGCCGCGCTTTACCCGTTCGGCGCGGGGGCTATGGGCGTGAACCTGTTCTTTGCCTCGCTGATTGGCTCGTGGCTTGGCTGGCGGGTTCTGACCCCGTGGGAAGCTGCCGCCGGAGGCCTTGTGATCGGCCTGCCGGCGACCTACGCCTTTGCCTGCCATATCGTACGACTCATGAAACAGGCCGAGGACCCGTGACAGACTGGATGGAATACGTTCTGGCGCTGACCTGCTTTGTGGCCAGCCATTTTGTTCCGCGCCTTGGTGGGTTGCGCGAAAGGCTGATCGCTGCCATCGGGCGGCACGCCTATTTCAGTGTCTACGGTCTGTTTTCCCTTGCGCTTCTGGTCTGGGTCATCGTGGCCGCCGGTCGTGCACCCTATGTCATGCTCTGGCCGCAACTGCCCTGGACAAGATGGGTGCCGAACCTTGCCATGCCGATCGCCGTAATCCTTGCCACCTGCGGCGCTGGGATATCACAGCCCTTCACGCTGGGTGGCCACCGAAAGGCCGCGTTCGACGCGGACACCCCCGGATTTGCGGCCATCTCCCGCCATCCGCTGTTTCTTGCACTGGCGCTTTGGGCGGGTGCGCATCTGATCCCGAACGGCGATCTGGCGCATGTCGTTCTGTTCGGCAGTTTCCTTGCAATGCCGCTGGCCGCGATCCCGATATTCGATGCCAAAGCCCGCCGCGATCTGGCACCGGGCACCCGTCAGGCCTTTTTTGCCGCGACATCCATCCTTTCGGTCGCGCCGCTGGCCGATCATCGCTGGCTGCGCGCGAATGGGCGTTCGACGGCAATGAAAGCGGGCATTGCTTTGGTCCTTTGGGTCGGGCTTTTGCACCTGCATACCGCCGTGATCGGCGTCTCGCCTTTTCCTGTGTGAAGTTTGATCCGGCGCAAAGTGGCGCACTGTGAAAAACCACATAAAGGGTGCATGAAACACATCGACCGCCTGAGAACCCTCGGCCTGTTTGACGCCCGGGTGCCCCGCTACACATCTTATCCCACGGCCCCGGTCTTTGCGCCACTGGGCGACGCATCCATGCAGAGCGCGGCTCTTGCGGCGCTGGACCCGGGCATTCCCGTCTCGGTCTATCTGCACATCCCGTTTTGCGAACGACTTTGCTGGTTCTGCGCGTGCCGGACGCAAGGTACAAAGACACTTTCTCCCGTCGAAAGCTATATCGGCACGATAGAACAAGAGCTTGCCCTGCTCAGCGCGACCTTGCCGAAGGGCCTGCAAATGGGCCGGATGCACTGGGGCGGCGGAACACCGACGATCTTGCCGCCGCATTTGATCCAGCGCCTTGCGAGGGCGGTGAAAGCCGTGATCCCGCCGTCCGATGACTGGGAATTCTCTGTCGAAATCGACCCAACGATGGTGGACAGATCGAAGATTGCCGCGCTTGCCGCCGAGGGGATGAACCGCGCCAGCATTGGTATTCAGGACTTCGACCCCAAGGTCCAGGAAGCGATTGGCCGTATTCAACCTTATGATATCACCAAGGCCTGCGTGGATGATTTGCGTGCTGCGGGCATCCGATCGCTCAACGCCGATCTGGTGTATGGTTTGCCGCATCAAGATGCCGCGCGGCTGAGTGATACGGTCTCCAAGGTGCTTGAGCTGGCACCCGACCGGATTGCGCTGTTCGGCTATGCCCATGTGCCATGGGTCTCAAAGCGACAGAGACTGATCGACGAAGCCGCCCTGCCGCGCGAAGTGGCGCGGTTCGAACTGGCGGAACTTGCCGCCCGGCGGTTCAGCAAATCCGGGTTTACGCGGATCGGGATTGACCACTTTGCACGGCAAGGGGACCAGTTGGCTGAGGCCGCTGCAAAAGGGCGATTGCGGCGCAATTTTCAAGGTTACACCGACGATGAATGTGCGACGCTGATCGGGATCGGCGCCTCGTCGATTTCGCAACTTCCCAGCGGGTATGTCCAGAACGCAGCCGCCACGGCCGCCTATATTCAGCGCATCGAGGCCGGGCAACTGGCCGGGGCGCGGGGGCATTTCATGACCGACGATGACCGAATGCGTGCCCGCGCAATCGAGATGATCATGTGTGATTTCCGGCTCGACCTGAGCGAGTTGAGAGCCCGCTTCGGCCCTGCCAGCCACGACCTTGAATACAACCTCGCCCTTGTCAACGACCGGTTCGGTGACCTTGTTTCTGTCAACGAGTCGGGGCTGGAAATTCGACCCGAGGGACGCGCGCTCACCAGAATGATCGCCAGTGTTTTTGATGCCTATACACCCGATGGCGCCCGCTACAGTCAGGCATCTTAGGGCGATGCCGCGCGAGGTTTCCTCGGGAAACCTCGCGAACCCTTTGTCCGAAGGATCAGGCGCAGAGCCCGAGGGGCGACAAGACCTTTAACGGCTGCCACGCACCAACCGAAATCCCAGGTGGTCGGGGGGAAGCCCAACAGCGCATCCGCCGACGCTGGCATCGCGGACGAAATTGATTACGGCGGCCCGGTGTCGGCCACCGGCAATCCGCACGCCGCAATAAGCCTCGGTTGTCAGAATGCGTCCGTTGGGATCAAGCATGCCATTTTCCACGCACCCATCCGTCCACTCCCAGATGTTCCCAGAGATGTCGGCGATGCCCAGTGAATTTTCTCCGTACCCGCCTTGCGGACGCAGCGTCGGGCTGGCGCTGCCACGCAGAAGGATGCCATTTTCGTAATTCGCCAACATACGTTGGCCGGGATCCAATGCATCGGGATCGGCCGAGGCATCACCGTATCGTTCCGCCGCTGCCAGCTGCCATTCCGTTTCGGTTGGCAGACGCCAAACTTCACCTGTCCTGTCGGAATACCAAGCCGCAAAAGCCGTGGCATCCTGCCAGTTCACCTGGGTCTGCGGCAGAGCTCCGCCGTTCGCGGATACTTGCTGGCACCCACCATCCTGAACACAGATCGCATATTGTTCGCGGTTGACCTGATATTTCATCATGCCGAATTCGGGCACCAAGAGCGATACGGGCTGCGGTGTCCGTGCCTTGCCGTCCTGCGAAAAGTTCCCAAGCGGGTGCCATTCGATCTTGCCTGCGGGAACCATGACCACTTCGGGCGGCGCAAAGGGCGGCGGTGTCGGCGTCCCGGGCATCAACCACCAAGCCCCGGCGACCAAGGCAGCAAGCAGAGGAAAGATCACGGGCCGATTCATTGTCTGTTCCTTTTCTGGCGCAAAAGGGCGACCGGTACTCCGGCCGCCCTTTCTGAGTTGCGGCACAGGGCCAGCTTATGGCAGCGCTGTCTTGCCTTCGTAGGCGGCGTTGTATTCGGTTGGCGCCTGAACCTGCTCCATCAGGTCGTTGTTCCAGTCCCCATCGACCACCACGTGCGCCGTTGCCCCGAGGTTCACCGCCTCGATCAGGTTGTGGTTCACATAGGCGTAGACGCCCGGTTGTAGGAATTTGTAGAGCATCGCCCCAGCCGAGCCGCCCGCAATGAACCAGGTTTCCTGATCCCGCTGTGGCGTATTGTTGAACTTGCCGCGTTCCCAGACCAGATCACCGTGTCCGCCAATCAGGTGCGGACGTGTGTCACGGTTGGCCTGACTGTGCACAAACAGCACGTTTTCACCTTGCGACGCGTGCAGAGCATTGTCGCCGGTCAGGCTGCCAACCTTACCGTTGAAGACGACGTGGCTGGGAATGAGGCCGTTCATGACCTTGAGCGTGTCGGGATAGCTTTCGGCCACATCTTCGAAACGTTTGTACTCGCCGTTTTCGTCTTTCGGGATGTAGAAGTCGTTCTCGCCGATATAGAAGATGCGGTCATAGCTGACTGCGTTGCCCTCGGGGTCTTTCAAGCCGTCTCGCGGCAGCACCATGATACAGCCGGACATGCCACTGACCACGTGCCACGGGATCATCGGGCCACCGGGGGCGCAGTGATAGACAAAGGTGCCCGGACGTGTGGCCTTGAACCGTAGCGTCGTCTTTTCGCCGGGGTTCACCAAGGTCAGAGAGCCGCCGCCAAGTGCACCTGTCGCAGCGTGGAAGTCGATGTTGTGCTGCATGAGGTTTTCGGGTGAATTGAACAGCGTCAGTTCGACATAGTCGCCTTCGTGCACCACCATCATCGGACCGGGGATCGAGCCGTTGAAGGTCATCGCCTGAAGATAGGCGCCTTCATCAACCTCGACCTCTTTTTCAACGATCTGCATCTCGAACTGAACGACCCGCGGCTCGGCCGGGGCGGTCTGTTCATGCGCATGAACCATCGGCGGACGGACCAGTTTGTGCTTGATGCGTTTCAGGCTCGACAGATCGACCGGGGGAGCAATGGACGTGTCCATGATCTCTTCGGCTTTGGCGGCCTTTGCCAGAATGGGCAGGGATGCAACGCCTGCAGCGCCCATCAGTGCGGCTCTTCGGGTCAGCATGTTGTCTTCTCCTCATCGGTTGGAATGCTGTTTGAGGGAAGATTACAGGCCGGTTCGGCCGGAAACGTTGTGCAAACGCAAGCTTCTGAAAGGGAAATCAATAGGCCCGAACGGTTTCTGCCATTTTGGTTTGAGCAAGGCGGGAAAGTCTTGTCACGGCAGCTTTCAATGCCTGCTGATTTTACCAGGGCGCGGACATCATGCGATATACGCCCTGTCACCCGTCCGCAGTTGTGCGGGACAATTCGTCGATCGCATCGGTTCGGATCGAGGTGATGTGCTTGTCCAGCACGTCGTGGACCTGAGCCCAATCCCCACGCTTCAAACCTTCGACAATGGCGACATGCTGGTCGAAGCTGTCCTCGCGGCGCTGTTTGAACCGGGCATTCAACGCCGTGCGGATCGTTGCAATACGCGCCTCCACAAGGTGAAAGGCGTTCTGCACCAGCCCATTGCCGCAATGATCGAAGAAGAGGTTATGAAATTCGGTGTCGATGCGGACATAGCCGATCTCGTCCCCCGCCAACATCCGGTCGCGCATCCTGTGCACAGTATCATCCAGCGCGGCCAAGAAGTCGTCGCGGTCGGACTCCATGGCGAGCCGCAGGGCCTCGCGTTCCAGCATAAGGCGATAGTCGCAGATCTCCGCGACTTCCTCCGCGGTTGGATTGAAGACGAAACTGCCGCGTTTTGGCTTGATCGTGACAAGCCCGATGAACTGCAACGCGTTCAGCGCATCGCGCACGGGTGAGCGGCTGACACCGAAAGCCGTGGCAAGCTTGTCCTCCGAGATGTTCTCGCCAAATGCAAACTGTCCGTCGATGATCGCTTCGCGCAGGCGCTCAACGACAATCTTCGTCAGGGTCTTTGGCTGTTCGATCTGCATCCCGGGTTTTGCGGGCATCAGGTGAGCATTCCCTTTTTTGGCGGACGGTTGGGCGGTTCTACCACGGAGCATGACCCCAGTGAAGCAGTTCCGCCCATGACGCCACGTGTCAGTAGCCGGCTTGGGGTTGCGCCGGGACGCTCCGGTTGCCCAGTTGCGCGTCGCGCGTCTGCGCCGATGTGCGGGCCGCCTCAATGAGGAAGGACACATCGTTCACCCCCGCGACTAGATTGAACCCTTTGTCACGCAAGATCGCCCAGTCGCGTCCGCCGCCCGGCACCGTGGCCAGAAGCTTGCCGGCGCGCTTGACCTTCGCCTCGACCTCGGCAAAGACGGCCTGCGGAGTGGCGTGGTCCATGTCCTCGATGTGGCCCAGCGTTGCGGCCAGATCGTTTGGCCCGAGAAAGATGCCGTCGATCCCCTCGATATCCGCGATCTCGGACAGTGCGGCGACGCTTTCAGGTGTTTCACACTGAACAAACAGCAGCACATCTTCGTTTGCCGTCTGAACGGCATAGTCAGGGCGGGTGCCGTAGTCCGAGCCGCGCACGATCGGCGCAGCGTACCCGCGCCCGGTGCCACCGGTACCACGCACCGGGTAGTGACAGGACGCCGCGATCCGCATCGCCTGTTCCACCGTATCCACCATCGGCACGATGATCGACCGAAAACCGCGGTCCATCGCCTTTTTCAGCGTGGTGTCGGCGCCATCGGGCACGCGTAAGATAACCTCGCCGCCCGCCGCTTCGACTGCGCGGGCCACGGCGACCCATGTTTCAAGGTCACCGATGCCGTGTTCGCCGTCGATCAGCACGGTGGGCCAGCCGTGCCGCACGAGGATTTCCGCGATGTCCGGATGGCCGAACTCGGCCCAGGCAGCGGTGACGAATTCGCCAGACAGCAGGCGGGATTTCAAGGTGTTCATGCGCGGTCTCCGAAAGGGGTATCTATGACTTTGCCCGGATTGAGCAGCCCGGCCGGATCAAGCGCGGCCTTGATAAGGGCCATAAGCGCCAACTCCTCGGCAGAGCGGGTATAGGGAAGGTAAGGTTTCTTCAGCAGGCCAATGCCGTGTTCGGCGGAAATGGTGCCACCGAAGTCGCGCACCGTATCGTAAACGATGCCGCTGATCCGGCTCATCGGCTGGTCGGTCGCCGCACGGTCCAGCGCGACGATATGCAGGTTGCCGTCGCCGATATGGCCATAATAGACGCTGAGCGCCTCCGGCATCGCCGCTGTAAGCCTCGCCCGGCAGGCGTCAGCAAAGGCGTTCATGGAGGTCACGGGCAGGCCGATGTCAAAAGCACAGTGCGGCCCGAGACAGGTCATGAACTCGGCGCAGGCATCGCGCACGTCCCAAAAATCCTGCACGTCTGACAGGCTCTGGCTGATGGCGGCGTCCTCGACGATACCGGCCTCGTAGATCTTTTCGATCCAGTTCATAAAACGCGGCCCGTCGATCTCTTCGTCCAGTCCTTGCGTTTCCAGCAGGACGTAGAAGGCGTGCTTTCCCTCCAGAGGAGAGCGCGTGCCGACCGTTTCCGTAACCACCTGCCAGTAATCGGGCCACATGACCTCGAAAGCGGATAGCATCGGGCCCAGCCCGCGCCGTGCCTCGGCCAGCAGCTTGACCACATCGTCATAGGAGCCAAGCCCGCAGAGCGCGGCATTCACGCAGCCGGGTTTGGGGTGCATTCGCAGAACCGCGCGGGTGACGATGCCCAGCGTGCCTTCGGAGCCGATGAACAGCTGTTTCAGATCGTAGCCCGCGTTGTTCTTCAGCATTTTGTTCAGGCCACTAACCAGCGTGCCATCGGGTAGCACGTATTCCAGGCCAAGGATCATCTCGCGCGTCATACCGTAGCGAATGACCCGGTTGCCACCCGCGTTGGTGCCGATATTGCCACCAATCAGGCAAGAGCCGCGCGCGCCAAGGTCAAGCGGGATAAAGAACCCGGCCTCGTCAGCGGCTTTCTGGATCACCTCCAGCGGCGTTCCCGCGCGCACCGTCATGGTGGTGCAGGCCGGGTCGATTTCTTCGATCCCTGAAAACCGCTCCAGCGAGATCATCACTGCGCCTTCGATCGGATGCGCACCGCCCGCAAGACCTGTCAGACCACCCTGCGGCACCATCGGAACGCCCGCCTCGGCACAGATCCGCACCGCCTCTGCCACGGCCTCGGGCGTATCCGGGCGCAGCACGGCCAACGGCGTCACATCGGCAAGGAACGAGGTGTCATGCAAGTTGCGCGCTGGGATGTCGTCGCCTGCCATAAATGCCGACCCCGGGAAGGCAGACGCGAGGCGGGCAAGGAATGAGGCGGTGTCGAGGGGCATAGGGGGGTGATCCTTGAAACTGGGTGGACCGGCGCGCGCGGGAGCGGCACGCACCAGTCCGTTCAAGCCCTTGCGGGCTTAGTTGCGAAGCTTGGCCAGCTCTTCCGTGAGTCGGTCAAAGTTCTCCTTGCCGACGGACTCCATCGAGGTTTCGTAGACCGGTGCCACCAGGTCGCGCAGCTTTGCCATCTCATCGGCAGGCATCTCGGAAATCTCCATGCCTTCGGCGGTCAGCTTCGTGGCGGACTCGCCCACCGCGGCACGCGACCGCTCGATCTGCGCATCCCGGGCGCTTTCGGCGCAGGAGCGGATCAGTGCCTGTTCGTCGGTGTTGAGGCTTTCCCAAACAGCCTTGTTCACCAGAACCGGGTTCGGCGAATAGGCGTGACGGGTCAGCGTCAGGTATTTCTGCACCTCGTAGAACTTTGTCGCCTCGATCAGCGGCAGAGGATTTTCCTGCCCGTCCACGGCACCGGTTTCCAGCGCGGTGAACACCTCGCCAAAGGCCATTGGCACCGGGTTCGCGCCGAGCCGACGGAAGGTGTCGAGGAAGATTGGATTCTGCATAACGCGGAAGTTCAGCCCTTTGAAGTCGGACACGGCCATGATCGGGTGCTTGGAGTTGGTGGCGTTGCGGAAACCGTTTTCCCACATCGACAGCATCACCAGGTCATGCTGCGGCATCTTCTCGGCGACATAGTCGAAGAACGCGCCGGTCATGATCGCGTCGACTTCGGCGTCGTTCTCGAACATGAACGGCAGGGTGAACACGCCAAGCGCCGGTTCAATGCCCGCGATGGCGGCGGACCCGGTCACAACCATCTCGATAGAGCCCGAGCGGGTGGCCTGCGTTGCATCGGCGTCATCGCCCAGCTGGCCCGAGTAGAAGCCGCGCAGCTTCATCTTGCCGTCCGAGCCATCTTCCATACAGGTCGACATGGCTTCGATGCCGGTGGCAATCGGGTGATCCTTGGCCGCGCCGCTCGAAATCTTGAACGTGTGTTTGCCGTACTCGGCTGCGAACGCCGGGGTGGTCAATGCAGTGGCAAGTGCCATAGCCACGAGGGTCTTCAGTTTCATGGTCAGTCTCCTCCTTGGTTTTTCAGTCGATAGTCCACTCAGCGCAGCCAGTTCAGCGGCGTGAGAACGAGTTGCGGGAAGATCACCAGCAGGGCGAGCACGATGATCTGCGCGATGAGAAACGGGGCCGCTCCCTTGGCAACTTTGTGCAGCGGCACGCCCGACACCCCGGCCGAGACGCTGAGCACGATGCCCACGGGGGGCGTGACAAGGCCGATGGCGCAATTGATGACAAACAGCACGCCGAAGTAGATCGGGTCGATCCCCGCCTCCTCGACCACCGGCAGCAGCACCGGCGCGAGGATCAGGATCGTCGGGCCCATGTCCAGCATTGTGCCGATCATCAGCACCAGCGCCATGATGACAATCAGAAGCAGGGTCGGGCTGTCGACAAGCGGGCCGACGAGATCCAACACGATGCCTGATAGGTCCGCCAGCGTGATGAACCAAGCCGTGGCCAGAGCGGTCGCCGCCAGCATCATCACCACCGCCGAGGTCAGCGCCGCGTCGCGGAAGACGTGGAACAGCTGGCTCACCTTCAGTTCGCGATGCACCAACATGCCGACGAAGATGGCATAGACGGCGGCGATCACGGCCGCCTCGGTCGGTGTCACCACGCCGAAACGGATGCCGCCAAGGATGATGACCGGCATGCCCAGAGACCAGAGCGCTTTGCGCGTCTCACGCAGGCGCACGTCCCAGCCCTGACGCGGCTGGGGCTCGACATTGTCGCGCCGTGCCACGATCAGCCATGCGATGATGGCGCCGAGGCCCATCATGACGCCGGGCACGATACCTGCGAGGAAGAGTTGGGTGATCGACAGGTTCGTCGCCACCGCAAAGATGATATAGGCAATCGAAGGCGGGATGATCGGGGCGATGACGCCGCCCGACGCCATCAGGCCCACCGAGCGCGCCTCGTCATGGCCGGATTCCTTCATCATCGGCAGCATGATCGCGATCAGCGCCGCCGAGTCCGCCGCGGCCGATCCGGACAGCGAGGCAAGGATGATCGCGGCAAAGATCGCCACGACGCCCAGCCCTCCGCGCACATGCCCGACAAAAGCCATGGCAAAGCCGATGATCCGTTTGGACATGCCGCCGGCGTTCATCAACTCTCCGGCCAGAAGGAAGAAGGGGATCGCCAGCAAGGAAAAGTTGTTGGCGCCCACCACCATGCGCTGAGAGATCACTTGCGCGTCGAACAGGTCCATCTGAAGGCCCATGACGGCGGCACAGATCAGCAAGGCAAAGGCGACCGGAACGCCGATGGCAAGAGTCACGGCGAGGGTGACGATGAACAGGACAAGGGTCATTCCGCAACGCTCCGTCCCGAGGTAGGCATGCCCTTCAGGCGGCCCGTCGCATACCCGAGCATCCGCAGTCCCGCCATCAGCCCGATCAACGAAGACATCGGGATCAGTACGCCGAAGACCCAGATCATCGACATACGCGTGACCGGCGCAATGTTCGTCGCGTTGACGTGGAATTGCGCCAAAGTGCCCCATAAGACCATGATGCAGACCGCCAGTACCAGCCCGTTGGCCAGCGTCAGAAGCACGCGCCGCACCGGCTCGCTCACCGTCGTCACCACGAGATCAAAGCCCATATGCATGTTGTGCCGCATGGCGACGATCGCCCCGAGGAAGATCAGCCAGACAAAGAAGAACCGCGACAGTTCCTCGCTGATGTCGATGCCCGAGCCGAAGCCGTAGCGCAGCACCACATTGGCAAAAACCATGATGGTCATGCCTGCCAGCAGGAAGACCAGAACCACCTCCAGCGCCTTGAAGAAATAGTCGATCAGTTTCACCGTCGCCCTCCCGAGATCCGGATGATTTCGCCCGTGGTGTAAGCAGCGTCGAACAGCAGCCATGCCGCCGCCTGCGCCACCTCGTCGCCGCTGCCCATGCGCCCCATCGGAATGCCTTCAATGGCTTTGTCTCGCGCTCCCGGCGCGGTCAGGATGCTGTCCTGAATGGGTGTGTCGATAATCCCCGGAGCCAGCGCGTTGACCCGCATGTCCGGCGCAAAATCCCGCGCCATGGCCTGCGTCAGCGTTATGATCGCACCCTTCGACGCCCCGTAGGCGGCGAAGCCGGGCCCGCCACCATTCTCTCCGGCGATGGACGACATGTTGACAATGCTGGCCGTCGGATGTGCCACACGCGCTTTTGCAAAGGCTTGTGTGACCAGCATCAGCCCGACGACATTGACATCAAAGATGCCTTGGAGGTGTTCCGCATCGAGTCCGGTCCAGTCCATCCGCTGCCCGAGGATACCGGCGTTGTTCACCAGATGTGTCGCACCGCCCAGATGCGCGGCAGCCACCGCTTCGGCGTCCGAGACGTCGATGATGGCAGTGCTGACCGCCTCGCCCATCTCCTCGCGCGCCGCTTCCAGTGCCGGGCGCGAGATGTCCCACAGGATAACCCGCGCACCCCGCGCCACGACGGCCCGCGCGGTGGCAAGCCCGATGCCCGAGCCTGCGCCGGTGATAAGTACAACCGCCGTCATTCGCCGTGCCTGTGCGCAAAGGCCTGATGACCGGCAAGGTCCACAACCTCGCAGAACTCGGCATAGGTGAGGGCGGATTCCGAGGCCGGGCGGCCCTCGGCCTTCAGCGTGGCCAGCGCATCTTGCGTCGCGCGTGCCGCAGCGAAGAGAGCAGTCACCGCGTACATCACGACGGAAAAGCCCATCTCTCGCACGTCGGACACCGCCAGAAGCGCCGCATCGGTGCCATCGACAAGGCTGAGAACCTTGGGTCCTTCGACACGCTGCGCGATGGCCTCGACCTCGGCGCGGGTCTTTACCCCGTCGACGAACACAAGATCGACGCCCGTATCCCGATAGCGCGCCGCCCGCGACACCGCCTCATCCATGCCCATGGCCGGAAGGGCGTCGGTACGTCCGATGATGACCAGATCGCCCTGCCCGCGCGCCTCCAGCGCCGCGCTGAGCCGCGCCGCGCCCTCCTCGGGTGAGACCAGCCGCAGGCCGGCCAACTGACCGCAGCGCTTGGGCAAAATCTGATCTTCGAGGTGCAGCGCCGCAACGCCGCCCTGCATGTATTCCCGCACGGCCCGCGCCACGTTCAATGCGCCGCCATATCCGGTGTCGGCATCGGCGATCACCGGAATATCCACCGCCCGCACCATAGCACGGGCGTGATCCGCCATTTCCGTCTGTGTCAGCAAACCAAGGTCGGGCTGGCCCAGCCGAGAGGCCGTGGCGCCGAGTCCGGTCATGTAGACCGCATCAAAGCCCTGCGCCTGCACGATGCGGGCGGTCAACGGATCCGGGGCTCCCGGCGCGACGGTAAAGAGCCCACGGCCAAGCCGGTCGCGCAATGCATTCTTGTTGGTCACGTCTCATCCTCCCTGATCGGTGGCGCATTGATGCGTTGTCCGATCATCCTTCCGTAACGTGTAACATGTTACATGTGAGATTTGTCAAGTGGCCAGTTGCGCTGGAACGTTTCGATTTTTGCGGCAGCATTTGATCCGACCCCAGCGCCTGGCCGGCCGGGCTTTCGGTCGGTTTCGCGGAACCCTCTAAACGTCTGGGCGGAAAAACCGGACCGGACGGGCCTCATCGACAAGTCAGGCTGACTGTTATAGCGCCACGGCAATGATCGCGACATAATCCCGCTGGGCTTCACGACCATGGCGTGCCGCGATCGCGCCATAAGCACTTGGCCCATAGCCGAAGGCAAAACAGCTTGCCGGAACGTGTTATGATCTTGAGGAAAGAAGCATTCATCCATCCCAGAGCCGCGCCATAAAGAGGACGGACAAATGATCATGCGCATATTTCAGGTCGTGACGCGAGCCGGGAAGGAAGAAGAGTTCGGCCGCTTCTTCCATGAAACTGCGATCGCGTTGATGAAGGGAACGAAGGGTATCACGCGAGTGCCTCTCGGTGCACCTCGCGCGGACTCGCCACGCGAGTTCAGCTTTGTGATCGTGTGGGAAAGCCTGGATGCACACATCGCTCCTTTGCGACGGGCCACGGCGGCTTTCGAAATATGATTGCCTCGGCAAACCTTTAAAAAAAATGGCAATTGCACCTCTGGCGGCTTGCCTCACGCGGCGTAAGCCATAGGGTAAACAATTGAACGTGGCAGCCCCGCTGGCAAAGCCACGTCACCCAAGGGAGGAATGACATGAAAACCAAGATGACGCTTTTCGCCACCGCCGCTGCCGTTGCTACGCTGGGGCTTTTGCCTGCCATGGCATCGGCCGAAACCAAGCTGAAATGGGCACACGTCTATGAATCGAGCGAGCCCTACCACACATGCGCTGTGGCCGCGAACGACCTGCTGATGGATGCCACCGAGGGCCGATATGGAATCGAGGTGTTTCCCGCCTCCTCCCTCGGCAAAGAGGTCGACATCAACGAAGGTCTGGGTTTCGGTACGGTCGATATCATTTACACCGGGCAGTTGTTTGCAGGGCGGTCATACGGCCCCATCGCCATTGGCGGCGCGCCGTTCATGTTCCGCGATTGGGATCACTGGGACAAATTCCGCAATTCAGACCTGTTTAACGAACTGTCCCAAGGCTACACCGATGCTACAGGCAATCATATCACCGCCATGACATATTATGGCGCGCGCCATGTCACATCGAACAAGCCGATCCTGACGCCTGCCGATATGGAAGGTTTGAAAATTCGTGTGCCCAATGCCCCACTCTACATGATGTTCCCCTTGGCAACCGGCGCCAACCCGGCACCCATCGCCTTTGCCGAGGTGTATTTGGCCCTGCAACAGGGCACCGTGGATGCGCAGGAGAACCCGCTGCCTACGATTCAGGCCAAAAAGTTCTATGAAGTGCAAAGCAACATCAACCTGACCGGGCATATCACCGATGCCCTGCTCACCATCGTCGGCGGCCCCGCCTGGGACAGCATGGACGCCGCCGATCAGGCTGCGCTGACCCAAGTAACCAAAGACACTGCCGTCTGCGCAACCGATGCCATCATCAAGGCCGAAGGCGAATTGTCAGATTGGTTCCGCGAACAAGGTGTGCAGGTCAACGAAGTAGACCGCGGCCCGTTTATTGAGGCTGTAAAAGTTATGCACAACGGCGACATGGCCACTTGGGATCAGGCTACATACGATCGGCTACAAGCGATCGAATAGACCGGTCCTCGTTGCAGGCGGGCACCTGTGCCCGCCTGCCCTCCCCTTGCCCAGAAGGAAACGCCATGAGCAGACATGACTCGTCTGACGAACAAGTGACAGCACCGATAACCTTGGAAGAAGAAAAGATCGACCTTTCCGATCTGCGCTGGGATGACTCTGTGGTTCTGATCCTGTTCTGGGTTCTCGCCTTTATCGTTTTTCTTCAGTTCTTTACGCGATACATTTTGAACGACTCCATCGCCTGGACTGAAGAAATTGCGCGCTTTTTGCTGATTGGTGTCACCTTTGTCGGGTCCATCATGGCCACCCGAAAACAAAGCCATATCGCGGTTGAATTCATTTATCGATGGATCCCACGCACCGGGCGACGGCTGGCGCAAACCTTGATTGATGTACTGACCACCGGGTTTTTCGTGATGCTGTCCGTATTCAGCGCGCAGATCGCCGGGCGTACTCGGCAGATGATGGTGTCTCTCGATATTCCGAAATCGACGATCTATTGGATCGTCACGGCCGCCTTTGTGTGCATGGCGCTTTACTCGGCATGGAATACGTGGCGCCATTTTCGCAGCGGCACCAGCAAACTGATCGACCCGGAATTGCACGCGGACCAGATCCGCGCAATCGACTAGGAGCATCCCCAAGTGGATATTATTTGGCTTTTCGTAATGCTGGCGGTCATGTTGGTTTTTGGCATGCCCGTGGCCATCGCCTTGGCCGGATCTTCGGCGATTTTCATCATTTCCAATGGCTCGCCCCCACCCATGGTCGTGGCCCACCGTATGATCAACGGGGTCGACAGCTTTCCTTTGCTGGCTGTTCCGTTTTTCATCTTGGCGGGAAATTTGATGAATACTGCCGGGATCACAGAACGCATATTCAACTTTGCCCTGGCGCTCGTCGGCTGGATGCGAGGAGGCCTGGGACATGTGAATGTGGGGGCTTCCGTGATCTTTGCTGGCATGTCTGGCGCGGCAGTCGCCGACGCCGGGGGCCTGGGCGCGATTGAGATCAAGGCGATGCGAGATGCCAAATACGATGCAAAATTTGCCGTCGGCATCACTGCTGCATCCTCTACGATCGGGCCTATCATTCCACCCTCTCTGCCCATGGTGATCTATGGCGTCGTAGCAGGGGCCAGCATTGGGCAATTGTTTGTCGCCGGATTTATTCCCGGTCTGATGATGGCGGCATCGCTGATGATAATGATCGCCATCATGGCGCGTCGCAAAGGGTTCGGGCGCGATCAGACCTTTTACTGGTCTGCATTGTGGTCAACATTTCAGCGCGCATTTCTGTCGCTGCTGACCCCCGTAATCATCGTGGGGGGCATTCTGTCGGGCGCATTCACCCCGACCGAGGCGGCGGTGGCCGCTTGTGCCTGGGCGCTGTTTCTGGGGCTGGTGGTTTACAGGACCCTAACCCTGCCCCGGTTCCTGCGCGTCAGCTTCGACACGATAGAAACAACGGCGGTTGTTCTTTTGGTTGTTGGCTCGGCGGCGATTTTCGCTTGGATCCTCACATCCAACCGCGTGCCAGAGCAATTCGCCATCGGGTTGTTGGCGATCTCCGACCGTCCTTGGGTGCTTCTTTTGCTGATCAACTTAATTCTGCTCGCGGTTGGCTGTTTCATGGAAACGGTGGCAGCGATTACCATCATGGTGCCCGTGCTGTTGCCTATTGCTGTGACCCTGGGGATCGATCCGGTGCATTTTGGTGTGATCATGGTGCTTAACCTGATGTTGGGGCTTTTGACGCCGCCCGTGGGCATGGTGCTCTATGTGCTTTCTAGGGTCGCGAAAATTCCGTTCGAACAATGCGTTGCCGGCACAGCCCCCTTCCTGATCCCACTGGTGATTGTGCTGTTGCTGGTGACGTTCGTTCCGGCCATCACGATGTGGTTGCCAACCCTGATTTACCGCTAGGAAAGAGACGATCAAATCTGTTCAGGTCCGTCACTTGGCCGAATTCTGCCACACGATTCCGGCTGGCGTCAGCTCCTTTGCCTTGATCTTCAAAGGGCCGGTTGCCAAATCTGGCGACCCCCGGTTGCCATCACCGGCAAATAGCGCAGCGATAGCCGATAAAAACTGACACCGGACGCCGACCATCGTGCCCACAAAGGTCTCAACAAGGCCCGGTGCCCCGTGGGGCCACGGCCGACAGAGTCGGCGGGCCGGTTGGTTCTGCCAAACCACCCCACCACTGGTCCTCCAAATTTTCGAGATGCACCTCGATCTGTGGAGGAGTGTCGGCCATCCGCAATACCGCGCAGGAACCGAAATTCGTAGTCACGATACGCCCATCGCGCTGATCGAGACCACCAAAGACGGCGTGGCTCAATCCCCAGATTGCCGAGCTTTCAGCCTGCGCACTGCGCACAGAATGACGACAGCTGGAATTCTGTGGTGTTCGAAAACCGGGACCGACGGCATCACACGACCCCGTTGTCAGAGACAAATCGCTGGACCAGAAGATAGATTCAACAGTCGCGCCTAAACTGGTTGTGCATGATCGTGGATCAGAACCCCACCTTGTCGGCGCCTTTCAGCACAAGTATTTCGCGCGCCTCGTCCGGGGTGGCCACCTCCAACCCCAGCCCCTCGATGATCTGGCGGACCTTGGTGACCTGTTCGGCGTTGCTTTTGGCGAGCTGCCCGGGGCCAAGCCAGAGTGAATCCTCGAGGCCGACGCGTACATTGCCGCCCATCGCGGCGGCCATCGCGGCAATCGGAAGCTGGTTCTTGCCCGCCCCCAGCACCGACCAGCGATATTGGTCACCAAACAGCCGGTCCGCCGTGCGCTTCATGTGCAGGACATCCTCGGGATGCGCGCCGATCCCGCCCATCAGGCCAAAGACCGTCTGGATGAACAGCGGCGCCTTGACCAGACCTTCGTCGAGGAAGTGCTTGAGGTTGTACAGATGCGCCGTGTCGTAGCATTCGAATTCAAACCGGGTGCCAAGCGGGCCAAGCGTGGTCAGAATGTATTCGATCTGACCAAAGCTGTTGTTGAAGATGATGTTCTTGTTGCCGACGTAGTCGCGCTCCCACTGGTGTTTCAGATCGGGAAAGCGTTTCAGCATCGGGAACAGGCCAAAGTTCATCGACCCCATGTTCAGCGAGGCGACCTCGGGGCGGTGGGTTTCGGCGGGGCGGACGCGCTCCTCTACGGTCATGGTGGGCGCACCACCGGTGGTGATGTTGACCACGCAGTTCGAGGCTTGCTTGATGACGCCAAGGAAAGGCGCAAAAGCCTCGGGGGATTGGTCGGGGCGGCCGTCTTGCGGGTCGCGGGCGTGCAGATGGACAACCGCTGCCCCGGCCTTGGCCGCCCCGATGGCCGCATCGGCGATCTCGGAGGCGCTGACAGGCAGGTATTGCGACATCGACGGCGTGTGAATGGCGCCGGTGACGGCACAGGTGATGATGACCTTGCGGGGTTTGGCCATGGTCGTTGCTCCTTCAGGATTGTTCGGATGCGAGATGTCGGCGCAGCGCGGCGAGCCGCGCGTCGCGGCGATCCTGCCGCGCGCGGATGTTTTCGGGGCTGCGATCCTGCGGCCAGGTCGCTGCAATCTTTTCGGCATTTTCGACCGAAAACACCTCTGGTCCTGCTGGCGCTTCGGCCAGTCGCGCATAAAAACCGCCATAACGCGCGACATAATCGGTGATACCGCCCGGGGCATTGAGGTCGATGGTCTCGATTGGCCCCATCAGAGCCCAACGCAGGCCAAGGCCGTCCTTGATGGTGGCGTCCAGCCCTTCGACGCTGACGACACCTTCGCCCAGAAGACGCAGCGCCTCGGCCAGCAGCGCGCCCTGAAGTCGGTTCAGCACAAAACCGTCGCGTTCGCGGGTCATGCGGACAGGCACCTGTCCGATGGCGGAATAGATCGCCTCGGCCCGGTCCATGGTTTCGGATGTGGTCCATGGCGCGGGACAAAGCTCGACAACCGGCACGAGGTGCGGTGGATTCACCGGATGGCCGACCAAGCAGCGGCCTCTATTCTCCAGCGTCTCGGTAAAGCGCGAGGCGACGATGGCCGAGGTCGACGAGGCGAGGATCGCCTCTGGAGCGGTCGCTGCGTCGATCCGGGCGAAGAGGTCGATCTTGACCTCTATCTTTTCCGGTCCGTTCTCCTGAACGAAGATCACGCCGCTGACGGCCTCTTCCAGCGTCGGGCAGGTGCGGATGCGGGAAAGCGCGGCGTCGCCGTCCTCCAACAACCCTTCGGCCTGCATGGTGTCGCACAGCGTGGCCATATCGCCCTTGAACCGGTCAAGGACGTTGGGATCGGCATCCCAGACCTGCACCTCGTAACCGGCGCGGGCAAACAGCGCGCTCCAAGCACGCCCGATCAGGCCCGCGCCTATGATAGCAACTGTTTCAGTCATATCGGGTCCTTTCCTCACAGCCAGAGTACCTGACGGCGCAGGTCGATGTCATGGGCCAAAGCGGCGGAGGGCCCTTCGTGGATGATGCTGCCGCGTTCAAGTGCCACGGTCCGGTCCGACAGGGTCAGCGCGAGATCAAGGTTGTGATCCACGATGATGATGGACACCTCCTCGCGCAAGCGGTCGAAGGTTTCGAACAATTGTTCGACGATAGCGGGGGAGAGTCCCTCGAACGGTTCATCGAGTAGTAGGACACGGGTATCGCCGGACAGGGCGCGCGCCACGGCGGCCATCTGCTGTTCGCCGCCCGACAGGTAGTCGGCGGGCGTGTCGATGCGCTCCTTGAGCCGCGGGAAATAGGCAAAGATGCGCTCTTCATCCCAATGCGATCCGGCGCCGGTCTGACGCTGAATGCGACCAAGTTCGAGGTTGTCCTTGACCGACATTCCCGCGAACAGGCCGCGCCCCTGCGGTACGTATGAGATCCCCGCTCGGGCCATCGCGGCCGAGGCCATGCCCTGAATCGGGGTGCCATCAAGACAGATTTTACCGCTGCCGACCGGCGCAATGCCAATGAGGGATTTCAGCAGCGTTGACTTGCCCGCACCGTTGCGACCCAGAAGTGCAAGGATCTCTCCCTGCCGCAGATCAAAGCTCACATCGTTGATGATGTGGCTTTTGCCGTAACTTACGTTGACCTTGTCGAGCGACAGCAGAATCTTGTCCTGCACGGCGCTGGTACGGGCCCTGCCCGCTACGGTAGATGTGCCAGAGCCGATATAAACCTCTTGGACACGCTTGTCGTCGCGCGCGTCGTCCACGGTCCCGTCAAGCAGAACCTGGCCTTCGTTCATCACCGTGACATGGTCGGCCAGTTCGAACACGCGGTCGATGTCGTGTTCCACCAGCAACACCGGGATGTCCGCCGACAGCGCCTTGAGCAGGTGGCCAATGCGTTCGCGTTCGGCCACCGAGAGCCCAGCCAGCGGCTCGTCCGCCAGCAGGATACGCGGATGGTTCCCCAGTGCAAGGCCAAGGTCCAGCAACCGCTGCCCGCCATAGGACAACGATCCCGCCTCGGCGCCGTCCATACCCGACAGCCCGGCGTAATCCATGATCTGCGCGGTGCGGTTGTTAACCTGCGCGAGGTTGCGGGCGCGGATCACAGGATTCATGCGCTGCGCATCTCCGGCCTGCACGGCAAGGCGGATGTTTTCTCGCACGGTAAGCGAGGGGAACAGGTTGGTGATCTGGAAACTGCGCCCAATGCCTGCAGCTGAAATCTCCTCAGGCGTGCGGCCCGAAAGCGGTACTCCGGCAAGGGTCACACTGCCGCCATCGGGCTTGTACAGACCCGAAAGCAGGTTGAAGGCGGTGGTCTTGCCTGCGCCGTTCGGCCCGATGAGCGCGTGCAGCGTGCGGTCGCGGACCGAGATGTCGACATCGTCCACGGCTTTGAGCCCGCCGAAGTGCTTGGAGATACCTTTGGCCACCAGCAACGCCCCATCGGTGTGATCCTTGGGCTTCAGGAAGGCAGGCAAAGGGTGCACCCCAGCCTTGCGGCCTGCCATCGCGGCCCCGGTTTCCGCAGGCGGGTTCAGGTAGCGGCGGATCTGGCCGGGAATGCCGATAAGACCTTCGCGGGCGTAGAGGACGAACATCATGAAGACGAGGCCGAACCACAGCAGCCAGTTGTCGGTGTAGATCGACAGGTATTCGCGGAAGAGGATATAGAACAGCGCCCCGATGGCGGGACCCAGATAGCTGCGCATCCCCCCGATGACCACCATCGCCAGAAGTTCACCGGAAAAGATCACCGACATCGGCTCGGCCGAGGTCATGCGGTTCTTGTAGAGCAACAGCACACCCGCAAGCGAGGTGATCGTGGCAGACAACACGAAAGCGGCCAGCTTGTAGCGGTCGACTTTGTATCCGAGGAAGCGTGCACGCTGTTCGTTCTCGCGGATCGCCAGCAGCACGGTACCGAGGGGAGAATTGTTGAACCGCCACAGCAGTACCAGCACGGCGAAGGCGATAACCGCAACCAGCCAATAATAGGGTTCGGACATCTCGAAATCGAGCCCTAAGAAGGCTGGCCTTTCAATGCCGCCAAGGCCGTTCTCGCCGCCGGTGACCTCGGTCCAGCGGAAGGCGATCGAAAAGCCGAGCGCCGAAAGCGCCAGCGTCATGAGCGAGAAATAGACGCCGCGACGGCGCAGGATCAGCGCGCCGAAGCCCGTGGAGATAATCGCCGTAGCCACGACAGCCAACAGAAGCGGGATCAGGAACGCCCCCCCCATGGCCAGCGACGTGAGGCCCGCCAGATAGGCCCCCAAACCAAACCATGCGCCATGACCAAAGCTGACAAGCCCCGTGCGCCCGGCAAGAATATTGAGGCCCATGCAGGCCAGACCATAGACCACGACCTCGGTCGCGGAGGTATAGGTGAGGCCCGCGGCAACGATGATGAAGGGCAGAACGATCAGCGCGGCGGCCGCGATCAGGAGAGGGTGTATGCGGATCATCGGGTCACTCGAATCGAAGGATGCGTTCGCCCAGCAGGCCGCGCGGACGCAGCAGCAGGACGACGAACATAAGCATGAAAATGGCGGCGGTGGACCAGGTCGACAGGCCGATGGCCACAAGAACGCCCTTGGTCAGACCGACGAGAATGGCGGCGATGATGACGCCCCAGAAGGAGCCAAGGCCGCCGATCACCACCACGACGAAGGCCAAGGTGATAATCTCGGCCCCCATTGCGGGATGTACTGTATAGATCGGTGACAGCAGCACCCCGGCAAGCCCGGCAAGCCCGATGGCAATGCCCGCGATGACCGACAGATAGGGCCGCAGCGAAATGCCCAGCGATCCGACGATCTCGGGGTTCTGCACCCCGGCCCGCACGATGCGGCCAAAGGAGGTGCGATTCAGCAGCACCCAGAGCGCGCCAACTGCGACCACCGCCACGGCGATCAGAAACAGCCGATAGCGTGAATAGATGAAATCCCCCATGAACACCTGACCGCGCAGGATGTCCGGCATGTTGTAATTCTGCGGGGAGGCTCCAAAAATCCAGCGCAACCCCTGTTCGATCACCATTGCCAGACCAAAGGTCAGCAGCAGCGAATACAGGGGATCGATGCGGTAAAACCGGGTAAAGAGCGTCCGTTCGATCACCATGCCCAGCCCCGCCACGATCAGCGGCACCAGCACCAACGCCCCGAAATAGCCGACATAGGGTGTGATCAGGATCGCCAGATAGGCACCGATGGCGAAAAAAGCCCCGTGCGCGAGGTTGATGATGCCGCCCAACGAAAAGATCAGCGACAGCCCCAGCGCGATAAGCAGGTAATAGGTGCCGTCCAGCAATCCGTTCAGAACCTGCGCGATGAATAGCCCCATCATGGCGGTGCGTCCCCCCATTGTTTTGAGTGTCAGATGACTGGGCGGGGGCGTATGAAGCCCCCCGCGCCTTGTCGAAGATCTTACAGAGTGCAGGTGCCGCCGGTGACGCTCTTGGCGAGCGTTTCAAGCGGTTCATCCGCGCCGGGCAGCGGATCAGACGTGGTGAAGATGTCGTATTCGTTCTTCACCTCATCCGCGGGCAGGGCGGTGATCGCATAGATTTCCTGGATCATCTGGTGATCGGTGGGACGGAAATAGCCTTTGCGGTTCTTCATCAGATCAAACTGCGCCTCGGGGCTTTCCAGATAGGCGACAAGCGAGTCACCGCTGGCGTCGCCCGCCTCGGCCACGGCCTTGGCCATGATGAGACCCGCATTGTAATCGCCCCATGCCTGGTTCTCGGGTGGCTTACCGTAGGCGTCGGTGAATGCCTTGACGAAGGCCTGGCTCGCATCGTTCGGCACGAGGTGGTTCCAGACGTTGGGCCATGTGCCGCGGAAATTCTGCGCACCGGCAGCCCAGGCCGACACGGTGTCGAAACCAAAGCCGCCAAGGGTGAAATCGAGCCCGAATTCGCCGTATTGCTTGAAGAAGTTGGTGATCTGCGTCCCCGCGAGGTTCAGCGCCACCACATCCGGCTCAGCTTGACGGATCTTCAACAGGTAGGACGAAAAATCTGTCGCATCGGTGGGCACAAGGTCTTCGCCCGCGATGATACCCCCGTTGCTGTCGAGAAAGGCCTTTGCCGCTGCCAGCAGGTCGTGACCAAAGGCGTAGTCCGCCGTCATCGTGTACCAGTTCTTGCCATCGACAAGGTTCTGGCTCTTGAAGAACTGGCCTTCGGCGTTCACGTACATCGAATTCTGCGTCTCAACGTGGAACATGTAGCGGTTGCAATCCTGCCCGCGCAGCGAATCCGAATTGCCGCCTGTGTTCACGAAACATTTGCCATAACGCGCCGCCACCTGCGAAATCGTCAGGCAGGAAGCCGAGGAAATCTCGCCGATAATCATATCGACCTGATCGCGCTCGAACATACGTTCGGCTTTGGTCGAAGCGGTCTGCGGGTTGACGCTGTCTTCCATGACCAGTTCGATCTGACGCCCGCCAGCACCGCCGTTGGCGTTGATATGCTCGACGGCCAGTTTGATGCCCATCTGGGCATATTCGCCAAGCGGCCCGAGAAAGCCGGTGGTCGGCGTCAGGTGGCCAATTTTTAGCGGTGCGCCCTGCGCACGCAGATAGGCGGGTGCCGCAACGCCAAGTGCGAGCCCGGCCGCGCCTGCCCGCAGAAAACTCCGCCGGTTTGTGATGGTTTTGGTCATGCTGTTCCTCCCTGAAATCAGTGCCCGAGGATCACACCCGAATGGGATCTCGATCTTTCCGGCTGACTTTTCTCCTCCGCCGGGCGATCAAGGCTTGAAGTTAGGCCCAATACACTGTGATCTGAGATCACAGTTGCAGATCGGCCCCCGAGGTGTCAACAGGAGTTACCGAGATCATGACCGAACCACTTGACCAGCTTCGGCCCGCCCGGCGTCAAACCCTTTCGGAACAGGTGTTTGACACGCTGAGCGAGATGCTTTTGTCCGGTGCCCTGCGCCCGCGCGACCGTCTGTCCCTGCGCGATTTGGCCGAACGACTGGAGGTTTCGATGATGCCGGTGCGTGAAGCGGTGAGTCGCCTCGCGGCCAGTGGCGCGCTCGAGGTATCGCCAAAACGTGCCGTGATGGTGCCGCTAATGACGGCGGTGGAATTTGCGGACTTGACGATGGTGCGCATGCTGAACGAAGGGCAGGCAGCGCGGCTGGCTGCGGAACGGGCCTCGAAGACCGAGATCGCCGGCGTCGTCGCGCTGGCCGAACGCTTTGAAGAGGTGCTGGACAAGGCCTATGGCAGCGCTGCGGCGGTGGCGGCCAACAAGGACCTGCATTTCGCGGTCTATCGCGCCGCCGGATCGCCCGCGCTGATGGAGGTGATCACCATGCTCTGGCTCAAGGCCGGGCCAATCATCAATTTCGATATCGGCGTCGATACTGGCGCCCCCCGTTCCGAAGACATCACGCACGCGCGCAGCCACCATTCGCGTGCCCACCACCGCCAGCTGTGCGAGGCGCTGCGCGCCCGCGACGGCGACACCGCAGCGCGCGCCATCGCCGAAGACATCCGCGTGGCATCGGAACTTATTCGCGCCCATGGCGCGCTGGATACTGACGATAACCCAAGGAGGATCATTCCGTGAAACTGGAACTTGAGGGCGCCCGCGTGATCGTGACCGCCGGGGCGCAGGGCATCGGCCGCGCCATCGTCGAAGCTTACCTGTCCGAAGGCGCCCGGGTGGCGACCTGCGACATTGACGAGACCGCACTCGACACACTCCCGGCTGAGGTGTTCCGCCAGCGCGCCGACATGGCCGACGCCAGCCAGATCGCGGGCTTCATGGCGGCGGCGCAGGCGCATCTGGGCGGGCTCGATATCCTCGTGAACAACGCGGGCATTGCCGGGCCGACCAGCCCCGTTGAAGAGCTGGACCCGGCGGATTGGGACGCCACTCTGGCCATCTGCCTGACCTCGCAATTCCACTGCGTTCGACACGCGGTACCGGCACTCCGGCAAAGCAAGAATGCCTCGATCATCAACCTGTCCTCACTTGCCGGGCGACTGGGTTTTGCCATGCGCACCCCCTACGCCGCAGCAAAATGGGGTGTGATCGGGCTGACCAAATCGCTCTCCATTGAACTGGGCGGCGACGGCATTCGCTGCAACGCAATCCTGCCCGGCATCGTGGCGGGCGACCGTCAGCGCCGGGTGCTGGAGGCCAAGGCGCAGCGCCGGGGCCTCAGCTTTGCGCAGGTTGAGGCGGAGGCATTTTCCTACACCTCGATCAAGGAATACGTGCAGCCCGACCAGATCGCCGACCAGATCTTGTTCCTCACCAGCGTACGCGGGCGGACGATTTCGGGGCAGGCGATATCGGTCTGCGGGGACGGCCAGATGCTTGCCTGACCTGCTACGTGTTGCAGGAGCAGGCGCACTGCCAAGTTGACGTGTTCTTTGCGGCAGGCGAGTTTCTAGGCGTGAACATTCCGACGTCGAAGCCCCGCCTGAAAGGCTACCGCTTTTGCCGTGCAACCATCGCCTAGACCGTTTTGGCGTACCATCGGTTTGCTCTTGGCTTGGCTGGTGTCGAAGATTTGTCGGCGGAAAGTGGCGTGATCGTAAGCCGAGAGGCCATCACTCACTGAGTCAACCGGTTCGGCAGGCATTTTGTCGGTTACGTGTGTCACTTTAGCTGCAAACACGCACTTTCCGGCCGGTCCGCGCCGAGCGTATCCAGACGATCCGCCTGATGGTCAAAGCCGTCCAGCGGGGCGGAGGCAATTGTCGCGTTGTGCGTCGTGAGCAGGATCGGTTGCCGCAACTGTCCGTCCCAGGCGCGGAAATTACCGCGTACACCTTTATACTGGTCGACGGACAAATCAGCCGAGCGAAGCATGTGGCCAACCGCCTGGGGCGTGGCGGCTTTGGCGCGGGCAAGCGCTTCGATCACCGTTTGGACGGCAACCCAGGCGGCCCAGTCTTCAGCCGTCATGTCGCGGCCAGCCAACTTGGAAAAACGCTGGTTCAGTTGTGGCGCGCCGTTGCGTTCCCACGTCCAGTGCCATGCGCGCGCCACCAGCCCCTCTGAACCAACGACGGGGCGCGGTTCTGCGGTGGCATAAGGGACATAGCGACCGAATTCGCCTGCGGCATCGACCAGCCAGATAACGTCATAGCGTTCCTGCTGGGTCATCAGCAGGATGTTGGTCAAATCGCGTTGACGCGGATCATTGGACAAAGCAAAGACATGTTCACCAACCACACTTAGCCCGAACTTGCTGGCAGAGGTGCGCACCGCCGATACCTCTTGGTCGTCATCGGACTCTGACCCGCGCAGCACCAGCACACTTGTCCATCTCTGATACCGCAGATATTGCGCAAGCGCGTCGGTCAGCATGGCGCGTGACGGAATGGTATGTAGCAAGGCGGCATTACACTCGCCGCCGCGATAACGGTCGGCGACATGCCGGATATTGAACAACGTCGGCACTGTCTCTGCCTGTGCCAGAACATGGTCCATCACCGGGGCGGGCAGATCCAGCAGAATGGCAATAGCCCCCTGTTCCGCCAGCTGTGCCGCGACAGCCGCGGCATCTTCATCGGGAGGCAGCAGGTATTCGTCCAGAAGAATCCGGAAGCCCAAGGCACGCCCAATCGCGCGCGCGTTTTTAATCGCCAGACGTGCTCCGTCGATCGGGCGGTTGTGGTCCTTCAAGGACAGGCCGGTATAGACCGGTTGCGCCTCATAATAGGGATCGTCGGCCACAGCCAGATAGGCGATGTGCACATCCTGCTGTGCTGGGGCGGGGGCCGCCCAGACGAAAGCGACAAGCGCCAGCAGCCTACCGATCATCGATGAGAATTCCATAAGGCACCAGTCCTACCGGAACTGAGGTCACGGCTTGCAGGGTCTGCGTGTCGATTACGGTCACGTCATCCGAGAGCCCGTTGGCCACGAACAGCCGCGTCTCGTCTGCCGAAAGCTGCAGGCCCCAGGCGCGCTTGCCGACAAGTAAATAGTCGATGACAGCCCGGGTTGCGACGTCTACAACCGCCACACGATTGGCCCGGCCCAGTGCCACAAAGGCCCGGGTGCCATCGGCTGTCATCCTGATATCGACCGGAGTCACCTGTTCGCGGCGCAGTCCCGTCGGTGAAAACAAAATGTCGCCCGTCAGTTTCAGCGACGCGACATCTATGATGTTCACGATCCCCGCGACCTCGGCCGAGACCCAAAGTTCGGACTGATCCGGTGTCAGCGCAAACCGGCGCGGCCGTGTGTCAACCAAGATGTCAGCGATCAGCTCATCGGCCTCCAGGTCGATGACATGCACCAGATTGGCCGCCTCTGACGCCACAAAGACCAGCCGACCGTCGGCCATGATCTGCACGCCTTCAGGTTCCTCGCCAGTTTCATACTCAGTCAGAAATGCACCGGTTTCGACGTCATAGACAGAGGCGGTGGCGTCCTCTTCGTTCGAGACGATCAGCCTGCGGCCGTCGGGGTGCAGGTCGAAGGTCTCAGGTGCGGCAACGCCGCGTATGCGCCGCAGCAGCGTAATCTCTGCTGTATCGTAGATCGCGATCTGGTCGTCATCGGCGCAGGCGACGTAAAATTCTGACCTGTCCGCGCTGAAATGCATCCCGCGCGGGCGCGCGCAGGTTTCTATGACGTCGATCACCTCGAGCTTTTGATTGAGGATCGACAGCGTATCGTCACGCTCGTTCGACACGATGATGCGTCCGGACGGATCGGCGACCGCAGGGCTGACCCAAAGTGCAAACACAAACGCAACCGCCACGCGAACCAAGATTTCGTCACGCATCACATCGCCCGCCTTCCCTTACGTAATCATAATGGTAGCCCAATCCATTTTTTTTGCATAGGATTGTATTCTGGCAAAGCGATATGATTGCCAGCATCCTGGGGAGGAAACTTTCATGTCTGTTCAAAAATTATTGATACCGCTTTCGGTCGCGGCGACACTAATTTCTACCGGCGTCGCTGCGCAAGACGAAGTTACAAACAGTACCCTGTATGGCGACTTGGCGAATGTGACACAGGATATGCTGTCGCGGGCCGCCGGTGATGGCAACAACTTCCTGCACACAAATGGCAATTACGCGCAGACGCGGTATTATCCGTCGCGCCAGATCAATACCGACAATGTGCGCAATCTGCGGCCAGCCTGGATCTTCCAGACCGAGATCGTCGACACCATGGAAACCACGCCGATTGTGGTGAATGGCGTGATGTATGTCACGACCGCCTTCAACCACGTCTACGCGCTGAACGCCGAAACCGGCGCACAGATCTGGCATCACAAACACGACATGGGCCCGATTACGACCTATTGCTGTGGCCCAAACAACCGGGGCGTGGCCGTCGCGGGTGACCTTGTGTTCATGGGAACGCTTGACGCACAGCTTGTGGCGCTCGACGCCAAGACTGGCAAACAGGTCTGGGCGACTCAGATTGCTGACGCGGAACTGGGCTATTCCGAGACTATGGCCCCCACGGTCGTCAATGGCATGGTCCTGATCGGCACCAACGGTGGCGAATACGGCATCCGGGGCTTCGTCAAAGCCTTTGACATGATGACCGGCGAGCTGAAGTGGACTTTCAACACCACGGCCGACGATTCACAGGGCGTCTGGGCGACCACCGATGCAACGGGTCGCGACATGCACCGGGATATTGAGGCGGAAAAAGCGGCCTATGCCGCGAACGGCGATCCCTTTGCCACTTTGGGTGGCGGTGTATGGCAAAACCCAGCGGTCGATCTGGAAACCAACCGCATCTACTTTGTGGTCGGCAACCCGTCGCCCGACCTCGATGGCGCGCTGCGCCCCGGTGACAACCTGTACACTGACAGCCTTGTCTCGGTCGATCTGAATACCGGCGAATATATCTGCCACTTCCAGTATATCGCCCACGATGTCTGGGATCTTGACGCGGTGTCGCCGCCGATCATCACCATGGTCAAAGACGCGGAGGGCAATGACGTCAAAGGCATCCTGCACGGCGGCAAGACCGGCCATGTCTATGTAAACAAGGCCGACGACTGCTCCATGATCCGCTACTCCGAGGCGATGGTCCCGCAAGAGAACATGTGGACTTTGCCCACCGCCGACGGCGCGCGGATGCTGCCCGGGGCCAACGGGGGCGTGGAATGGTCGCCGATGGCAGTCGATCCGAACCTGCACATGAGCTATGCGATCAATCTGCACCAGCCGATGACCTACACCGTTTCGTCCAGCCCCTATCCCGAAGGCAAGCTCTGGCTGGGTGGCTCCTTTGACGTCATCCCGGAAGAAGAGCAGTGGGGCAATGTCACTGCGGTTGACTACAACACCGGCAAGATTGCCTGGAAAGTTCGCACCGAACAGCCGATGATCGGCGGAGTGTTGGCCACGGCTGGCGGACTGGTCTTTACCGGCGAAGGCAATGGTCTGTTCAAGGCTTATGATTCCGCATCTGGCAGTGAATTGTGGCGCTTTCAGGCGGGCGCGGGCGTCAACGCCCCGCCGTCCAGCTATACCGTGGGCGGCCAGCAATACATTGTTGTCGCGGCAGGCGGAAACGCGCAGCTGAATTACAAGCGCGGCAACAATATAATCGCGTTTGCGCTGGCCGACTGATCGGCAATATTCCGGCAAACAGACGGGGCATCATTTGCCCCGTCGCAACAGGAGTCGCTAGAAATGAGAATATTTCGGTCGGCGCTCGCAGCCAGCCTTCTGGCCCTTGCGACTTCCGCAATGGCTCAGGACGCCTTCAACCTTGAAGAGACCGTGCAGCTTTGCACAAGTTGCCACGGCGAAACCGGTGTGCCTGTCGATGAGACCTATCCGATCATCTTTGGCCAGCAGTTCTTTTATATCTACACACAGCTCAAGGACTATTCCGCCGGGCGGCGCCAGAACGAGATAATGACTGGGATCGCCGCAGAGTACTCGCGCGACCAGATGAAAGAAATTGCGCAATATTTCGCTGACCAGGCCTGGCCCGATGTGCCCGCACATACGCAAGACGGCGACCAGGCCCTTGCCGAACGCGGGATCACCGGCGGCCAGTGCAGCGCTTGCCACGGCAAGTGGGAGGGCGACAGCCGGATCCCGCGCCTCGCCGGTCAACAGGTTGGCTATCTGGACAAGGCGATGCTGGATTTCAAGAACGAGGTCCGCATGAACGCGCCCGACAAGATCAGCACAATGAAGCAGCTGGACGACGCAACCATCGCCGCGCTGGCGCGTTATCTTGGTGCGATGTAGGATCGCTAACGCAGCAGCGCCGCAATTTCGGGCGTCATGGCAAGATCCGCAGCACTTTTTCCGGTCTTGTCCCGCCGCGTGGCATCCGCGCCCTCCGCCAGCAAAAATGCAACCATCTCTGCATGGCCACGTTGCGCCGCGATCATCAGGGCATCGCGGCCCCTGTCGTCGCGGTGCTTTACGTTAGCCCCTGCCTTTAGCAGCAGCATCGCAGTCTTGATCCCGTCATTGGCGGGCGCGTCATTGGCATGGCCCGCAACCCAGGACAGCGCCGTCAGCAAATGGCTGTCCGTCGCCGCAACATCCGCTCCGGCGGACAAAAGCAGCGACACGACTTCGGGATAGGCCCGACCCGCAGCATAGATCAGCGCCGTTTTGCCCAAGCTTTCGCGCGCATTGATCTGCGGGTCGGTGGCCAGCAGCGTCTTGAGCATCCGAAGGTCTCCGTTGAACGCAGCTGCGATCAGGGGCGTAATGCCCTGTTTGTCGGCCGCATCAACATCGACCCCCTGCAACAAAAGCCAATCCACCATCTTTCTGCGCCCATTCCGCGCGGCCCGCAGCAAAGGAGTCGCCCCGGTCAGATCGCGCAAAGACAGATCGGCGCCCGCCGCTCGCAACAAATCAGCCACCTCGACCGACCCGTGACCCGCAGCAACGGCAAGAGGGCTGGCCCCCTGACCATTGCGCGCCTGCACCGACGCACCGCGTGCCAGCAAGTCCCGCGCGGCAGACGGACAATTGAGCGCGGCAACACGAAACAGGGCTTCATGCAGGCGCCGCCCTTCCAGCGCACGCTCTTGTTCTTTCAATTCCTGCTGCGCGCTGTTGCAGGCCTGCGACCCATCGCGCGCCTTCGCATCCTGCGCGCTCAAGGCCAAAGCGATCAGCACTATTGGCAAGCCCCTCATTTCACGATGACCTCACCGGCAAACCCCAGCGCCGCCAGCCCCTCGACGGCAAAGCGGTAGGTCCCGGCGCGCAACGGCACGAACCAGATTTCGCTCTGGCTTTCCTCTTCGAATGTCAGCGAATTCAGACCTGATACGCGCAGGGTCGTGTCATCAATCGTGATCTTGTCGATCCAGCTTTCGCTAAACAGCCCCGTCGCTGTCACCGTATAGTCGTCGCGCCCGTCGGTCGCTATTCGCCAGCGATAATAGATTCCGGCCTGCAATTCATACTGCGTGACCGAAAATCCGGTCTCCGCATCGATGACCAGAGTCTCCAGCCGCTCGGCTCGGCGTGTCGGATCCGCGCTCCCTATGGCCGGAATGATCGCTAGGGCCAAAACGATACCGCATGCCAGATCGATTGCCTTCACCTTGGTCTCCTTGGAGTCTCATTCCCATGGAATGGCAACAGATCCTCACAGAATGTCAGTCACGAGTTGCCAAATTCGTCACATCCCACAATGCGAGACTTCCGGCGTTTCTCAAAGTATTTTGAATGGGAATATTGCGTTGCTTGTTTTTTCGAGCCGGCAATTTGCTTTTGAGGTCATTGTCGGGGATGGTCTGATGCGTCGGGATCGGACTGTTGCATTAACCTTCTGGTGTCGCATAGGCCTTCGGTGTTCAGTCCCGGCATCTGGTAGATTGGATTTATGATGAATCGATCTGGCTCTAATGTCCAGATCAATGAACCTGCAACTTCAGGCCCATTAACCTGACAACGCCTCCAGACCTATTGACTTACGGCCAGAAAAGATCGCAGCACGGGGATCAAATTGATTTGAGATACTCCAACAGTGCGCGCTTCTGATCCTCAGTCAAGGACGTGCCGTAATCGTGCCCGCAGCGGCTGTTGCCGGAATTCAGATCGTTGCAGCCCGTGGTCTCGATCACCTGATTGAACTTGGTTTGGTCCACGGCCAATCCGACATTTTCGATGTCATAATTCGGCCCTGGCACAAAAGAGGCGACACGGTCTTCCGGGGATTTAAGCACCTCGACCAGCGTTGGGACCGAACCGTTGTGCATGTAAGGTGCCGACGACCATATGCCGTCAAGAACACGTGCTTCGTATTTGCAAGGTTGAACCGCGCTGATGTCGACGGGCAGGCTGTCTTCCTGTACCGGGAATGCCCCACGCAGATCCTTGAATTCGTCCAGATAGTCAGGCGGCAAGGCGCTCTGATCCATCAACAAACCGATCTGGGCATCAGCATCGGCCTGGACCGACCGAAATGAGGTATAGTCCTGAATGATGCCACCGATCACCGAGAGTGCCAAAACGTCGATCGCCGGCGCCCGAGATCCCAGCGGCTTTCCGATGACGGGGATCGACGCGCCTTCCAGAACGCCGGTTTGGACCGTGCGGGTAAGCACTCCGCATTCGCGGGTATCGGTGCCCACGTCCTTAATCGGGGTGGCATAGGTCGCATGCGTGACAGACCGGAATTCGCCGCGCTTTTTTCCGTGGCATTCGACGCAGCCGCCCAGTTCGGTGGACAGGTTGAAAATCTCTTCGCCCTGCTCGGCCAGAGTCTGATCCAGCGTCCAGGGCCATTTCGGCGCCCCGAGGTCCCAAATCCAATCCTCAAGCGCTTTCAATCCGTCAAAATTGGCCGAATTTTGCGAGATGTAATCATAGTCAAACAGGATGCCCGGCTTGTGCTCTGGGCGGAACTCGGCAAACACGCCATAGACCTCTCCCAGGTTCCGCGACAAGCCCAGCAGGTCGTTGCCGTTTTTCGCAAATCCCGGCCATTGCGTGTAATCTTGCCGCGCGGCATTCCACAGGAAGGGATAACGTGTCGGCGCATCGGCCACGGCGATATTGTCCGGGATCAGATAATCGTCCGCTTCGGGCCCGATATCCAACCCCGCGAGGCGGTTAAAGATCATCGACACCGCATCCAGTCGGGCTGGCCCCCAGGCTGGATCGGGCAGCGAGCGGGTGATCAACGTGTGAAACCTATTGCTCCAAACCTCGACCTCGGCCTTCAGTGCGGCAACGTCCGAGTCGGACTCTTCTGCCTCCAGCGCTACCTCGGCGAAGGCCTCGAAAGCTTCGTCACTGTCCAGCACCGCAAGGACGGCATCGTCGAGATCTTTCAGAAAACTCTGGAAGTCCGAGATCGCCGGCCCGCCGTCAATCCGGTAGCCGGTTCCGTTCACGTCGATTTGCCGGGTATGACAGGCCGAGCAGGTCATTCCGATCGCGGTCGTGCCGTTATAATCGTTGGTGGTGAAGCCGATCGGCAGATCCGACTGGCTGCGGCCAGGCATCGGCAGATACCCGTAGCGGTCCAGGCTATCGTGCAGGAAGGGCTGACCATCCGAAGTCTGAAGCGCCCGCATCCAAGCCAGCGGCATAATGCGCGCGCCCTGATCCTGAGTGTAGAAACGTTGCCTTAGATCCGGGGTCCAGTCGCTGCCTTGATCAACAAAGACCGTTTGAGCATCAGCCGTGCCGGACAGACCGAGTATGAGAAAAATCGAACAGGTGAGACGCACAATCATTGGATGCCTCCATGTCTGGAAATACCCTCATAGTTGCACGGCGGTCTACTTTTGCCAAGCTGCCAATCGTGAAAGAAAGTAGGCAAAACATGGTGGTCGTCGTGCTAGGGTAAGGGTTTCCGAATGAGGCGGGACCCACAATGGATGCAAGTAGGTTCTGTCGATAACGATTGTAGAGCGTCTTGGCTGGGCCGTATTCGGCGGGCAAATCCGACCAGCGATTTCGTTGGCCCCTTCCGCACCGGAGCCAACGAAACGGCACTGATCGTGTGCTGACGTGCGGGTCTTGCTTCCGTCGGCGCATTTTGGAATTTTTGTTGGTCTCGCGCACAGTGAGATAACTCAGATCTGTTTAAGAAAAGCGTCAATTCCTGCCTGCGCGACGGCCCTGTCCTGATCCGGTGTTCCCGAACTGACGCCGATGCCGCCGACAACTTCGCCATGTGCAACGACCGGAAGACCGCCGCCGACAACCATCAACCGCCCGCCAATGGCGGAAGCGATCCCGTAGGCGGGGGCGCCCGGTTGGCTGGCAGCCCCGTAGTCATGCGTCGCTTTCCTGGCAGCTGCCGCAGTAAACGCCTTGTCGATTGCAATCGTTGAGGAAGTCACTTTGCCGCCATCCATCCGACTGAACGCGATCAGGTTCCCGCCCTCATCCGCAATTGCGATACACATCGGAACGCCAATTTCGCCCGCCTTGGCGGCCGCGCCTTCGATCAGGATTCCTGCATCCTGAAGGTCTAGTCGAGTAACTGAAATCATGTCAGGTCTTTCTTTTGTGGTACGCCAGAAACGTAGGTTTGCGCGATGGCTCGGTCATCGCCCATCATTTGAATGACGAACAGTTCGTCCGAAAGGCTTTCGGCGCGATCCATGCGCAGGTCCATCGCCGCTGTCGCGCGGGCGTTTATGACGACGACGTCAGCTTCTGTTCCCGCATCAAGGGTGCCGATTTTGTCGGTCAGCCCCAAGACTTCGGCGTTGCCACGGGTGATCCAATGGAACGCGCGCAAGGCGTGCAATTTCTGGTCTTGAAGCTGAAGGATCTTGTAGCCCTCATTCAACGTCTGGAGCATTGAATAGCTGGTTCCGGCCCCGATATCCGTGGCGATTCCGTTTTGGATACCGCGCGCCCGCAAGCCTGCATCATCGAACAATCCGCTACCAAGGAACAGATTGGACGTGGGGCAAAAGACCGGATGGGCACCTGTTTCGGCAATCGCTCCGATTTCGCGGTCTTTCAGGTGGATGGCATGGCCGAGCATCATGCGCGGACCGAGCAGGCCGTACCCCTCATAGACGTCCAGATAATCGCGCGCCTGCGGAAAAAGCGTGGCGGTGAATGCGATCTCGTCGTGGTTCTCGGAGAGGTGTGTCTGAACGTAGCAATCGGGGTGTTCACCCGCCAACGCGCCAGAGATTTCGAGTTGCTCCGGCGTTGAGGTGATCGCGAAACGCGGCGTGATCGCATAAGATGCACGCCCCTTGTTGTGCCAGCGTTCGATAAGCGCCTTGCTGTCATCATAACCTGATTGGGCAGTGTCGAGGATCGCGTTGGGGGCGTTGCGGTCCATCATCGTTTTGCCGGCAACCATCCGCATGTTGCGATCCCGAGCCTCCGAGAACAGCGCTTCGGCGGAGGATGCATGGACCGAACAGAAGGCCACGGCGGTGGTCGTGCCGTGCTCAGTCAAAAGATCACAAAAGTGCCCCGCCATGGCGCGGGCGTGCTGGGCATTGGCATAATCGGCCTCTGCCGGAAAGGTGTAGCCGTTCAGCCAATCCAACAGTTGATTGCCCCAACTGGCGACGATCTGGACTTGCGGAAAATGGATATGCGTGTCGATAAATCCCGCCATCAGCAGGTGAGGGCGGTGATCCTTGACGACTGCATCTTTGGCTTCGGCGGCAACGTCGCCAAATGTACCCGACGCCGCGATTGTCCCATCGCGCATCAAAACTGCGCCATCCTCAACGTAACTATAGGCGTCTGTGTCGTCGGGGCTTGAGGGCTCGTCATGGAACGTCAAAAGGCGACCGCGCAGAAGTGTATCGGGCATGGGAGTGACTCTTTCGTGGGATGGCGGCAAACGAGACGGCGCATGTTGTGGCCGCCTCGTTCAGGGTTTGAAGTCAAGCGATGTCGAGCGCGGGGCTGTCATCCTCAACTAAGTCAGGCTCATCCGGAACGATGATGCGATGCTTGAGGTCTTCTTTGGGGGCAACCATCGGATAGATCAGCATGAATGCGCCAATGATCAGATAGCCGACGGTGATGCCATCGAACTGTGGCATTTGCAGCGTGAAGCTGTGAATGACGCCGATCGAGGACATCACTGCCGCGGCTATGGCAAAGCCTCCGGCCTGCTTGAACCGACCGTCGATAACATCAGCTGCAATGGCGCCCCAGACAAGTCCGGTGATGATCGCACCCTGCGACAAGGCGAGGTGACCTTCGTAATGCGCGCCTTCCATGAGCAACGCCGCCGTCAGATCGCTATCGCCCAGACCGGGCAAGCCTTCGACACCGGTGTTGCGCAAGGCGTTCATCAAGGATCCCCATTTGGTCATGAGGAAGTTCGAGATGTGAGGCAGGATTGCGAATGCGACCGCCGCCATATGCGCGGGCTTTACCGCGTATCCGGTATTGGTGATCAGACTTACGGCCACGAACACCAGAACAGGGGCCGCCGCCGCAATCGGGATCAAACCTGCAAGGAACGAAAGGAAGCCCAGAAAGGCCGCCGCCGCAACAACAAGCGCCACCGCGATGATATAGCCCGCACGCGCATCCATGCGCTTGTAGGCAGGATGACCGATGTAGACCGTCGTCGGGAAAGGCGATCCGAACAGCGCTCCAATCATCGTGCCTGCACCGTCGGTGATCTGGCACAGCCCCACCGGGTAGCTGTCGCCCGCAGCTTCGGCGGATTCAACGTTATTCATCGTCTCGATGAAATTGTAGATCTGCACCGGGATCAGAACCAAGAACAACTCGGGGTTGGCGAAGAGGTATTGAATACCAATCAGCATGTCACCGAAATACGGAACGGGCGCGTAAAAGCCGATGCCATCGGTGTCAAAGGACGATTGGCCAAGAAAAATCGCGATGACCGTGCCGATGGCAATCGCCACCAGACCAGCAGGCACATTGCCCGGGAGACGGAAGCGGCCGATCAACCCCCAGAGGATGAACAACAGCGATGAGAACCCGATCAGCGGGTGTTCGAACACAGTGGCCAGCGGCACGGACCCGATGAACACCAAAGCGATCCCGCACAGCGTCCCCAACATACCCGCACGCGGCGTGATCCGCTTCAGAAACGGGCCGACGATTGCGCCAAATGCCGCAACGATACCACCCATAAAGCCCGCACCAATGCCGACCTGCCACGCCAGAAGGGAATCCCCCGTCGCCCAGAAAATCGGACCGATGACGCCGAACAAATAGACAAACATGACAGGCGTCGAGATACCGTAGGGCAAGGCGGTGACGTCTTTGCCCTGCTTGTTCGCTACCCAATTGGCCATCAGCGAATAGACGGCAACACCTGCAAGAATTGCAACCGCAGCCCCCGGCACGATCCGGCCAAAGACAATTTCGGCGGGCATCTGAAAGACGAACTGACAGACACCGGACAGGATCAGAAGATTGACTAGGTTGTCGGTGAACAGGGCCCAGAACGCATTGAAATCGTTTCTGTTAAAGAGCCTGTAGCTGTAGGTTGTATCGGTCATTTTTGGAATCCCTCCCTATGATATTGCCCCGTGTCGCCCTCCTCGGCGCTCTGGGCGGGGTGTTGGTCGCTAAGTGTGTCTGCGCGCGCCGCTGCACCGGTCAGACGCTCCATGATCTCAGCAACCACGAAGGCTGCGATAACCTCGGGGCGTTTATCGGTGCTGGCATTGTGGCCGATGGGGCAGGTCAGACTGTCGATGTCGGTGGTGGTGGCGTGGGCCGCATGAAAACGCGAAAACTTGACCCGTTTGGTTGCCGAGCCGATCAGCCCGACATAAGCCGCATCACCGCGGTCCAGCGCCTCGGACGTCAGTAGGAAATCAAGGGCGTGGTCATGGGTCAGCACAACAAAGGCACTGTCCGCGGGCGCGCATCGTATGTCAGCCTCAGCCATGGCCGACAAACGCGTTTCAACGGTTGCGTCACAAAGCGACAGTTCCTCGGACCGGGAATCGACCAGAATGCAGCGCACGGGCAGGAACTGAAAAAACTGCGCCAAGGCGCGGCCGACGTGGCCTGCCCCAAGAATGTAGACATGAGGTAGCTGCGCGATTGACTCCGCGTGCGCCGAACAGGCGGCCTGACGATCCGCAGCGGTCATCTGCGTCAGCGAGATGGCAACGCGGCCACCACAACACTGGCCAATTTCCGGCCCCAGCGGGACATCCATCTGCCCTGCCAAACACCCTGCCCGCAGCATGGCGCGAGCCTCGTCTATGGCCATGTATTCCAGCTGTCCGCCACCGATGGTGCCGTGCAAACCGTCAGCTGTCACGAACATCTGCGCCCCTGCGTCGCGGGGGGACGATCCGCGCACATTCGTCAGGTGCACGTGGATCACATCCTTGGACGTTGTCAGAAACCGGGCAAGCGTCATGAGATCAGCCCCTCAACCGTTCGATGGCGATCAACACCCGCTCAGGCGTCGCCGGCGCATCCAGGCGCGGGCATTCGCGGTAGTCTGCGACGCTGGCGACGGCGTGGGACAAGGCCTCGAACACGGAAATGCCCAACATGAACGGCGGCTCACCCACGGCCTTGGAGCGTTTGATCGTATGCTCCTTGTTCTCGGACCACGTTGCGAGGTTCGTGTTGAAGATGCGCGGGCGATCCGAAGCGAGCGGGATCTTGTAGGTCGAGGGCGCGTGCGTGCGCAGCTGGCCCTGAGCGTCCCACCACAATTCTTCCGTGGTCAACCACCCCATGCCCTGAATGAACGCGCCTTCGATCTGCCCAACATCAATGATCGGGTTCAGCGACTTGCCGACATCGTGCAGGATATCCGTCCGCTCGACACGGTATTCGCCCGTCAACGTGTCAACCGAAACCTCAGAACAGGCGGCACCATATGCGTAGTAATAGAATGGGCGGCCTTGGCCTGTTTCGCGATCCCAGTGGATCTTCGGGGTTTTGTAGAACCCGGCTGCGGACAGGTGGACGCGGGCCATATAGGCCTGCTTGATAAAATCAGGGAAGGACAAGACCTCATCCCCAACCTGCACCGCATTGGGGAGGAAACGCACTGCGTCGGCGTCGGTGTTCCATTGCGCGGCCGCAAACGCCACCAGCCGATCTTTGATTTGCCGTGCCGCGTCCCGCGCGGCCATACCGTTCAGGTCAGATCCGGAAGAGGCCGCCGTCGCCGAGGTATTGGGCACCTTCTCGGTGGTCGTCTTGGTGATCTTGATGGTGTCGAAATCGACCTGCAGCTCATCCGCGACGACTTGTGCGATCTTCGTATTGAGGCCTTGACCCATTTCGGTGCCACCGTGGTTCAGGTGGACAGAGCCATCCGAGTAGATGTGCAAAAGGGCACCCGCCTGATTGTACCACGTGGCCGTGAACGAAATGCCGAATTTCACAGGTGTCAGCGCGATCCCTTTGCGGATCGAGCCGCCCTTGGCATTCCACTCCAGAACGGCCTGACGGCGCACGGCATAGTCGGCGCTGTCGGCGAGTTCCTCACAGATGCGCGGGGCGATATTGTCTTCGACCGTCTGGTGATAAGGCGTCACATCGCGCCCGCCCTCGCTGTAGAAATTGCGCTTACGCACTTCAAGGCTGTCCAGCCCGCGGTGATAGGCGATCTCTTCCATGATGCGTTCGGCGGCGATGACACCCTGCGGCCCGCCAAATCCGCGAAACGCCGTGTTTGACACGGTATTGGTCTTCATCGGATGCGAATTCAGCAGAACATTGGGATAGTAATAGGCGTTATCTGCGTGAAACAGAGCGCGGTCCGTGACCGGGCCAGACAGATCGGACGAAAACCCGCAACGTGCAGCGAATTCACCGGTCACGGCGGTGATCACGCCCTCATCATCAAAGCCCACCTCGTAATCAATCACGAAATCATGCCGCTTGCCCGTCGCTGACATATCATCATCGCGATCAGGGCGGATTTTGACGGCGCGGTTCCATTTCTTTGCAGCCACCGCGGCCACCGAACAGAACAGGTTCATCTGGGTTTCCTTGCCGCCGAACCCGCCACCCATCCGGCGCACGTTGATCACAACCGCACTGGACGGCACGCCCAACACATGCGCCACCATATGCTGCGCCTCGGACGGGTGCTGGGTCGAGGAATGGACGATCACGTCGTCATCCTCACCGGGAATGGCGAATGCGATATGGCCCTCCAGATACATGTGGTCCTGCCCACCGACACGCATCTTGCCTTTGATACGGTGAGCGGCGGCCGCCATCGCTTCAGCCGCGTCACCACGCTTGAGGGTCAGCGGCGGGGTCACATAGCCCATGCCCGCCTCTTGTGCGGTTTCAGGGTCCAAAGCGTAAGGCAAGTCTTCGTAGTCGATCTGGGCAAGCTTGGCCGCACGTCGCGCCGCGTCGCGGGTCTCGGCAACCACGGCGAACATTGGCTGGCCCCAGAACTCAACCTTGTCAGTGGCAAAGATTGGTTCGTCATTGCGCCCGGTCGGCGAGACATCGTTGACACCGGGAATATCATCGGCGGTCAAGACGCCAATCACGCCGGGGGCCGCGCGCACCGCCTCCAGATCAACCTTGCGCAACCGCGCATGGGCTTTGGTCGACAGGCCGAGATAGGCGTGCAGCGTGCCCGCAGGTTCCGCGATATCGTCGCAATACTGGGCGCGGCCTGTCACGTGTTTGATCGCACTATCGTGGCGCAGATCGGTGCAGGCGCCGCCTTTGATCGTGGCATGGGATGTTTTTTGCATGTTCATGGCAGCTCTCCCTTACGCGCTCAGACGGGCGTTTGATGTGTCGGCCTGCTGGTCCAACCAGAATTTGCGGAACAGGTTCTTGGACACTTTCAGGCGGTATTCTGCGGAGGCGCGCCAGTCGGTCAGCGGGTTGAAATCGTCGCCAAGACGTTCGGCAGACGCCAGCAGGCTTGCTTCGCTCCAGGCCGCACCGACAAGCGCTGCCTCGGCGTGGGATGCGCGTTTGGGCGTCGCGGCCATGCCGCCAAATGCGATGCGTGCAGCGGTGATTTTGCCGTCTTCAACCGTGATATTGAATGCAGCGCACACAGACGAGATGTCCTCGTCGCGGCGCTTTGAGACCTTGTAGGCTGCGTGAATCGCGTTTTCGGCAGGGCGCGGGACAGTGATGGATTCGAGCAATTCCCCTTCGGCCCTGTCTTGCTTGCCGTAGTCGATGAAGAAATCCTCAATCGGCAAGTCGCGACGAACACCACCTTTGCGCAGTGTGATCAATGCGCCAAGGGCAATCAGAACCGGTGGTGTGTCCCCGATGGGCGACCCGTTGGCAACATTGCCGCCGATCGTTCCCATGTTGCGGATCTGCCAGCCTGCGATGCGATCCCAAAACGCGCCCAGATGGGGGTAGTCGGCGGCCATTGCGGCGCGACTGTCGGTATAGCTTACGGATGCGCCCAGTGTGATGGCTGTGTCAGATATGGCAATCTCGCGCAACTCTTCCAGATGGTTCAGAAACACGACAGGAGAGATGTCGCGCAGGAACTTTGTCACCCAAAGACCCACATCCGTCGCCCCCGCAACAATCGTGGCATTGGGCATCTGTTCGAGAATGTCTGCCAGATCATCAACGGACGCCGGCAGAATGCAGCGGCTGTTGTCGCGTCGCACATCAACCCGCAACCCATCCTTCAGGTCTGTCAACTTCGCGGTGATCGCGCTGCGTTCACGCGTCAACGCATCATCGGCGGGAGATCCCAGTTGGGTGGCCGCCTTGGCCGCCTTGATGATCGGCTCGTAACCGGTGCAGCGGCACAGGTTACCCTGAAGTGCGGTTTCGATCTCTGTTTCGGTCGGATCGGCGTTGCCCATCCATAGCGCGTAAAGCGACATCACGAAGCCCGGTGTGCAAAAGCCGCATTGGCTGCCGTGGTGTTCAACCATCGCTTGCTGGACGGGGTGCAGTTTGCCGTCGGGCCCCGACAAATGTTCGACGGTCACCACATGGCACCCATCCAGCGAGGCCGTCAGCCGAATGCAGGCATTGACCGGGTCATAATGCAGGTCACCGTCGTACAACCGTCCCACTAGTACCGTGCATGCGCCGCAATCGCCTTCGGCACAGCCTTCCTTGGTGCCCGTCAGGCGGCGGTCGATCCGCAAGAAATCAAGCAATGTGTCGCTGGCACCTACCCTGTCCAGGACGACGTCGCGGTCGTTCAATATAAAACGTACTTCGGATCTCGTCTTCATGTGTCCTCCCTCGCCGCACCTGAGAATCTGCAGCCACACCCATTATGATCGGATTTGAGTCAATGAAATACGGGGCATTCGAGTATGCTATTTCAACGAATCGTTGAAAATAGGAGGTCCGCTTGCCCTATATCGAAAGTCTGAAGGTCTTTGTTCGTGTCGTCGAACTTGGCAGCATCACAGCCGGAGGGCGTGACTTGCGCCTGACGCCAGCGGTCGCCAGCAAACGCATCAAGGAGCTTGAGCGCAGGTTGGATGTGCGGCTGTTCAATCGCACAACCCGCAAGCTGTCCCCAACCGACGTGGGTCAGACTTTCTACGATCACGCCCGTCAGGTTGTGCAATGCCTTGAAGATGCCGAGGCCGCGATATCGGGCTATTCCCAGACACCGCACGGCACCATTCAGGTTACTGCTCCTCTTGGGGTGGGCAAGCGACTGGTTGCCCCCCTCATCCCCGAGTTCGTAGACATGTATCCGCAGGTGTCCGTGCGGCTGCGCCTGTCAGACCGTAAGGTAAATCTTTTGGAGGACGGCCTCGATGTTGCGATGTTCATCGGCCAGCCACCGGATTCAAACCTGAAACTGCGCAAGATCATGGACACACCGCGACTCCTTTGCGCTGCGCCATCCTATCTTGAGGAACGCGGCATGCCGCAGTCTCCCGAAGATCTGTTGCGCCACAATTGCCTGCTCCTGCGATATCCAAGATCACCCGAGTGGTATTGGACGCTCTCGACGTCAGAAGGACCCAAGCGGATGGATGTTTCGGGCAGCTACGATTCTGATGATGGCGACGTTCTGACCGGATGGGCCTGTGCCGGACGTGGTATCGTCAACAAGCCTCGCTTCGAAGTCGCAGAGCATCTTGAGTGTGGGGCCCTTGTCGAGATCCTTCCCGAAACTCCGCCCGAACCCGCAATGTTCGGATGTCTCTACCCGCACCGACGATTGCAGGACAACAAGATCAAGCTCTTCATCGACTTTCTTTTTCAGCGCTGCCGCGAGAAGCTGTCACTGGTATGACCTGCGGGTTCTGTCGCAAACTTTGTTTGCCGATTGAATACGTCCTTTCTCTGGACACATTTATGCTGCGAACGCCGCAAACTTCTGCATTATGGTGAGCTCGTTGCCGTCGATTTGGCCCTTTAGGATCATGTGTGCGGTCTCGATCCCAGCCAGGGTTGCGTCGGCAGAGTGCTAGGCTTTGACGCCAAGCATAGGGCGCGTGATCCGCTTTATGAAACGGGGGAGTGGGCAATACCTGGTGGTTATGCGGCCAGCTTTGAAACGGTGAGCCTTTCGTCAAGGATAGCAGCCCGCGTAATGGCAACGCGATATGCGCCCTGCGGTGACCATTTCATCCGGCGGCGTTTTCCCATGCGGGCGTAGCCAATATCATCAACGCAGCCTTATGCCCGGTACGAAGAAACAGCGAGGCCGTTTCGGTATCGACGACCATAATTCGGAAGCGCGTCGAAGTTGTTGGAAAGACATCATCAAGTTATCTGTGTTTCTGGCATCGAAAGCTGGGGGCTAGGGTCAGGACTCGTTCTCGTTTCATAGCCAAAACAAGACGGTTGCGGCGAGCGCGATGGCGGACAGGAAGACCTTGGGACAACTGTCGTATCGGGTCGCGACGTGCCGCCAGTCCTTGAGCCTACCGAACATGATTTCAATCCGGTTGCGCCGTCTGTATCGGCGCTTGTCATACTTCACAGCTTTCGTGCGCTGTTTTCGACCGGGGATACACGCGCGTATCCCTTTGTCTTTCAATGTTTCTCTGAACCAGTCGGCGTCATAGCCGCGATCACCGAGAAGCCAATCGACATCCGCAGGCCGCTGAGCAGTGCCCGTGCGCCGATATAATCGCTCACCTGCCCGGCGGTGACGAACAGATCAATCGGTCGACCTTGGCTGTCGCAGATGGCGTGCAGTTTGGTGTTCATGCCGCCTTTGGTCCGATCGATCAGGCGTCCACGCCCCCCTTTTTCACGCCCATGCTGGTCGCTGTTCGGTGGGCCTTCAGGTACGTTGCGTCGATCATGACGGTCTTCTCTTCGCCGTGCTCGGCAGCCAGACCGGCCATCATCTTCGCGAAGATGCCTTTGTCGCTCCAACGCTTCCAGCGGTTATAGAGCGTTTTGTGGGGGCCATACTCCTTCGGCGCATCCCGCCATCGCAACCCGTTACGATTGATGAAGATAATCCCGCTCAGGAAGCGCCTATCATCGACGCGGGGCGTACCATGGGACTTCGGAAAGTAGGGCTCCAAACGCGCCATCTGCGCATCGCTCAGCCAGAAGAGATCAGACATGTTCACCGCTCGTTTTCGAGCCGTGAACCACGCCGCGCGGCGGAAATCAATGGGTCCTGAGCCTAGCTAAACGGTCTCTTAGGCCAAGAAATCCCCTGCAAAATCGGGGCAGTCCACAAATGGCCATACCCGCTTTCGCGACGGCTATCTGTCAGCCGCGAAAGTTTCTGTCATGGCTGCAGAAAGATCACTCCACCCAACACGGAAAGGTTGCGCTTTCGACTGTATTGCCCTCACAATCAGGAATTGCGTTCGGAGTGCTCAAACACACGGGGGAATTCAACATGAGATTTGGAAACCAAGCCAGGTTCGCCGCTTCCATCCTGGCAGCATCGGTATTCAATGTTCCGGCCGCAGCGCAGACCAGTTTTCAAGACCACCGCGACCAGACCATCGAACTGGATGCACCGCCAGATCGCGTGGTGACCATCGTTCGGTCCGCGCCGATCATCTATCGTGCCGTTGACGAGACGGCCGAACATATCGTCGGGATGAACAAGGATTCGCTTGATCGCTATTTCACCTCCGGCATCTACACCGAAATCATTCCCGAGATGTCAAATCTGAAAGCCACCGCCGCGCGCGAGGGGTTCGCCCCCAACGTCGAGGCGATCCTGGAACTGAACCCGGACCTGATCATCCAGTGGACCCACGATCCCAAGATCATCGAACCGCTGGAACGCGTCGGCTTGCGGGTCGTCGGATGGGCCTGCTGCACCGAGCAGGAGCGCCGTGACTACCTGAAACTGAGCGGCTACATCACCGGCAAGCCAGAGCGGGCTGATATGCTGCTGGCCCTGCAGGACGATTCCGCCGAGGCATTGACCACCACCATGACCGGCATGAGCGAAGACAGTTTTGTCAGCGTGCTTCAGGTAGACCAGTTGAACGACCAGATCAGAGTGATCGCCAACGGCTCGCAGAATTTCACCCTCAGTGGCGTGGTCAATCTGGCCGCCGACGATACCGGCGAATGGTGGAAGACCGTCGATCTTGAACAACTGTTCGCCTGGGATCCGCAGACTATCCTTATACCGCCCTACGCGAAAGACCTGACACCCGACGCGTTCTATTCCAATCCGATCCTGGCATCGCTGCAAGCCATCAAGAACAAGCGGGTCTATAAGATGCCAGCCTTCGGACGCACCCCCGACGCGCCGGAGATTTATCTCACCACGCCTTGGGTGGCGCTGGTTGCGCATGGCAAGCAGATCGCGCCGGATTTCCGCAACGAGGTGGTCCGCGGATATCAATCGATCTATGGTGCCTCGCTGACCGAGGCTCAGATCGGTAGCATTCTCGAAATGGAAGAGAATTCCGGGTCTGTTGGCTACGTTGAAACCTTCAACTGAGACCTCGCTGACCGACGGGCGAAACAGGCCGGGCATCGTTGCCGTTCTGGCATCGGTACCTATGATACCCGGCCTGCTGGCCCTATTGGTCTGCAGCATCCTTTATTCGGTGACGCTCGGCCGCTACGATCTGAGCGTTGGCGATGTGGCGTTGATCCTGTGGGATAACATCGTCCCGGTGGCTACGCCGGGTTGGGCCCCTGTCGAGGAAACCGTCGTCGAACTGGTGCGACTGCCGCGCATACTTGCGGCCGTTGTGGTGGGATTCGGACTGTCGATCTCGGGTGCGTCGCTGCAGGGTATGTTTCGCAACCCGCTCGTCGATCCCGGGATAATTGGCGTCACGTCAGGGGCGGGATTTGGCGGGACGCTGGCCATCCTGCTGGGCATTCATGGGTACGGGTTGCTTTCGATCTCATTCGTCTTCGGGATCAGCAGCATCGTTCTGGTCAAGTTCCTGGCCAGCGTTAAAGGGCGGACATCGGTGCTGACTCTGGTATTGGCCGGTGTGGTAATCTCGGCCTTTTTTTCGGCCGCGATATCGGTTGCCAAGCTGCTGGCTGACCCGTTCCAGAAACTGCCGGCCATCACCTACTGGCTGATGGGAAGCATCGCCTCGAGCAATTACACCGATGTACTGTTGATTGCTGTCGCGGTGGGTCCGGCGTCGATCGTGATCTATCTGCTTCGGTATCAAATTAACATCCTGTCACTGGGCGAGGAACGCGCCCGCGCTTTGGGAACGCCTGTGGTGCTGGTGCAATGGACCCTGCTTATTGCCACCGCGATGATTTCGGCGGGGGTGGTGGCCACGTCGGGCATCATCGGCTGGGTCGGCCTGGTTATCCCGCATATCGCGCGCACGCTGGTCGGCGCCAACCACGTCCGGCTGCTGCCGGTGGCAGGCATTCTGGGCGCGATCTATCTGCTGTTGGTCGACAATCTGGCCCGCACCATCACCACCTCGGAAATCCCACTTGGGATCATAACCGCCCTGATCGGGGTTCCGGTCTTTGCCATTATCCTGCGACGCATTCACCTGAAAGGCGGCTGGAACGATGATTGAGGTCTCGGACCTGACCGTTCGGCGCGGCGGAACCACCATAATTGAGGGCTACAGTTTTACCGCGCCGCGCGGTAGTATTCTCGCGGTGCTTGGAGCCAATGGCATCGGTAAGACTACGTTGCTGGAAACGTTGATCGGCGTGATCAAACCCGCAAGCGGAAGGCTTTCGATCTCTGGCGAGGTTGGCTTCGTGCCGCAACTCTTTGGTGTGGCGTTCTCTTATTCCGTCATGGACATCGTTCTGATGGGCCGTGCCCGGCACCTGGGGCTGTTCGGCGCGCCGGGGAAAAGAGACTATGACATAGCCCGGCGGTTCCTCGACTTGCTCAAAATCTCTCACCTCGAGGAACGGGTTTACAACCAGCTTAGCGGCGGCCAGCGTCAACTGGTCCTGATCGCGCAGGCTCTGTCATCGGGTTGCCAGATCATGGTGATGGACGAACCCTGTGCCGCACTCGATTACAAGAACCAGGATGTTGTCATCAACGTGATGCGCAGGCTAAGCGAGGATCACGGTATTACCATCCTGTTCTCGACACACGCGCCGCAACACGCAGTGGAAATCGCCACCGATGTCCTGCTAATGAACGACAGATCGTCCCATCGGTCGGGCAAGACCAGGGATGTTCTGAGCGAGGAGAACTTGAGCCATTTATACGGAATGCCTATCGGCAGGGCGCTGTTTTCGCAAAAAGACCGTTTCACCTACGCACCGCTCTTCACGGAATAGGCTATCGGGTGAAACGGCAGTGGCAGGGCCCCACTGGTCGTCCAGAATGGATGTTAGGTGTTCAGTCCCGGTATTTTTTGGATCGGACCTAGGATGAGTCGATCTGGCTTTGAACTCCAGAATTTGCAGATTGGGACTGGTGCATTAATCGCGGGTTTTGGCCACGCTTGGTTTTTTGAGGTCGGGCATGCCGCGTAAGTCACCGTTCCAGCATCACCGTTTCCCACGCGAGGTCATCCTGTGCACGGTACGTTGGTATCTGCGCTTCCCGCTGTCGTATCAGGACGTTGTCGATCTGCTGGCAGAGCGTGGCATCACGGTTGATCGATCGACTGTCTATCGCTGGGTGCAAAAGTTCGGCCCTGAACTGTCGAAGCGCACCGAGGCGCACTTGCGCAGAGCCAGCGTCGATTGGCATGTGGACGAGACCTACATTCGCATCGGCGGCAAATGGCGATACCTTTGGCGCGCTGTCGATGCGAACGGGCAGATGATTGATTTTCGTCTTACTGCGCGGCGCGACGCAAAGGCTGCCAAAGCCTTTCACAACAAAGCGATTGAACGCGGACGGTTGCATCGCCCGGTCACGATATGTACCGACAAAGCCCCGACCTATCGACGTGCCATTCGCGAGATTAATCATCGGTATGACCCGTATTTTGACAGCATTCGGCATGTCGACAAAAAGTGGCGTAACAATCGGATTGAAAGCGATCACGCCGCCATGAAACGGTTGCTCGGGTATCGGCCAAGCTTTCGATCCTTGCGATCAGCCAAAGCGACCCTCAGCGGGATCGAGACAATTCGAACCATCAAACGCGGCCACATCCATCACAAACATCCAGGCGTTCTCGGCGAGATCCAGTTTGTCAGCCAGCTCTTTGCATCTGCATGACCCGCCGAGCCCATCAAACTCTCCGAACGGCCTCAGTCAACTAATGCAACAGTCCCGCCGAACGGGCCCGCCAGCCCTTCCGCATTCGGCAGCAGGTCTTCATCGGGCACAAAGATCTCGTCCATCAGGATCATGCCGGTGATCGAGGCGCGCAACGAGAACTTGCCCTTGATCTTGATCTTGCCGCCATGCGCATCCGATTTAGCCCAGACGTCAAAGACATCGGCAATCGGGCTGTTCGAAATCCAAGTCTTGGCGCCGCTCAGCCTGTATCCGCCGTCGACCTTGACCGCCCGGGTGATCATCGACTCCGGATCGGACCCGTGATCCGGTTCCGTCAGGCCGAAACATCCCACGAAGTCGCCGCTGGCAAGTTTCGACAGGTATTTTCGGCGCTGCTCTTCGGTGCCATAGGCAAAGATCGGGTGCATCACCAACGAGCTTTGAACGGACATGGCCGAGCGATAGCCGGAATCAACACGTTCCACTTCTCGGGCGACAAGCCCGTAGGCCACGTAGGTCGCCCCCACGCAACCTTAGTCTTCGGGCAGGGTCGGGCCAAGCAGCCCAAGCTCGCCCATTTCGGACATGATCTCCCGGTCGAAGACCTCGTTCCGGTTGGCCTGCAACGCGCGGGGCTTCAGCTTTTCCTGGCAATAGGCATGGGCCGTGTCGCGGATCATGCGCTCTTCTTCGCTCAGCATCGCATCGAGCAGAAAGGGATCGTCTCACACCAGCCGGGCTGGTTTTGCGCGCGCGGTGTCCGGGCTGACCGGGGGGGTTTGGCCGTGGTCGCTGTTCCTCATCGTCCGCCTCCGATTCTGGATGCTGTTGCGAATTGGTAAGCTTCAAGCAAAAACATTTCAAACTTGAAATAAATGGACGACTCGCGTACCGTCGTTGGAAAGCGCGGCACTAGGGTTGCGGCGACCAAAAGGGAGATCGCGATGCGGATTGCATGTTTGGGTGGGGGGCCTGCGGGCCTGTATTTCGCCATTTCGACAAAGCTGCGCGACCCATCGGCCGAGGTGGTCGTCATCGAGCGCAACCGCTCTGACGACACCTTTGGCTGGGGTGTGGTCCTGTCGGATGAGACACTCGAAAACCTCGCCAAGAACGACCCGGTCAGCGCCAGGGCGATTGGCGAGAATTTTGCCTACTGGGACGACATCGCGCTGCATTACCGGGGTGAGACCCATGTTTCGTCCGGGCATGGCTTTTGCGGGATCGGGCGCAAAAAGCTGCTGCTTCTGCTGCAGGACCGGGCGCGCGAATTGGGTGTCGATCTGCGCTTCGAAACCGAGGTGCAAAGCGCCGAGGACTACCGCAAGGACTTCGACGTGGTGGTCGCCAGCGACGGGCTGAATTCGAAAACCCGCACGCTTTATGCTGACAGTTTCAAACCCGAAATCGACCAGCGGCTATGCCAGTTCGTCTGGCTGGGCACCCATCAGAAGTTCGACGACGCCTTCACCTTCATTTTCGAAGAGACCGAGAACGGCTGGATCTGGGTCCACGCCTACCAGTTCGACAATGACACCGCGACGTTCATCGTGGAATGCGCGCAGGAGACGTTCGACCGGTTCGGCTTTGGCGACATGAGCCAGCAAGAGACGATCGCGGTCTGCGAAAAGATATTTGCCAGACATCTGGACGGTCATGCGCTGATGACCAACGCCAGCCACATCCGCGGCTCGGCCTGGCTGCGCTTCCCCCGCGTTCTGTGCGAAACATGGCACTACGACAACGTCGTGCTTCTGGGCGATGCCTCGGCTACGGCGCATTTTTCCATCGGGTCCGGCACCAAGCTGGCCATGGAAAGCGCAATCGCTTTGGCCGAGTACATCCATACCGAAGACGGTCTGGAGGCCGCCTTTACCCGCTACCAGGAAGAGCGCCGGTTGGAGGTGCTGCGCCTTCAATCCGCCGCGCGCAACTCGCTGGAGTGGTTCGAAGAGGTGGAGCGGTATCTCGGCCTTGACCCGGTTCAGTTGAACTACTCGATGCTGACCCGGTCGCAGCGCATCAGCCATGAAAACCTGCGGATGCGCGACCCGAAATGGATGGAAAGCGCCGAGCGGTGGTTCATGACGCAGGCAGGGCTGGCGGCGGATGCACCGGTGCGGGCGCCGATGTTCGTGCCTATCAAGCTGCGCGACATGACCCTGAAGAACCGCATCGTTGTTTCGCCAATGGCGCAATACATGGCCGAGGATGGGTGCCCGAACGATTGGCACCTGAGCCACTATGGCGAACGGGCCAAAGGCGGGGCCGGACTGGTCTACACGGAAATGACCTGCGTCAGCGCGACGGGCCGGATCACGCCGGGATGCCCGGGGCTTTATGCACCCGAGCATGAGGCCGCCTGGTCGCGCCTGACGGGTTTCATGCACAGCTTCACCGACGCCAAGATCTGCTGCCAGATCGGCCATTCGGGACGAAAAGGTTCGACCAATATCGGCTGGGAAGGCATGGACAGGCCACTGGCCGAGGGTAACTGGGATCTCGTCAGCGCCTCGCCCATCCCATGGGCCGAAGGCAACGCCAGCCCGCGTGAGATCACGCGCTCTGAAATGGACGAAATCCGCGATCAGTTCGTCAGCGCGGCGCAGATGGCCGAACGCGCCCGGTTCGACATGATCGAACTGCACGCGGCGCACGGCTACCTGATCTCGTCGTTCATCTCGCCAGTGTCGAATGCCCGGACGGATGCGTACGGCGGCAGCCTCGAAAACCGCATGCGTTATCCTCTGGAGGTGTTCGAGGCGATGCGCGCGGTCTGGCCTGCGGCCAAGCCGATGTCGGTTCGGATCTCGGCCAATGACTGGGTTGGAGAGGCAGGCATCACCCCCGACGAGGCGGTTCAGATCGCCCGCATGTTCAGCGAGTCCGGGGCCGACCTGATCGACGTCTCGGCCGGCCAGACCACTCCCGAGGCCAAACCGGTCTACGGGCGGATGTTCCAGACGCCCTTCTCGGACCGTATCCGCAACGACGCGGGCCTCAGGACCATGGCGGTTGGCAATATCTACGAGGCCGATCACGCCAATTCGATCCTGATGGCAGGGCGCGCCGATCTGGTGGCCGTAGGCCGTCCACATCTGGCCGACCCCTATTGGACCCTCCACGAAGGCGCGAAGATCGGCGACCGCCTCGCCCCGTGGCCAAAGCCCTACGAGGCGGGCCGCGACCAGAGCTGGCGTCTGGCCGACCGCGAAGCAGAAGCGATCCGGGTATGACCATCAGGGGCAAGCATATCGTCGTCACAGGTGGCGGCACGGGTGTCGGGGCCGAAACCGCCCGGACCCTGGCCGAGGCCGGTGCCCGGGTGACAATCATGGGCCGATCAGAGCCGCCGCTGAAAGACCAAGGGCTGCCCTACCAGCTGTGCGACGTGACCAATGCGCAGGCCGTCAGCCAGGCCTTTGACTCGGCGCGCGAGGCGCAAGGACCGATCACAGGGGTCGTCGCCAATGCAGGCGCCGCCGACAGCGTGCCGTTCGCCAAGATGACACCAGACCACCTGCAAACCATGCTGTCCGTGAACCTGATCGGCGTCTCGAACGCCTGGCACGCCGCCCTGCCCGACATGAAAACCGCCGGATGGGGGCGGATGATCGCCATCGCCTCGACGGCTGGCCTGAAAGGTTACCCTTACGTCGCCGCCTATTGCGCGGCCAAGCACGGCGTCGTCGGCCTGACCCGCGCACTGTCGCTCGAACTGGCGCGCACGGGCATTACGGTCAACGCGGTCTGCCCCGGCTTCATCGAGACACCGATGCTGGAGCGATCCATCGCCAACATCGTCGAGAAAACCGGCAAGACCGAGGACGAGGCCCGCGCGGCCCTGTATGCGAACAATCCGCAAAAACGCTTCATCCAGACCGACGAGGTCGCCGGGGCCGTACTCTGGTTGTGCTCCGAAGCAGCGCGCTCGGTCAACGGACAGGCGCTGACCCTGTCAGGAGGGGAAATATGACACAGCGTCCCCAGACCCCCGCCGCACCCCTGTCGAAAGAGCGGCTACGCCTCTGGCTGAAACTGCTCAAGACCAGCCGGTCCATCGAGGACGAGGTGCGGCGCAGGCTGCGCCGCGAGCACGACTGGACCCTGCCCCGCTTCGACGTGATGTCGGCCCTGTCGCGGGCGCCGAACGGGCTGAAAATGGGCGAGATCTCTCGCATGCTGAAGGTCTCGGGGGGCAATATCACCGGCATCGTCGACAAACTGACCGAGGAAGGGCTGGCCCTGCGCGTCGCGATCCCCGGCGACCGGCGCGCCAATCTGGTGCGGCTGACGGACAAGGGGCAAAAGATGTTCGCCCTGCACTCTGCCGAACACGAAGCCTGGATCGACGAAATTCTTGGCGGTCTGGATGCGGACGATGTCAGCGGCATGATCGCCCGGCTCGACCGACTCAACGAAACACTGGCGGAGGAAACGGATGCGGACTGATACAGAGCACTTCTTGTGCAGGATCGAGGAGGGCATCGCGACCGTCTCGCTCGACCGGCCAGAGCGGAAGAACCCGCTGACCTTCGAAAGCTACGCAGAGCTGCGCGACTGGTTCCGGGATCTGCACTACAGCGACGAGGTCAAGGCCGTGGTCTTCGCCCCGAATGGCGGCAACTTCAGCTCTGGCGGCGATGTGCATGACATCATCGGACCGCTGACGAAGATGACCATGAAAGACCTTCTGGCCTTCACCCGCATGACCGGCGACTTGGTCAAAGCGATGGTGCACTGCGGCAAGCCGATCATCGCGGCGGTGGATGGCGTCTGCGCAGGCGCCGGGGCGATCATCTCTATGGCTTCCGATCTGCGGATCGCCACGCCCCAGGCTAAGACGGCCTTTCTGTTCAACCGCGTCGGGCTGGCGGGCTGCGACATGGGGGCCTGCGCGATCCTGCCCCGCATCATCGGGCAGGGCCGGGCGGCGGAACTGCTGTACCTGGGCCGGTCGATGACGGCCGAGGAAGGCGCCGCCTGGGGCTATTTCAACAAGGTGGTGCCAGCGGAGGAGCTGCTGGAGATGGCGCAGGGGCTGGCGCGGCGCATCGCTGACGGGCCGACCTGGGCCAACATGATGACCAAGACCATGCTGGCGCAGGAATGGTCCATGTCCATCGAGCAGGCCATCGAAGCCGAGGCGCAAGCGCAGGCGATCTGCATGCAGGGGCAGGACTTTCACCGCGCCTATCAGGCCTTCGTGGCCAAGGAAAAACCCGTGTTCGAGGGCGACTGATGGCGGACAAGAGCTTTCTAGACTGGCCGTTCTTCGAGGATCGGCATCGCGACCTGGCCGCGTCTCTGGACGCTTGGGCCACGGATCACCTGTCTGCGGTCGATCATTCCGACACGGACGCCGCCTGCCGCCAGCTTGTGACGATGCTGGGCAAGGCCGGGTTCGCCCAGCATTCGGGGGCCGAAGACGGCAAGCTGGACGTGCGCACGCTCTGCCTGATCCGCGAGACATTGGCCCGCCATGACGGACTCGCGGATTTTGCCTTTGCCATGCAGGGGCTGGGGACAGGCGCGATTTCCCTCTTCGGCTCGCCAGAACAAAAGGCAGACTGGCTGCCGCTCACCCGCGCGGGCAAAGCCATCTCGGCTTTCGCCCTGACCGAACCCGGCAGCGGATCGGACGTGGCGGCCAACACTATGAGCGCGGCGCGCGACGGCAATCACTTTGTCCTGAACGGGCAGAAGACCTGGATATCCAACGGCGGGATCGCCGATGTCTACACCGTCTTTGCCCGCACAGGAGAGGCGCCCGGCGCAAAGGGCATGTCGGCCTTTATCGTGCCTGCGGACACCAAGGGCCTTGAGATCACCGAACGGCTCGAAACCATTGCGCCGCATCCGCTGGCGACGCTGACCTTCAACGAGATGCGCGTGCCCGCGACTGCGATGGTCGGGGAACCAGGACAGGGTTTCAGGATCGCCATGTCGGTGCTGGATGTCTTCCGCTCAACCGTTGCGGCGGCGGCCCTTGGCTTCTCGCGTCGGGCCCTGGATGAAACCCTGGCGCGCGTGACGACGCGGCAAATCCAGGGCGCGCCGCTCTTCGATCTGCAGATGGTGCAGGGACATATCGCCGACATGGCGCTGGATGTGGATGCGGCCGCGCTGCTGGTCTACCGCGCCGCCTGGACCAAGGACAGTGGCGCCCCCCGGGTGACGCGCGAGGCCGCCATGGCCAAGCTCTTCGCCACAGATCAGGCGCAGCACATCATCGACAAGGCGGTGCAACTGCACGGCGGCGATGGCGTCAAATCGCACGAGACCGTCGAGAAACTCTATCGTGAAATCAGGGCCTTGCGCATCTATGAGGGTGCCTCGGACGTGCAGCGCGTGATCATCGCGCGCCAGGCCCTCAACGCCTTTCAGGGGAGATGACGATGCTGAGGCCTACCGCACACTCCGACACCTTCACCCGTGACAATCTTCCCCCGGAAGACCAGTGGCCCGAGCTGAAGCTGGACGGCTTCGACTATCCCGACAGGCTGAATGCGGGGTGGGAGCTGACCGACGCCATGGTCGCCAAGGGGTTCGGGGATTACATCGCATTGATCGGCAACGGACGCCAGCGCACCTACAAGGAACTGTCGGACTGGACCAACCGGCTGGCCCATACGCTGGTGGACGATCTGGGCGTCAAGCCGGGCAACCGCATCCTCATCCGCTCGGCCAATAACCCTGCCATGGTGGCCTGCTGGCTGGCGGCGACCAAGGCCGGAGCCGTGGTCGTCAACACCATGCCGATGCTGCGCGCCGGGGAACTGGCCAAATATGTCGAGAAGGCCCAGATCACCCACGCGCTCTGCGACACGCGGCTGATGGACGAGATGACGGCCTGCGCCAAGGGCAGCATATATCTGAAGACCGTTGCGGGCTTTGACGGCACCGCGAACCACGATGCCGAGCTTGACCGTCTGGCCCTGACCAAACCGGTGCAATTCGACTCGGTCCAGACGGCGCAGGACGATGTGGCGCTGATCGGCTTCACCTCCGGCTCGACCGGCAACCCCAAGGCGACGATGCATTTTCACCGCGACCTGCTGATCATTGCGGACGGCTACGCCAAAGAAGTGCTGAACGTCCAGCCCGACGATGTCTTTGTCGGCTCTCCCCCCTTGGCCTTCACCTTTGGGCTGGGCGGCCTTGCGATCTTTCCCTTGCGCTTCGGCGCGACGGCCACCTTGCTGGAAAATGCCTCGCCGCCGAACATGGTCGAGATCATCGAGACCTACAAAGCCACCGTCTGCTTCACCGCGCCAACCGCCTATCGCGCCATGCTGCGGGCCATGGAGGACGGGGCGGACCTGTCGTCTTTGCGCGCTGCTGTCTCGGCCGGCGAAACCCTGCCCGCCCCGGTCTATGACGAGTGGAAGGCCAAGACCGGCAAGCCGATGCTGGACGGGATCGGCGCGACAGAGATGCTGCACATCTTCATCACCAACAGGTTCGAAGATCACCGGCCCGCCTGCACCGGTAAGCCGGTCGGCGGCTACGAGGCCAAGGTGGTCGGACCGGACGGCACCGAGCTTCCGCGCGGCGAAATCGGGCGGCTGGCGATGCGCGGGCCGACCGGCTGCCGCTACATGTTCGGCGAACGGCAGGACGAATACGTCCAGAACGGCTGGAACATCTCGGGCGACAGCTTCACTCAGGACCCGGACGGCTATTTCCATTTCGCCGCCCGCAGCGACGACATCATCGTGTCCTCCGGCTACAACATCGCGGGCCCCGAGGTCGAAGCCGCCCTGCTGGCTCATGAGGCCGTGGCGGAATGCGCGGTGATCGGCGTGCCGGACGATGATCGCGGCGCGCTCGTCGAGGCCCATGTGGTTCTGAGCGACGGAGAGGAACCGTCAAATGCGCTGGTCAAGCTGTTGCAGGATCACGTCAAGGCCACCATCGCGCCCTTCAAATACCCGCGCTCGGTCGTTTTCACCAAAGCGCTGCCAAAGACCGAGAGCGGCAAGATCCAGCGTTTCAAACTGAAAGGCACGTCGACATGAGCAGTGGCGCCTACGATCCCGGCACCGGCGGGGCCCGGATGGATTTCAAGGACGCCATGTCTTATGGCGATTACCTGAACCTCGACCCGATCCTGAACGCGCAGGCCCCGCTAAGCGCGGCGCATGACGAGTTGCTGTTCATCATTCAGCACCAGACCTCCGAGCTCTGGATGAAGCTGATCCTGCACGAACTGGGCGCGGCGCGGGATGCGCTACGCGCGAACGATACCACGACCATGTTCAAGATGCTGGCTCGCGTCAGCCGCATCTTCGAGCAGCTCAACAACCAATGGGACGTGCTGCGCACCATGACCCCGGCGGATTACACGACATTCCGCGAGGCCCTGGGCCCGTCGTCGGGCTTTCAATCCTACCAGTACCGCATGATCGAGTATGTTCTGGGCAATCGGAACCCCAACATGATGAAGCCCCACGCGCATATGCCGGATGTCCACGCCATGCTAACCGCCGAACTGGCGCGGCCCAGTTTCTATGACGAGGTCGTGCGGCACCTCTTCCACACCCTCGACGGCAATGAGGCGGCCATGCCCGCCCCGCAGCTTGATACGCCACACGCGGCAAAGCCCGAGATTCAGGCCCGCTGGAAGACCGTCTACGAGAACATCAACGCGCATTGGTCGCTCTATGAGCTGGCCGAAAAGCTGGTGGACCTCGAAGACTACTTCCGCCGCTGGCGCTTCAACCATGTGACAACCGTCGAGCGCGTGATCGGCTTCAAGCGCGGCACTGGCGGCACAGCGGGGGTGTCCTACCTGCGCAAGATGCTGGATGTCGAACTGTTCCCGGAACTCTGGCACCTGAGAGGTGAGCTATGACCCTGCCCCGCAAGCATCTCTTCGATCTTCCCGAAGGCGTGATCTATCTCGACGGCAACTCGCTGGGCCCCCTGCCCAAGGGCGCCGGGGCGCGCGCTGCCGAGGTGATTTCCAACGAATGGGGTCAGCAGTTGATCCGCGCCTGGAACACATCGGACTGGATCTCCTTGCCGGCCCGCGTGGGCGACCGGATCGCAGGGCTGATCGGCGCGCCCACAGGGTCTGTGGCCACCGGGGACACGCTGTCGATCAAGGTCTACCAGGCGCTTGCGGCGGCGCTGAAGATACGGCCCGACCGCCGTGTCATCCTGTCGGACAGCGGCAATTTCCCAACCGACCTCTACATGGCGCAGGGCCTGATCGGCACCATCGACCAGGGCTACGCGCTGCGCACCCCCGCGCCCCAGGACGTGGCCGACGCCATCACCGAAGAGGTCGCAGTGGTGATGCTGACCCATGTCGATTACCGCTCTGGACGCCTGCACGACATGAAGGCGATCACCGAAAAGGCCCATAGCGTCGGCGCGGTGATGATCTGGGACCTCGCCCATAGCGCGGGCGCCCTGCCACTGGATCTGGCCGGGTCCAAGGCCGAATTTGCGGTGGGCTGCACCTACAAGTATTTCAACGGCGGCCCCGGCGCCCCGGCCTTCATCTATGCCCGGCCTGACATCGTCGAGACAATTGAACCGGCCCTTGCCGGGTGGATGGGCCATGACGCGCCTTTCGCGATGGAGCCCGGCTACCGCCCCGCCTTGTCGACCGAGCGGCTGCGCGTCGGCACCCCGCCGATCGTTCAACTTTCCATTCTGGATACCGCGCTTGACGTTTGGGAGGGGGTCGACATGGACGACCTGCGCGCGGCCTCTGTCGCGCTGTGCGAAACCTTCATCGCCGAGGTAGAGGCCCGCTGCCCCGCGCTGACCCTCGCCTCGCCGCGCAATGCCGCCGAACGGGGCAGCCAGGTCTCGTTCGCCTTCGATCACGGCTACGAGGCGATGCAGGCCCTGATCGACCGGGGCGTGATCGGCGACTTCCGCGCGCCGGATATCATGCGTTTCGGCTTCACGCCTCTTTACATCGACACGGCAGATGTGGTTGCAGCGGCGAAGATTGTAGAAGACGTGATCAAGGGCGAGCTTTGGCGCGATCCCAAGTACCAGACGAAATCGAAAGTGACCTGATGCATTTTACTTTTCCGCAAAAGGTGCTGTTCAAGCATTGCGACCCGGCGGGCATCGTCTTTTACCCGCGCTTCTTCGAGATGATCAATGACGCGGTCGAAAGCCTGTTCAGCGATGTTCTCGGCTGGCCGTTCGAAGAGATGCTTCCGAACGCAGGCGTGCCGACTGCGGCTTTTGACGTCCGTTTCAAGACGCCTTGTCGCCATGGCGACCAGTTGGAGTTGCGCCTGACCCTGACACGGCTCGGCCGCAGCAGCCTGTCTTTGACCACCCGGGCGGTGCGGCAGGAGGTGGCCTGCTTCGAGGCTGACCAGACCCTTGTCTGCGTCGACGGTGAAGGCCGGCCCGCGCCCTGGCCCGCGCCTGTGCGCGCCCGGATCAAAGACTTGATGGAGGCAGAGACATGAAACCGCAGACCATTCACCCCGAAGGTTGGGCACCCGCCCTTGGCTATGCCAACGGCATGTTGATGCCCGATGGCACCCTGCACATCGGCGGCCAGATCGGGTGGGACAAGGACAAAGTCTTTGCCCAGGGCGGCTTTATTGCGCAGATGGAACAGGCGCTGAGCAACATCGCCGAGATCGTCCTTGCCGCCGGGGGCGACGTCACGGATGTCGGACGCCTGACCTGGTACGTCAAGGACAAGGCCGAGTACCTGGCGCATCAGCGCGAGGTCGGCAAAGCCTATCAGCGCGTGTTCGGCAAGCACTTCCCGGCCATGTCCATGCTGATCGTCAACGACCTCGTCGAGGACGATGCGCTGCTCGAGATCGAGGCCACCGCCTACATAGATCGCGGCAGTTCGGACTAAGCCCCCAAGAGAGCTGCGCAAATCGGCGAATCCGGCGATTTCAGCCCTTCGAGCACCGTGAAGTGATTGTGGTCCCCGTCTATGGTCAGGTCAGTGTCCGCATCCAGACCCTGCCAGATCATGTCCAGCAGACGCGCCTGCCGAATGAACTCGGGACGTTCACCACCGCCAACCCAGATCGAGACGCGCGCGCCCGGATGCGGGGTCAGCAAGGCGGGGCTTTCCTCGGTCGCCTCTTCGGCGCTCAGGCGCAGAGTGTCGTTCATCGCCGTATGCCGCAGCGGACGCAGGTCGTGCAGGCCGCTGATCGACAGGACATGCTCTACCCGGTTGCGGGTCTGGTCTGACAAAGGGCTGTTTTCGCAGATCATCCGGGTGACAAGGTGCCCGCCAGCGGAATGTCCGACCAGGCGGATCGGGCCGCTGACGAGTCTGGCCGCCTCGTCTATCGCCGCGCTGATCTGGCGGGTGATCGCGGAAATCCGGGCCTCGGGCGTCAGGGTATAGCTGGGAATGGCAACCGCCCAACCGCTTGCCCGCGCCCCTTCCGCGAGGTCGGTCCAGTAGGACTTGTCGAGCCGCATCCAGAACCCGCCGTGCACAAAGACGACAAGGCCCCTGGGCGCGCCATCAGGCCGAACAAGGTCGAAAACCTCGCGCGGCGCCCGCCCATAGGGGATGTCTGTCTCGATCCTTGTGCCCAGGCGATAGGCCTCGGCACGCTTTGCCCAGAATCCGGGCAAAGCTTCCGAACCTTCGACATGACCCATGTTGTTGAACGCATCGTCCCAATCCCGCATCGAAGGCTCCTGTTTCATCCGGCCCGGTATTGCGGGGTCGAGGCCAGGAAATCTCCGTAGGCATCCGCATCGGGATAAGAGAATTGTTCGGCCAGCGGGTTGGACCGCTTGCTTTTCTTCGCCCCCATATCGGCCAGCAGCTCGTCGAAATGCTTGAAGTGGAAAGGCGCCGAGCACAATCCGCCATAGACCTTGGCCGCCGGGCGTTCCTTGCGCCGCCAGTTCAGCATCATGTCGATGTTTTCGCGCATCTGCGTCTCGGTCGGTTGATTGGCAAGCTGACCATCGGCATAGCGCACCAGCCAGTTGGCGATCATTTCCGCCGAAAGGACGGTGCAGAAGCTGGAGTTAAACCCGACAAAGCCCATATCCGGCAGGTCTGGATTCACCGACAGGCGATAGGTCTTGTATTGCCCATCCGGCTCGACCAGCTTAGCGCGGTATTCCTCGGGCAGGACCGGAACACTCAGCTTCCAGCCCACCGCCAGAACCGAGACATCGCAGCGGACCTTTTCGCCAGTCGTCAGCAGGATGCTGTCACCGACATATTGGTCAAAGCTGCCCAGAACCAGCTTCAGCTTGCCGCTCTTGAGGGCCTCGAACAATCCCGGCGTGACCAGAGGCAGCGAACAGGACGCTTCCTTTTCGATCGGGATGTCGGGGACCATGTTCCACTTCTTCAGACCCAGTTGCAGCTTCAGCAGGGTTTCCAACCCGCGGAAGTTGGCCCAGACAAGCGGTTTGGTGAGCGCCGCAATGGCCCTCTTCGCCGGTCCGCGATTCCAGCTGTTGAACTGCATTTCCTGCGCGCGCATGTAGAGCAGCCGTTTGAAGTTGATGCCGCCAATGAAATAGGGGATGCGCCAGACATTCTGGCGATAGACCATCGTCACCTGTTCCGCGCCGTTCTGCACCGCGTTGACCGCGATGTCGGTGGCGGATTTCGAGCCGCCCAGAACCACCAAATGCTTGCCCCGGGCGATGTCCGGGTCGGTATATTCCGACGAATGCATCACCTGCCCGCCCTGCGCGACAAAACCGTCTTGGCCGGGATGGCTGATGACATTCTTGTAGGAAAACTGACCGGTGCAGATCGCAACAAAATCGAAATCCTGTTTGCGCGTCCGCCCGGCGCTTTCCAGTGTCAGGGTCCAGCCCGGCTGCCCATCAGCGCGGCGTTCCATTCCCACCACATCCGTGTTGAGCTGAAAGAGCCGCCCCAGCTTGTGCTTGTCGGCGTAGGAGTGCAGATAGGCATGCACCTGCGGCCCCTTGGGCCACTGGGCATAGTCCTCCGGCATGGCCAGATCGGTGTAGCGATAAAGGTCCTTGGGGCTTTGGGTTTGAACGCCGGGGTAGGAGCGGGACAGCTCCCACACACCGCCAAAGTCGTGACTGCGTTCGAACCCGATCACCCGGTGACCGCGCTCATCAAAGGCCTTTGCCGCGGCAAGCCCCGAGACCCCGCCGCCGATGACGGCGACAGTTTTGCGTTTGACCATGGTGTGCCTCCTTATCCGGCGTCGGGCGGCGGCGGCAGGAAATCCACCTCGCGCAGGGCGGACAGGCGCACCAATTCTGCCGGGTCGGTGACACCGTCCAGCTCGCCGAACAGCTCGAACAGCTTGCGCGCGGGCGCGACGCCAAAAACGCAGGTCGCCTCTTTGCCCGAGCGGTTGAAAATGCCATGCGCCTTGCCCATGGGCATGCGGATCGTGTCGCCGGGCCCGGCCTTGTGGGCGGTGACATCGCCGGTTTCAAAGCCGAACTCAACCTCAAGCTCGCCTTCAAGCATGTAGATCCATTCATCCTGTGTCGGATGGATATGCGGCGGAACGAAGGTCTCGGCCGGGATCTGCGCGTGCCAGATGAACGCGTTGTCCGACAAAAGCTTGGGCGTATAGATGTGCCCGACGACATTCCATGCGGTTCCGTCCAACCCTTCGGCCGATCCGGTCACCCCTTCTCCAGTGTACATTGTTATGACTCCCAGTTCGCTTGTGACACCAAGGCTACCCGAGGCCCGGCCAAAGCGGTTATCCAGAAAACGAATCCATTTTGCATGTCTCGTCCGCACAGGGCCAAACTGTGCTAGAGTGACAGCCGGAGAGATGCGAAACCACAATGACAAGACCCGCGAACACAGCTTTGCCTTTGGAGCGAAACCGCCTGTTCCAGTCCGGTGACCTGGACGAAGCGCGGGCCGTTGTTGCCGGAAAATTCTGCGACCACCGGCTGGATCGCGTCTCGCGGTCCGGGCGCTTCGATGCGGTGCACAACCGCGCCGAAGGGCAAGCCACCTCGCTCAACTACATTCAGTACGGCGCCGATGTCGAAATCGAACCCGGCGAGCTTGGGTCGTTCTATCTGGTGCAAATCCCGCTGAAGGGACAGGCCCGGATCGACAATTCCGCCGGCGACGTGGAAACCGGCCCCGGCTTGGGCAGTGTCCTGAACCCGCACCGTCATGCGTCGATGCGCTGGCGCGAGGGCTGCTCGCAGCTTCTGTTGCAGATCGATGCCCAGCAGTTGAATCGGGTCGCTGAACGCCTGGTTGGCCGGGCGCTGTCGGGTCCGGTGACCTTTCGAACCGCGGTCGATCAGAGCATGGCCGAGGTCGACAAATGGGTTCATACGCTGCGCACCTGTTTTTCGCTGGCCGAGAAAGACGCCATCTTTGCCAAGGGCAATGTGCACACCCAGGCGCTTGTCGAGGAACAACTGATCGAAGGGTTCCTGCTCTGTCAGCCAAGCGATGTCAGCGGCCTGCTGATGGAAGACGTTGAACAGGCCGAAAACCTGCATGTCCGGCGGGCCATGACATATATCCATCGCAATCTTGGCGAGGCGATGACCGTGGGCGACATTGCGGACGCGCTGCAGATTTCGCCCCGTTCCTTGCAATTGAGCTTCAAGGCAGAGCTTGGCGTGACACCCATGCAATACCTGCGTTCAGCACGTCTGCGCGAGGCACATGCCCTGCTGAAAAGCGGATCCGGCAACCGGACGATCGGCGATATCTGCGAACACGTCGGCTTGGGTCATTTCGGGCGCTTTTCGGTCGAATACAAACGCCAATACGGCGAAAGCCCGCATGAGACGCGCCTGAAGAGCGGATAAGGGGCATTCTCATTGGCTCGCCCAGTCTGCGAGTTTGGGTAGCGATGGGACATCAAACGACATTCGCCGCGCGGGACGAGGAAAGCGGCGTGTCGGGCGTGTTCCCGATCACCGCTCTGATGTAACGGCCGGCGCCAGAGGTGATTTGGCTGACGGTGGAGTGCGGCGAGCCGATCGGGGTGACATCAGAGCATCCGATGTTCGTCGTCGATGCGGGCAGGACCCGGGCCGAGGGGGTTGTCGCGGGGGATGCCCTGCGGACGGCATCTCTGGCCTCGGTTCTGGTGCTGGACGTCGAGGTCGACCGTGGCGCGCAGCGGGTGTGCAACCTTGAGGTTGCCAAGGCTGGGACTTATTTCGTTGGCGATGCAGAGGTTTGGGGCATAATACCCGTAACCCCAAGCTCCCTAGGTGTTCAGTCCCGGCATCTGGTGGATCGGATTCAGGATGAATCGATCTGGCTCTGATGTCCAGATTTTGCATATGTATTCGTAAGGCGTTAGCCCGCTGAGTGTCTTCAAGCGACGTGCAAAGTTGTAGGCGTCTAAGAAGTCCGCGAGGTGCCTTCGAAGCTGCCCGTGGCTGTCATAGTGATAGCGTTTCACCGTCGCTTCCTTGATGGTACGGTTCATGCGCTCGACCTGGCCATTGATGGGATGGATGGCTCCCGCTTCCGGCATCGCAATGTGCCACATTGGGTGCTGTAACATCACCAATGACGGGAGC